>JAOBAU010000191.1 GCA_025463165.1 Acidobacteriota bacterium | reverse complement strand
GCGATGCCGGTCACGACCGAGCGCCAGCGCTGGGAACCGATCCCATCAGCGGAGAAGCTATTGGTGGCAGCGGCGCTGCAGGGAAGACTGGGAGGACACGTCGTCGAGCGGATTCAGGAGGGGTTCTTCGAGGAGGCCGCGTGCAAAACGCTCTTTTCTATCATAAAAAACGACCTCGTCGCCGGTAACCCTATTGATTTCGGCGAGATCGCGACCCATCTTAGGGGCGAGGCCGAGTTGACGCTGCTATCCGAGCTGACGCTGACCGAGGACATCGAGGATCAGAGTCTCATCCGCATCATCGATCAAAACCTGCCGCAGATGGAGCGCGCATACAGCGAGCGCCGCCGCCAGGAAATCACCCGTGAGATCGCAGAAGCCAGCCGCAAAGGGGACGGTGAGCGTGTGGACGCACTGATGCGTATGTGGCAGCAACTGAAATAATTATCGTCCACGGACGATTACGCGAATGTCCTCGGAAGGGTACTTTCGCGGGACTGTCAAGAGGAAGTTTTGACGGTCGCGCAAAGGTCTCGAAAGAGGCTGGAAACCGGCTCGATCCGTTGGACGCGAGGCGCTCTCAAAGCTGCCCGGGACTTCGAGGAGCGAAAAACGATGAACCGCCTTCGGACTGCGAATCTCGAATCGGAATCCAACATTGATGATCAGGGGGTCGGCGAGTTGATCGAAGAAAAGTACGTCGAGGTCAAGCAGCTCATCGCAATCGGGAAAGAGAAAGGATTTCTTCTTTATGACGAGATCTACGAGACCCTCCCGGAAGAAGTAACGTCCCTTCCCGAAGAGCTCGACGAAATCTACATCCGCTTCAACGATCTGGGAATCGACGTCGTCGAAGACGCCGAAAAACAGCTGTCCACCAACTCCAAAGCGATGGTCACGATCGACGGGACCATCGAAGAGAAGGAGATGGATCAGCGTGAAGAAGTGCAGGCCGACATCGTCGCCGCGGCCAGCGGCATCGTCGACAAGACGAACGATCCGGTCCGCATGTACCTCCGCGAAATGGGAACCGTGAAGCTCCTCGATCGCCAGGGCGAAGTCGACATCGCCAAGCGGATCGAGAAGGGCGAGCGCAAGGTCTTCAAAGCGCTCTCGCAGAACCGCATCATCCTCGAGGAGATCCTGAAGATCCACGAGAGCGCGAAGAAAGATCCTCGCGTGATCAAAGAGATGATCGATCTGGCCATGCCGGATGACGACGGCACGATCGAAGTGGCCGCCGACGGCGAGCCGAAGCTGGCTGCCGCCACCGTCAACAAGATCAACGAGATCATGGCGATCTTCGAAGAGATCGCGAAGCTCGACAAGAAGATCAAGGATTGCAAATCGAAGCTGGCCGACCCGAAGAAGCTTTCGGAGCGGACGCTGAAGTCGACCGAGAAGTCGGTCGAGAAGTGCGCGGGCGAGCTCGAAGACCGGATGCGTCAGATCGACTTCACGCCGCAGACGCGCAACCGCATGATCAACAAGCTGCGCGACATCGACAACGAGCTGTCGCAGAACATGAGCATGGTGCGGAAGGACGAAGTTGCACTGAAGCGGGAGAAGGACAAGACCCGCCGCGACTTCTATCGCCGCCGCCTGCAGAAGTATCAGGACAAGCTCGGCGAGCTGGAGACGTTCTACGGCACCACGCACGTCGAGCTGCGCACGACCATTCGCGACATCCGCGCCGGCGAGGAAGAGGCCGATCAGGCGAAGCAGGAACTGATCGTCGCCAACCTTCGTCTCGTCGTCTCGATTGCGAAGAAGTACACGAACCGCGGACTGCAGTTCCTCGACCTCATCCAGGAAGGCAACATCGGCCTGATGAAAGCGGTCGAGAAGTTCGAGTATCGCCGCGGCTACAAGTTCTCGACGTATGCGACGTGGTGGATTCGCCAGGCGATCACCCGCGCCATCGCCGATCAGGCGCGCACGATCCGCATCCCGGTGCACATGATCGAGACCATCAACAAGCTGACGCGCACGTCGCGCGCGCTCGTCCAGGAACTGGGTCGCGAGCCGCAGGCGGAAGAGATCGCGCAGCGGATGGACATGCCGGTTTCGAAAGTGCGCAAGATCATGAAGATCGCGCAGGAGCCGATCTCTCTCGAGACTCCGATCGGAGAAGAGGAAGATTCGCATCTCGGCGATTTCATCGAGGATCGCGGCGTCATCTCGCCGATCGATCACGTCATCGTCGCGAACCTGAAAGAGCAGACCGGCAAGGTGCTGCGCACGCTCACGCCGCGTGAAGAGCAGGTCCTCAAGATGCGCTTCGGCGTCGGCGACGGCTCCGAGCACACGCTCGAGGAAGTGGGCCGCTCGTTCAACGTGACGCGCGAGCGCATCCGCCAGATCGAATCGAAGGCGCTCCGCAAGTTGCGCCATCCGTCGCGCTCGAAGAAGCTTCGTCCGTTCCTCGACTCGACGTTCTGATCCAACCGTATCGACAATTCAGGGCGGCCCATGTGGCCGCCCTTTTTTCTGGAGCATCCTTGCGACGCCTCTCTCTCATTCTTGCCATTGCGCTCTTCGCGCTGCCGCTTTCCGCCGCCACCCGCCCCTATCACCTGGAGCTCGAAGCCACCCCCACCGCCCCGTTCCCATTCCTCGGCAAGTTCGGCAACGTCACGCTTCACGTTTATGGCGGCGGCGTGCGCGCCGAGACGATCTGGCTGAACGGTTTCACGCGCAACGGCGCGCCGGCGGTGACGGTGATGAATCCGCTCGGACGGATGTATACCGATGTGCCGATCGCGCAGATCAGCGCGGTGCTGACGAAGCTCGCCGGCAACGGCGCGGGTGAAGAACGGATGGCCAGCGGCACGCTGCTGAAACCGACCGCCGGCAAAGTTCGCGGCATCGATGCAAGCCGCTATCGCATCGTCTACGGAGCCGATGCGTGGATCGATGTCTGGACGACGAAAGTGATTCCGGAGAACCAGCAGCTCCGCGCGATCGTCGAGGAGTTCGTACGCGGCATCTCGCCTGGAACGGCGGCCGTCGCGAAAGACATCCCGGGAACGCCGGTGTATGTCGAGCTGAACTTCCGGCGCTTCAAAAAGCTGCCGATCCTGAAGCTGAAGAGTCTCTCGTTCGACAACGTCGGCGAAGAAGATGCGCTGAAGATCGGACCGATCTACATCAAAGCGCCGCTGCTCGACGCGATTTGGAAGTGAGGTGCGGCCTTACGCCGGCACCTTCACCTTATCCAGATCAACCAGCAACTCACCCGCATCCTTGTAGCGAGCCTTCGGATCCTTCGCGAGGCTGCGCATCACGATCGCGTTGATCTCGCGGCCGATCTCCGGACGGACGTCGATCGGCGGTTTCGGCGCTTCGGTGATGTGCGCGGCGAGCACGCCGGTCAGCGATGATGAGTTGAACGGCTTCTCGCCGACGAGCATCTCGTAAATCATCACGCCCATCGAATAGACGTCGCTGCGCGGGTCGAGCTGTTTGCCCTGGACCTGTTCGGGACTCATGTAGTGCGGCGTCCCGACGATCAGTCCGGCCTGCGTCATCCCTTCGTGCGCTTCCGCCATGCGCGCGATGCCGAAATCCATCAGCTTCACTTCGCCCTTGTGATCGATGAGGACGTTCTGCGGCTTGATGTCGCGATGGATGATGTTCTGCTCGTGCGCGGCTTCGAGGCCACGCGAGATCTGGCGCGCGATGCCCATCGCCACGCGCGGCGCCATGCGGCGTCCTTCCGCTTCCGTGAGGAGATCGGCGAGCGTGTAACCGCGCACGTACTCCATCGAGATGAAGTAGACGCCGTCCGCTTCGCCGTAGTCATACGTACGCAGGACGTTGCGGTGAGTGATCTTGCGCGCAAGCCGGATCTCGCGCTTGAAGCGCTCGAGGTCTTCCGGCGAGCGGCTCATGAGGTCGCCCGGCAATGTTTTGATGGCGACGACTTCGTCGAGCTGCGTGTCGGTTGCTTTGTAGACGACGCCCATGCCGCCGCGGCCGAGGATCTGATCGACGCGGTAGCGGTGCGCGAAGAGACTGCCGGCCACGAGGTCCTGTTGCGAGAGTTGCGGCGCGGTCGGACCGGGCTCGGTGCTGTCGAGGCGAACGGTCGCTGCCTGATCGAGCGGCGAGTTGAGCGAACGCATCACGCCCGTAGTCAGACTGACGAGCGGCAGCGACGCGACCGGCAGCGGTTGCGGCAACCACTTCAACCGCACCTCTTCGCGCTGCGCGCTGTTGAGAATCTCTCCGCCGGCGGCCTGCGCGCTCTCATAGGAAACGTATGCGAAGCCGGTCGGTGCGTGCCACGCGAACAGCAGCGCGAGCAGCGGCGCGTTGCCGACGATTGCCAGTCCATGTTCGTCGCCGACGTCGATCGAGCCGGTCACGAATTCGCCGGTCGCGATGCCGACGCCGAGCGACATCTTCGAGCCGCCGGTGGCGAGCTCCTCGTTCATGGCGCGTGCGGCGCGGATGGCGTGAATGATTCCGCGCTCGCCGGGAAAGACGCTCACCAGCCGATGTCCGGTGATCTCGCGGACGATGCCGTCCTGGCGCTGCACTTCGATCTCCTGCATTCGCATCGTGCGCGCGATCGCGGCGATCACCGATGCGGCATCGCCCTCGCCTACCGTGGCCGGCAATCCGCGCAGATCGGTGACGAGAATCGTTCCTTCTTCAAGCGCCGGCGGCTCGACGGCGCGGACGGAGATTGCTTCACGCTCCTCCGACTTCGCGGCCATCTGTTCGTAGAGCTCTTCGATCTCCGACTTGTCGCGGAGCGCGGTGATCATCTTCTGGAAGGAGCGGCCGAGGATGCCGACTTCGTCGCTGCGGTTGATCTCGGGGTGGACGGTGTAATCGCCGGCCGTGACCGCCTGAGCGATGCCGGCCAGCTCTTCGATCGGACGCGTGACGCGCTTTGCGATCAGCCACGAGAGGATGAACGCCAGGAGCAGCGACGCGCCGCCGCCCGCCAGCAGTGCGTTCTCGATCTCGCGGAACGGTGCGAGCTCGCTGTCGAGCGAGCGAACGAACATCGCCGCGCCGACCGTCTCTTTACCGGACAGCAGCGGCTCGCCGGTGATGATGTACGACGCGCGCTCGATCTGCACGCGCGTCGGCGGCAACACCTTGCCGCTCTTCACGACCTTCTCCGCGCCGCTCATCTGCTGCATCGAGAAGCTCGGCGCGTTGCCGGAGCGAACGAGCGAGCCGGCTTTGGCGATGAACATCACACCGGCGTTGGTCGACTCGGCGATGCGATTCGCGAACTTGTCGTTCATCGCATAGGCGATGAGGATGTAGCCGATACGAACGTTGTTCGAGCCTGCGCCGACCGGCGCGATGGCGGCGTGATAGAGCTTGTCGCCCGCTGCGATGACGCCGGCGACCGACGGGATTGATGCGTCGTCAACCAGCTGGCGCGCGAGCGGTGTATCGATGTCACGCGCGCCGCCGCTGACGTTCGATTCGTCGGTGCGCGAGATGACGTGGCCGTCCTGATCGAGCAGCACGATCAGATCGGCGCCGACCGTCTCCATCTTCGTCGTCAGCTGGTCGTTGAGGCTCGCGTAGTCGGGCGGCTGCGGCGGTGCGTTCGGCGGAGGCGGCGGCGCGCCGGCGACGACGGGCGGGACCGGATGCAGTCCATCCTGAATGTATGCGGCGAAGCTCGGATCGTGACCGGTCGATTCCGCGGTGATGGTCAATCGATCGAGGCGCTGATGCTCGAAATCGCGAAAGAGTTTTGCGGCGCTGGAGATCGACGCGTCGATCGTGCGGCGCGCGATCTTGTCGGCGCGCTCGATGGTGATGCTGACCGCGACGCCGGCGACGATCAGGATGACGAGCGCCGTCAGTCCGAACAGTTTCCACACCAGCGGAAACCTGGCCCGCTCGACGGTGTACGGTTTGCGTTTCGGAAGGTCGGCGAGCGTGCCGGGAGCGATGGTGTCGACCGGTTCGGCTGTCACGGTTTCAGTAATCCCTCGTGCGCACCGGCGCGTATGGCTTTCCGACCTTGTTGAGATGCTGCTGTTCGCGGTAGTTGCGGCTGTCGAGCGTCAGATTGAGATTGCCGCTCACCAGTCCCGATGCGTTCACTTCGACCGGCGCATCGATCGAGCCGCCCTGTTCGTTCCATGCCATGAGCCGATACCTTCCCGCCGGTACATTGGCGAGCGAATAGTTGCCGTTCACATCGGCGAACGCGTACCAGGGAGACGACATCACATGAACTACGGCTGACATGTTCGGATGGACGTTGCAATAGACGTTGACGACTCCCGGCGCATCGAACTTCTGCGTCTTGCCGGCGCCTTTTCGATAGACGCCAAGGTCGAAGGCGTTGCCGGACGAGAGTGAGAAGAGGTTGTGTGAGATCGGATCGTCGTTGGGGAACGCAACGGTCGAGCCTGCCGGAACGGCGAGCACGTGCGGCACGAGCGACTTGCTGCGCGTGACGAGCTGGGCGTTGATCGGCGCGCGTTTCGGCGCTGTTTTCGAAGTCGTAACCGGCTCGAGCCAGACCAGCGTTTCGCCGACCGTCGGCGTCTGGCCGCGCTTCGAGACGAAGGTGATCTTTCCGTTGAGTGATGCTGCGAGGAGTGGTGCAGAGAAGAGCAACGTCGCGGCGAGCGCGATCGGAAGTCGTTTCATATCAGTCAGCTCCCGGGAACCAAAGATGGTAGCACACGAATCTGTGCGACCGGCACGGCTGTTGAAGTAATGAAACTCGCTGATTTTTAGCCTTGCATTTCGACGCGAACAACGTACTCTCATGGACATGCCGTACACGACCAGGGGCGGGCGGGCTTGCAATAAATGCGAGCGGATGCTCCTTTCGTAACGGTGTACGAAATCGGTGCGGCAACTGGCCGCATCGCGGTTTGAAAAAGAACTCAAAGATCCCGCTCCTCCCCTCCACCACGGGGCGAGTAGGAGCGGCCGATCCGGTCCGCGACGCAGGCGAGGTGGGTCACGGTACGTAACGTGACGCTTGTTGCGGGTCCGCCGGAAATTTATGGGGGAGGAGGTACAAATTTCAATGGATTGTTCTAGTAAACCTGAGGGGGCGAGCTCGTAACCTAACGAGTTAGTCTCCACCCCAAGGGCGCCCGTAAAACGGCGCCCTTTTTGGTCGCCACGGGCGACGGCGCTGGTTGGCATAGCCTCGGCGCACCTTCCCTTCCCGAACCTCCTCACCTTAGACTCTCCACAACACAGCGCACGATCAGCGTGCAATGATTCGCCGCGAAGCCGGTCACGGACGCTGCGCGAACGAACGCACCGGCGCGTCGCCGGGCCCCGGTGGCGAAATTGGTAGACGCAGCGGACTTAAAATCCGCAGCCCTTAACAGGGTGTGCCGGTTCGAGTCCGGCTCGGGGCACCAACACTTGAGAGTCGACGAATAGCGTGCAATGATCCGCCCGCCTGGAGGATCTCCCCTATGACCACCGCTACCATCGAACTCACACCCGGCGCGCCGCTGACTTTGCTCTCGGAAGACGAGCAGATGTTTCAGCAGAGCGTGCGCGACTTCGCCATCGAAAAAATCCGCCCGCTCGTCCATCGCATGGACCACGACGCGAAGATGGACTCCGACCTCATCAAAAGCTTCTTCGAGCTCGGCATCATGGGCATCGAAGTACCCGAACAGTACGGCGGCGCCGGCTCGACGTTCTTTACCGCGGTGCTCGTCGTCGAAGAGCTCTCGCACGTCGATGCGTCGGTCGGTGTGCTCGTCGACGTGCAGAACACCCTCGTCAACAACGCCATCATCCGCTGGGGTACCGACGCGCAAAAATCCCGCTACCTCGGCATGCTCGCAGCGGATACGGTCGGCGCCTACGCGCTGTCCGAAGCGGGATCGGGATCGGACGCCTTTGCGCTCTCACTGAAAGCCGAAGATCGCGGCGATCACTGGCTGCTGAACGGACAGAAACTCTGGATCACGAATGCCGCTGAAGCGGGGGTGTTCATCATCTTCGCGAATGCGAATCCCGACGCCGGCTACAAAGGCATCACCGCCTTCATCGTCGAGCGCGACTTCCCCGGCTTCACCATCGGCAAGAAAGAAGACAAGACCGGCATTCGCGCATCGTCAACATGTGAACTAATTCTCGAAGACTGCCGCGTACCGAAAGAGAACGTCCTCGGTGAAGTCGGCAAGGGCTACAAGATCGCCATCGAGACGCTCAACGAAGGGCGCATCGGAATCGGCGCGCAGATGCTCGGCGTGGCGCGCGGCGCGCTCGAATATGCGATTGCGTACGCCAAAGAGCGTAAGCAGTTCGGCAAGGCGATCGCGGACTTTCAGGGAATCCAGTTTCAGATCGCGCAGGCCGCGACCGACCTTGAGGCGGCACGCCTGCTTGTTTACAACGCCGCAAGATTGAAAGATTCCGGGCGGCCTTTCCTGCGGGAAGCAGCGATGGCGAAGCTTTTCTCCTCACAGGTGGCCGAGCGCGTGACGTCCATTTCCGTCGAGATTTTTGGCGGGAATGGCTACACGAAAGAGTATCCGGTGGAGAAGTTCTGGCGCGACTCGAAGATCGGGAAGATCTACGAAGGAACGTCGAACATGCAGCTCGCCACGATCGCGAAGACGATTCTCACCGACAAACTGTAACGTCGACGTCACTTGCGTCTGCTTGCGCGGGGTCCGATTCGGACCCCGCTGCTCAACATTGAATCCTCATTCACCTCCTTCCTTTCCCCTTTCGGTCTGACTTTCGACCCATTCCTCACGTAAGTCGTTGAATCTGCGTACGGCACCGCCATTGAAGTAGCGGACCGTCCGGAGGCATCGACTGATGAAACGACGGATCCTCATCACGGTCGCAGTCGCATTGCTCGCCGGAGTGGTCGCCGCACAGGCCAAAACCGGCGTCGTATTCATCCACGGAAAAGGCGGGAGCAATCTCGCCCAGGCGAGCGTCGCGCGCGCGTACTGGGGCGACGACATGCTCCGCGCCACGACGAAGGGATTCACGATTCCCTACCTCGTCTGCAGCTACGACGGCACGCAATACATGTGGGTCGCCGGCAACGCGGTCGCCGCGCAGATCTACAACTGGATGAACGCGAACGCCATCGATGACATCGTCGTCGAGACGCATTCATTCGGCGGCATCGTCATCCGCTGGATCCTCTCCAATCCGACGTACGACTCGCGCTATCAGCCGATCATCAGCCGCATTCGCTGGGTCAACTCGATCGCGCCGCCGAACAAAGGTTCCGAGGCCGCCGACCTCGCCGGCACGTTGTCGGGCTCGTGGCTGACGGGATGGATGATCGATCTCGTCGGACAGAGCAACGACTCGACGCGGAACTGCTCGACGTCATCGATGAGCTACTACAACCAGTACTACCTGAAGGGCACGACGGGCCGTCCGGCGCTGCCGAAAACCGTCTACAACATCGCCGGCACCGGACTTTGGAACGACATGATTCATTCCGAGGATTACGGACTGGCGACGCTGTCCGGAATTGCGGGGATGCCGGGTGAAGACGACGGCATGGTCTCGCAGTACAGCGCTCAGGCGGTCGGCGTGGTCTGGTTCACGACGCTGGCGAATCATCATCACAACCGCCGCAACGACTACCGAAAAATCGGCGACTCGCTCGCCACCGATTTCTGAGCGGAGGAGATCATGAAAGCAATCGCCGCACTGTTCCTCTCTCTGCTCGCAACGCCGCTGCTGGCGGTCGATCCTCCGGCGACCGTTGGCAAATTCGCGGCCGGTGAAACGTACGCGGAGCCGTTGCGTGATGCGCCCGCGTCCGTCTCGCGGATGTATGTCCGCGCGGTGAAAGGCGGCGACGCGATCGATAGCGTCGAGCTGCCGGCCACCGGCGGCAGCGGCATGATCATCATGTTGCTGCCGGTCGGAAAGACGCGCATGCGTCACGCCGCGGCGATGCTCAAAACGCCTTCGGGAGATTCGCTCGGCGCGAGCGAATGGAGCTCTTCGAATGCCGGCGTGCAGCGGTTCGTCATCGATGCTGCCGAGGAGCTGGGGCTCGACCTCGGCGGCTCGATGCAGGAAGTCATTCACGTCGATCGGACCGACGCCGCCAGCTACCGGCTGGCGATTCCGGGACTCTCGAACGATGGTGGAATGCTCGTCGTCGCCGGCGAGCCGGAGAGCCACGTCACGATGACGACGACGGCCGGACCGCTGTCGCGTCACGACGGCGAGCCGGTCACGCTCCGCGCGACGTTGCGCGATGGTGATGAGCCGCTCATCGGCGCGAATGTCGTCGCGCGTCTCGCCGCGCCAGGTGCATCGGCCGGCGAAGCGATCGCGATGTTCGACGACGGGACGCATGGCGACGGCGCGAAAGACGACGGCGAATACGCGGCGATCGTGAAGGACCTGCCGTCGAATGCGAACGGCTTCTGGTCGGTGCGTTACGACGCCGGCGGCACGAACGGACGCGGCGCTGTCTTCGCGCGCAGCGGCTCGAGCGCGTTCATGAACGAGCGGACCACCGCGCGACTCGACAACAACTCGCTGCGCGCCACGATCAGCGATGGCGTGCTGCACGTTCGCGCGAACGCCGACGTCGCGATCGCCGGCTCGTATCGCTTCGACGTCATCGTCGCATCGAGCACCGACGCGAAAGGCGAACGTCGCGGCATCGCGTGGGGCGAAGCGATTCGCACGCTGACCGGCGGCGCGAACGAGCTGACGCTCGATGTTCCGGTGGACGCCGCAAACGGCGCGAACCTTTTCCTCGATGTACGGCTGCTCAATCTGGATTCAATGGGCGTTGCGGGACGCGTGACGCGTGAGGGGGTGGACCAGTGAAGTTGATTTTTCCGCCGCCGCCTGCCGGACATTCGGCAGCGGCAGCACAGACTCGGCGCGGGCATCGCGCAGTTCCGCCGTGCGATACGCGCGGCGAGATCATCCGCCAGGCGATGCGTGACGACGACGAAGATCGCGTCCTGCGCACCGACGATTCACATCCTGAGAAATAGTCGGCGCGCGCCGGCGGGTCACTCCGCCGGCGTCACCGCGCTGCGCTGGCGCCGGGCAAGCCGCGCCAGAAAATCACTCGCCACTCCCCCGCTCGTTTTGCGCAGCGTCAGCAGATAAACGGCCAGCGCCGTGATGCCGCCAACCCACGCCAGCGTTCCCATCTCGCGCGCGAATCCAAAGAACGGCCAGAGCATGAAGAGGATCGAGCCGATCACGCCGGCGATCAGAATCGCGATGCGCTGCGCTTTCGGCGCGTCGATGTCGCGATCGCAAACGAGCCGCACGGTTCCTTCACGCTCATCGTCGGCTGCCCACGTCAGTGTGCACTGCACGGCGCCGGCCGTCGCCACGCCGCGACGCAGCGGCAGCGTGAACTGACGCCGGTTCTCGCCCGACTCCGTGAGCTCGCCGCCGTACAACTCCACCAACTCTTCAATCGTCTCCGAAATCCCGGCCACCGGCACGCGATCCTCGGTGAGCTCCACCGGGCGCAGCTCACTCATTCCGTCCTCCTCAGCCACCGCTCGCGCAACCCGCTGTCGCCGGAAATCGTCAGCTCGACGTCGACGCTGCCATCGCGCCGCGGCACCAGCGGGCGCGCGCGTACCACGCCGTTCCGCGCCACGAGCAACTCTACCGATTCTTCGTCGCGCAACAGCGGATCCACATCGCTGTCCGCCAGCATCCGATTGCCGTCGATGGCGATCAGCTCGTCGCCGGGCAACAGTCCCGCGTCCATCGCCGAACCGCCGCGCACGACGGAGTCGACGAGCAGCCGTCCATCGGCTCGACGCAGCTTCGCGCCGAGCGAAACATCGCGTTGCGTGAAGCCGGCGTCGATTCCGGCGAGCGGCAGAAGTTCGGCGTACGGCAGCGGTTCCACTCCGTCGATGTAGCGCGCGAAGAAATCGCGCACGTCGACGCCAGTCACTTCAACGATTGTTCGTTCGATCGCGTCGTCTTCGAGTCCGCGCCGCGACTCGCCGTACTCGCGCCAGAGATGACGGACGACGTCGTCGAGCGTCTTGTCGCTCTTCGAGCGAATCAACAGATCGAGCAGCGCCGCGACGAGCTCACCTTTGTTGTAGAACGAGATCCAGGCGTTCGGCTTGTCGTGCATCTGCGCCGGTTCCTGCAGCCAGCCGTCGAAGCTCGCCTGCGTCAGCGACAGCACTTCGCGGCCGGGCGCGTTCTCGAGCGTTTCGATCTCGTGTCCGAGATGCTCGACATAGCGCTCGTCGGTCCAGATCCCGGCACGCACGAGCGAGAGATCGCCGAAGTACGAAGTGATCCCTTCCATCGCCCAGAGCAAACGCGTCGGCGTTTCGGTCGTGTAGTCGTACGGCGCGAACGCGGCCGGGAGAATCCGCTTCACGTTCCAGAGATGGAAGAGCTCGTGCGCGGTGATGGAGAGGAAGTGGTCGTAGCCTTCGTCGCCTGGTTTCGCGCCGAGGAGTGCGGAACGGCGGACGATGATCGAGGAAGAGTCTTCGTGCTCGACGCCGTGCCATCGATCGCCGACGTGATAGAGAAAACGATAGTCGGTCAGCGGCAGGCCGCCGAACATCGCCGCCTGCTCGCGCACGATCGCGCGCACCGGTTCGATGAACTGCTCGGTGTCGATCCCTTCGTCGTTGCGGAAGATGAGATGAATGCGTGCGCCGCTTTCGACGAACGAATGGCGCGTCATCTTCGCCGCGCAGATCGTCGGCGAGTCGATGAGGTGATCGTAATCGCGGGCGTTGAATGTGTTCCCGTCGCCGCGCGGCAGCTGCGTTTCGATGAGCCATTCGGCCGGAGCTGCGATCATCAGCGTTGCCGGTTCCGCGCGCAGACCATCGATCCACATGAAGAGATTCGAGCCGTTGAAATACGCTTCGTCATCGTCGAGAAATGACGAGCCGGCATCGAGCAGCCCGGCGAAGAAGCGATACGAGATCGTGACTTCCTCACCCGCGCGAGCGCCCACACGCCACGCCGACTTCGCGATCTTCGTCAGGTTCGGCGACCACTCCCGCACGTTCGCCGCATAGTTCTGAATGAGGTAACGACCGGGACGCCACGCCGGCAAATGCACGACCGGATTCTCGCGCGGAGTCGTGAACGTAATCGCCACGTCGAACAGATGGTCGTTGGGCCGAACCCATGAGAGAACGTAACGAACCATGCGCGCGGATGATAGCCCGCCTACAATCGGGGCGCGCATGCGAACGATTGCCGCGACGAACTACGTAACGCCGCTCCGCGAAGGGGGTTCGCTGCCGGCGATCGTCGAAGCGGATGATGACGGAACGTACGTGCTGAAGTTCCGCGGTGCGGGACAGGGTGCGCGTGCGCTGGTCGCGGAGCTCATCGGCGGCGAGCTCGGTCGTCACCTCGGCTTGCCGATTCCGGAGATCGTGCTCGTCGAGCTCGATCCGCGCATGGCTAAGACGGAGCCCGATCCGGAGATTCAGGATTTGCTGCGGCGCAGCGAAGGGCTGAACCTCGCGCTCGATTACCTGCCGGGCTCGATCGCGTTCGATCCGCTGATCGACAAACCGCTGCAGGGCAACGCTCGACTTGCGTCATCAATCGTCTGGTTCGATGCGCTCGTCACGAACATCGATCGGACCGCACGCAATACGAACCTGCTGGTGTGGCATCGCAAGCTGTGGCTCATCGATCACGGCGCGTCGCTCTACTTCCATCACAACTGGGACGAGAATTCGATCGCGCGCGCGGGAACACCGTTCGGCGCGATTCGCGAACACGTTTTGCTGCCGTGGGCGAGCGAAATTCGCGAAGCCGATGCGGAACTTGCGCCGATGCTCACCGCCGACGCGATCGATGCGATCGTGGCTCAGATACCGGAGTCGTGGCTTGGCGACGTCTCGCTGTTCGCGAGCATCGAAGAACATCGCGCCGCGTATCGCGACTGGCTGCTGCGTCGCGTCGCGCAGCCGCGTGAATGGGTCGAGGAGGCGGTTCGTGCGCGAACTCTGCTCGTTTGATTACGCGATCGTGCGCGTCGTTCCGCGCGTCGAGCGGGGCGAGTTCGTCAACGCCGGCGTGATCGTCTTCTGTTCGACGCGCGCGTTTCTCGACTCGCGCATCGAGCTGCCGCGCGAACGTCTGCTCGCACTCTCCCCCGACGTCGATCTCTCCCTCGTCGAAAGTCACCTCGGCGTCATTCCGCTCGTCTGCCGCGGCGGCAAAGAAGCAGGTTCGATCGGCGAGCTCGTGCAACGCGCGCGCTTTCACTGGCTCGTCGCGCCGCGCAGCACGGTCATTCAGATGTCGCCTGTGCATTCGGGCGTGCAGGCTGATCCTGAAGCGGCGCTTGAGTCGCTGATGGAAAAACTGGTGCGAGCGCCGGCCGTTTCGCCGTGATGCCATCGCCGGACGAACGTCCGAGCAGATGTCGCCAGAGCCACGGCGCGAGATGCGCGCGAATCCATTGCACTTCGGCGATCACGGCGGCTCCGAAACCACGGCGCGCCGATTCAGGATACGGTTCCGCCCAGCTTCGATCGTCGTGCAATCCGACGTGATCCATCAGCGCCTCGGCGATGCGTGCGTGACCGATGCTGTTCGCGTGCAGACGATCGTCCGCCCACAGCCGCGGATCGCCGGCCACCGGATACCGCGCGAAGTCGCAAACGATCGCGCCGCTGCTCGCCGACGCGTCGCGAATCGCCTGGTTCAGCTGATGGATGCGCGAGCGCAGCATTCGTGCGATCGGCATCACGTCGCCGAACTCCGGCAGCGTGAACGTGACGACGACTGCGCCGTTTTCGATCAGCGGACGTTGCATCGCTTCGATGTCCGCGCGCAAAACCGTCGCGTCGAAACTGCCGCGCAGCAGATCGTTCATCCCGGAAACGACGGCGGCGAGATCGGGACGCATCGCGATCGCCGCCGCCAGTTGCTCATCGCGGACCTGTCGCGTGGTGCATCCGCGAACGGCGAGATTCGCGTAAAGGACGGCGCCCTGTTCGTCAGCGAGCCGTTGCGCGATGCGATCGGCCCAGCCGCGATAACCGCCACAACCATCAGGATCGTCGAGCCCTTCGACCGTACTGTCGCCGATGGCGACGAAGCGCTCGTAGCGCCGCGTCACGACGCCGGCTGCAGTTGAATGTTCAACGTGTTGCCGCCGTCTTTGACGTCGATCGCTTTCGAAAACGTCTGATAGCCGTTCGCCGTGACGAACACCGTGATCGTCCCGGTCTCGGAGAACGTCGTGTAATGCCCGGTCGCGTCTGTCTGTGTGTTGTATTCGGAGCGGATGATCCGCGCGGCGACGAGCGCGCCGGCGATCGGTGCGCCGTTCACCGCATTCGTAACGACACCGCTGATGGTCGCGGGCGGAGCCTGCTGCGGTGGCGATGTGGGAGAAGAACCGCCGCATCCGAGCGTCGTGTACATCGCGCCACCGAAGACCGCGGCGAGCAGCAGAGTAATCGCGAGACGTCGCATGATCATCAAAACTAACACGTATCCTGCAGGAATGAAGTGGACCGGCAACCTTGCCGTGCATCAGCTCTTCGAGATGCTCGCGTATCTCGCGGGCGGATTCGTCTATGCGACGCAGCGCGCGCGGCGCGGCGACACCGTCGATGATGCAGCGCGCTTCACGGTGATTGCCGGCGCAGCATTCGGCGCGATGATCGGCACGCGCCTCCTCTTCTGGCTCTGCGATCCGCGGCTGACGCTCGCGCATTTCACCGATCTCAACTATCTCTTCGGCGGCAAAACGGTCGTCGGCGGACTGCTCGGCGGATTGATCGGCGTCGAGCTCGCGAAGAAGATGAAAGGAATCACGCGCTCGACCGGCGATCTCTTCGTGGAGCCGCTGATCGCGGCGATGTGCATCGGCCGCATCGGCTGCTTTCTCGCCGGACCGCTCGATCACACGGCGGGCAAGCCGACGTCGCTGCCGTGGGCGATCGCCATCGCCGACGGCGTGCCGCGCCATCCGGTCGCGCTGTACGAGATTGCGTTCCTGCTCGTGCTCTTCGGAGTGTTGCGAAGCGTGCGATCGCGGCTCACACACGAAGGCGATTCGTTCCGCATCTTCATGAGCGGCTATCTCGCCTTTCGATTTCTTGTCGATTTTCTGAAGCCCGATCCGCCGGCGCTCGCCGGCGGGCTGACTGCCATCCAGTGGGCGTGTCTCGCCGCTCTCGGCTACTATGCGTTGGTACTCTCCAATGACAGCCGCCACGCGTCCATACCTCTACTACGACGCGGTCGTGTCGATTTGCACGACGTGCTTCCGGAAGATTGACGGCAAGATCGTCTTCGAAGACGGCCGCGTCTGGATGCTCAAACATTGTCCGCAGCACGGCAACGAGCGTGTGCTGATGTCGGACGACGTCGATTACTACCGCCAGTGCCGCGAGGTGTATCTCAAGCCGCCCGAGATGCCGATGCGGCGCAACACGCCGATCCGCTGGGGCTGTCCGTACGACTGCGGACTTTGTCCCGATCACGAACAGCACAGCTGCATCTCGCTGATCGAAGTGACGGACGCGTGCAACCTCCGCTGTCCGATCTGCTACGCGTCGAGCGGTCCGGAGCGGCAGCATCATCGTTCGCTGGAGCTGATCGAATCGATGCTCGATGCGGTCGTCGCGAACGAAGGCGAGCCGGACGTCGTGCAGATCTCCGGCGGCGAGCCGACCATCCATCCCGATTTCTTCGCGATTCTCGACGCGGCGAAACGGCGGCCGATCAAACATCTGATGATGAACACGAACGGCGTTCGCATCGCGCGCGATGCGGAGTTCGCGAAGCGGCTGGCGACGTACAAGCCGCTCTTCGAGATCTACCTGCAGTTCGATTCGCTCCGCTCGCAGCCGCTGGAGATCATTCGCGGCGCCGACTTGCGCGACATCCGGATGAAAGCGCTCGAGCGGCTGAACGAGCTTGATATCTCGACGACGCTCGTCGTCACGCTGCAGCGCGGCGTCAACGATGACGAGATCGGCGAGATCATCGAGTTCGCGCTGAAGCAGCCGTGCGTCCGCGGCGTGACGCTGCAGCCGGTGCAGGTCGCCGGACGCACCGACGGTTACAGCGATGGCGCGAATCGGCTGACGCTTTCCGAAGTGCGCCGCCGCGTGCTCGAACAGTCATCCGTCTTCGCGCCCGACGATCTGATGCCGGTGCCGTGTCATCCCGATTCGCTCTGCATGGGCTACGCGTTCAAGGGCGATGACCAGACGATTCCACTGACGTCGCTGATCGGACGCGAAGCGCTGATGGACGGCAGCCGCAACACGATCGTGTTCGAGCGCGAGCCGGCCGTGCAGGGCGCGTTCTTCCGGCTCTTCTCGACCGCGCTCGGTTCCGAATCACAGCCGCAGAAGCTGAAGGAGTTGCTCTGCTGTCTGCCGAATGTCCAGGGCGACGTGACCTACGGCAACATCTTTCGGCTGCTCATCGTCGAGTTCATCGACGCGCAATCGTTCGATCTCCGCTCGATCAAGAAGACCTGCATTCACATCGCCCATCCGGATGGGCGGCTGATTCCATTCGATACGTACAATCTCTTTTATCGCGACGAGCTCGAGACGACACGGCTCGCGCCGTTGCGGGAGTGGGCGGAGCGATGACGGAAGAGCAGACGACGACACCGGTCCCATTCTCTTTGCTGGCCTGGATCGGTGGATTCCTTGCCGCGCTGTGCGTCGGCGCGATTGGCAACGTCATCGCCGGACTCGCCGGGATGTCAGTTCGCAACGGGTTTGCGGGCGGCGTCTTCGGCCTGATCCCGGGTCTCGTCTTCGTCGCGATCGGCTGGTCGACGCGACGGCAATCGCCGAGCCTCTCCGGCGGCTTGATCGTCGCCGGCTGCATCGTCGCGCTCGTGGGTGGCACGTGTGGTGGCTTTCTCAGCAGCCACTGAGCGCTACTCGCGCACCGAGATGTTGTACTTCTGAATCTTCGACTTCAGCGTGTTGCGCGCGAGCCCGAGTCGCCGCGCCGCTTCGCGAATTCTTCCGCCCGACGATTCCAGCGCGCGCTCGATCAGCTGGCGATCGACTGACGACATTACCTCGTCGTACACGTCGCTGGTGATGTCCATCTTCGCCACCATCGGATTGAGCAGTGAGTTCGGCATCGGCATCGGACCGCCGACCATGTCGGGCACCGAGCCGGCCGTGATGTCGGTGAAGAGTCCGTAGAAATCGTTGCGCGTGATCGTGTCGTCGTTCGACATGACGATGGCGCGATGCAGCGTCGCTTCGAGCTCGCGAATGTTGCCCGGCCAGTTGTAGCGGAGGAAGAGATCGAGCACGCCCGGCTCCAGGCGCTTCGTGTCGACGCCGAGGTCTTTGCAGATCTTGCGGATGAAATGCTCGGCGAGAACCGGGATGTCATCCTTCCGGTCGCGCAGCGGCGGCAGCATCAGCGGGATGATGTTCAGCCGATAGAAAAGATCCTCGCGGAACGTGCCGTCTTCGATCGCCTTTTCCAGTTCGAGGTTCGTCGCGGTGATGATCTTGACGTCGGTCTTGATCGTCTGCGTGCCGCCGACGCGCTCGAACTCTTTCTCTTCGACCGCGCGCAGCAGCTTGGCCTGAATGGAGAGACTGATCTTCCCGATCTCGTCGAGGAAGATCGTGCCGTTGTTGGCCAGCTCGAAGCGCCCGAGCTTCCGTCGATCGGCGCCGGTGAAGGCGCCCTTCTCGTGCCCGAAGAGCTCCGACTCCGCCAGCGTTTCCGGCAGCGCCGCGCAGTTGAACTTGATGAACGGTCCATTCCGGCGGCCGGAGATGTTGTGAATGATTCGCGCGACCAGTCCCTTGCCGGTGCCCGACTCGCCGCGGATGAGAATCGTCGACGCGCCGCTGGCCGCTTTGCGGATCGAGAACTGAATCTTCGCCACCGCTTCCGACTGGCCGACGACGGAGTCGAGGTGCTTTTCGACGAGCACCTCTTTGCGCAGCGATTCGTTTTCGAGCGAGAGCCGCGTGCGCGCTTCTTCCAGCTCTTCGTAAAGCCGCGCGTTCTCGATCGCGATCGCTGCCTGATCGGCGAACGCTTCGAGGAACGTGCGGTCTTTCGTCGAGAAGAGATGCCGCGCCTGGCGATGATCGATGTAGATCGCGCCGGCGATCCGTTCCTTGATGATGAGCGGCACGCAGAGAATCGAGAGGATGTTCTCGGCGATGACCGATTCCGAATCGTTGAAGCGTTCGTCGGCGCGCGCGTCGGCCGACATCACCCCCTGTCCGGTCTGGATGACTTCCTTGACGATCGATTGAGGCGAGCGTTTCGAGCCGGCGTCGAGTCCCTCTTTGATGTTGCGCACCACGCGCGTCCGCAGCGCGCTGGTGATCGGATCGAGAAGGAGAATCATGCCGCGCTCCGCGCGCAGGCGGCGGATCGCGACGTCGAGGACGCGGTTGAGCACTTCTTCGAGATTCAGCGTCGAGTTGATGATCTTGACGACTTCGTAGAGGCCGACGACGCTCGAATCAGGCGCTTTGCCGGCCGGCTTGATGCGGAAGAGCGCGCCGCGGGCGCGTTCGAGATCGCCCGACGCATCGAGCTTTTCGAAGATGCGGATGGCGCTGCGAATCGTCTGCGTCGCTTCTTCCGCTTCCTCGCGCAGCAGTCCCATGTCGAAGAGCAGCCGCGCCAGTTCGTACGGCGTGTCGAGCTCTTCGAACAACGCGCGCGCTTCTTCGAACTTCGCGTTGGCCGCTTCGCGCTCGCCGCGGAACGAATGAATCTTCGCCCACGCCCAGTCGTTTTTCGCCATCGTGAAGCGATCGTCGAGCTCGCGCGCGTACTTCTCGCCGAGCTCCGCGTGGCGTACGGCATCATCGAGACGCTGTTCGCGCAGCGCGAGCGCGGCGGCGGCGGTGTTGGCGCGCGCCAGTCCCTGCACCGTGTGGTTCGCTTCGAAGATCTCCATCGCGCGCGCCAGGAAGCGGCTCGACTCCGCGTGGTTCTCGCGATCGTCCTCGATCGCCGCGAGCACGTAGCACGCCTCGGCGATCAGGTCTTCGTCACGCGCGCGCTCCGCGGCGGAGAGCGCTTTCTGCGCGTACTCCAGCGCCTTGGCGATGTCGCCGCGCTTCTGCGTCAGTCGCGCCAGCGGGAGATAAACGCTGATGCGCGATGCGCGCGCTTCGTCAAAACCTTCCATGCTGAGGCAGCGATGGAAATGCTCCATCGCTTCGTCCCAGCGCCCGAGGATCTCGAGGCATTCGGCGAGGTTCTCGCGCGCCAGCGCTTCGTAATCGACGGCGCCGATCTTCTCGTCGATGTTGACGCTCTTCTCGAAATACTCGGCGGCCGCGTGAAAGTTGCCGCGTCCGAATTCGACCACACCCACGTTGTTGTACGCGGTGATCAAATCCCACAGATCGCCCTCGGCTTCCGACAGCGCGACGTTGATCTTGTAGTACTGCAGCGCCGTCTTCCAGTCGCCGAGTTTGTAGAGCGTGTTGCCGAGGTTCGTCGACGCGACTTTGCAGAGCTGCTCCGAGCCGACCGTCTCACCGATCTTCACCGCTTCGAGGAGGATGTCGCGCGCCGATGTCCAGTTGCCGAGCCCGTACTCGACGATGCCGAGCATGTTCTTGATGTAGCCGTAGACGATGTTCGGCTCCATCCCTTCGAGCATCTTCATCGCCTTGTCGGCCGACGCGCGCGCTGCTTCGAGATCGCCTTTCTCGCGATGAATCCACGCGATGCGATTGAGCGTTTCGGCGACCTGCAGCGTTTCGCCGAGCTCCTCGAAGTGCGCCATCGCGTTCTGGAAGTACGAGAGCGACGAATCCTGCTCGCCGCGCTTGCCGAGCACTTTGCCGATCTTCTTCATCACGCGGCCGAGGTCCGCGTTCGCCGTCTCGTCTTTGCGGCGGCTCTGAATGCTCTTCAGCAGGAACTGATACGCCTGCATGGCGCCGCGATAGTCGCTGGCGCGGTAGTACGAGTCGGCGAGCTTCTCGCGAATCTCCGCTTTGTGTTTCTCGTCGTAGCCGCCGAGGTCCATCTGCTCGAGCGCGATGCGATAGAACTCGCTCGCTTCCTGATGTGCGAGCGTGCGCGTGGCGATGTCGCCCGCTTCGACGGAGTAGCGAATGCCTTTCTCGTTCTCGTTGGCGCGCGCGAAGTGATACGCGATCTGGCCGATGAGCTGCGACGAGCCGGCCTGCATGGCCGATTCGAGCGCGTTGCCGACGCGGCCGTGCAGCTCGCTGCGGCGGCGATCGCTCATCGTGTTGTAGACGGCATCGCGCAGATGAATCTGCGGGAAGTTGACGGTCTTGCCGCTCGGCGGCTCATCGAGCAAGCCGAGTCCGACCAGCTCGCGCATCGTCGCGAACGCCGCCTCGTTGCCGTACTCGCTGATGCCTGTGAGCATGCCGACTTCCGTCATCTCGCCGAACACCGCGGCCGCTTCGAGCAGCGCGCGCTGATCGGGTGTCAGCAGTTCGACGCGTTCCATCAGGATCGATGCGGCGCCGCCGGGGATGCGCAGTCCGCGAATGCGATCCATCTCCGCAACCCATCCGGTAGGCTGCCAGTGCAGAAATCCATGTGCGATCAGATAGTCGACGACGCGGCGAATCGCGAGTGGCGAACCGGCCGACTCCCACAACATCCAGCGCACGAGTTCATCCGAAACGTTTTGCTCGCCGAGCAGCGACTGAAGGTGCTCGCGCACGAGAGGTTCCGTCAGCGTTTCGACGCGGATGATCGGGAAGCCGACTTCTTTCGCGCGCTGCTCCCAGTGCGCGAGTCCCGGTGACGGCGTTTCGACGGCCGCCTCGCTCCCCGTTTCGAGCGTCAGCGTTCCGATGACGAGCAGCTTGTTCGCGCGCGCTTCGCCAATGAGGAACGCGAAGAGCTCGGCGGTCGACGGATCGGCCCACTGCAAATCTTCAATGATGATGATGAGCGGCGAGCCGCTCGTGTCGCCCGACGCGGCGAGGAAGCCGTACATGTCCTGCATCGATTGCACGATGCGGTTGTAGAGACGGTATTTCTGGCCGTGCGCGAGTCGGCCGAGGTCGTCGGTGACCATCGGTGCGACGACCGGCCGCAGCATGCGGCGAATCTCTTCGGCGACGTCGGCCTCCGGATTCATCGCCAGCACCATCTGATTGAAGATGTCGAAGAACGGCGCGTAGATTGTTTTGCGATTGATCGGACAACGTCCGCAGAACACGCGCGCGCCATCGAGCTGCGCGCGCAGCGTGGCGTCGCGGACGATGCGGCTCTTGCCGAGGCCTTCGGTGCCGGCGACGATCACGCCGTTGCCGTTGCCGTCGCGCGCTTCGCCGATGAGCGCCATCAGCTGCGCCACTTCATGTTTGCGGCCGATGAGCGGCGCCGCGTACAACTCGCCGCGTCCGACGAGCAGCTCGCCGGCTGGCGCTGTTTTTCCGGCGGCATGTGCGACCGCCTGCAGCATTGCGGCCGCGGACGCGTAGCGATGGCGCGGATCTTTTTCGAGGAGCTTGAGGATGATCTCTTCGAGCGCGTGCGGCACGCGAGGGTTGATCGACGACGGCGGACGAATCTCTTCATCGAGATGCATCCGGATCACGTCGATCGCCGCTTTGCCGTAACCCGGCAGCGCGCCGGTGACGGTCTCGTACAGCGTCATGCCGAGCGCGTAGAGATCGGCGCGCGAGTCGACGCGATCCTGGCGCAGCACTTCGGGCGCCATGTACTGCAGCGTGCCGCGAATCTGGCGATCGAGGACCTGACGGCTTTCGATGGCGACGCCGAAGTCCATGATCTTCGCCTGGCCGGCGTCGTTGACGAGGATGTTGGATGGTTTGAGATCGAGGTGAATGATGCCGAGGTGATGGATGTGATGGAGAGCCGCGGCGATCTGCAGGATGACGTCGTAAAGCGCGGTCCAGTTTTGTCCGTCGAAGTACTCGGAGATCCGCTTTCCGGAGAAAAACTCCATCGTGAAATAGGGAAAGCGATCGTGCAGGAGACCGTAATCGAAGACGCGAATGATGCTCGGATGTTCGAGCGACGCCAGCGTTTGAAACTCCGTTCGAAAACGGAGAAGCTGCTGCGGCTCGGACAGTTCGTGACGAAGAATCTTGATCGCTTCGTCTCGTTTGTCCGGGACGTCGAACACGCGATAAACGGCCGTCGCGGGCGTCTCTTTGAGCACGGCGCGGACCTGGTATCGCGGCGGAAGCTGCAGTTCAGGAGCGAGCGTTTCGGTCGTCGTCATGTTTGCGGGGTTGGGGTGAGAATATAACCCATCTGTAACCGCCGAGGGTCAGAGAATTGGCCGCCGTTCTGACACATTCATTCCGCAGTACTTACCGGTAGAATGACGCCGCTCCATGTCCGAAGTTCCCAATCATCTGGACCGCTTTGAGATCCTCCGCGTTCTCGGCAAGGGAGGAATGGGGACGGTTTACCTCGCGCGCGACGAGCGTCTTGGCCGTCAGGTCGCGCTGAAGGTCCTGAATCCGGATGACCTCGCCAGCGACGATCGCCGCGCCCGTTTCATGCGCGAAGCGCGCGCGTCGGCGTCGATCCGCCATCCGAACGTCGCAACGATTTACGAAGTCGACGAGACCGAGGATGGCAAGCCGTTCATCGTGATGGAGTACTGCGAAGGCGAAACGCTTTCGCAGCGGATGCGCCGCCGTCCGCTCGATGCCGGCGAGTTCGTTTCCATCGCGCGTCAGCTTGCGGCCGGAGTTGCGGCGGCGCACGAAAACGGCGTCGTCCATCGCGACATCAAAGCGGCAAACGTGATCATCGAGCCGAACGGCGTCGCGAAGATCCTGGACTTCGGACTTGCGAAACTCGTCGCACGCGAGAGCTCGGCGACGGTCAACATGCCGTCGATGGAGACGGCGACCGGAACGTTTTTCGGGACGCTGCACTATCTCTCGCCCGAACAGGCGGCGGGATTTCCGGCCGACGAACGGAGCGATCTCTTCGCGCTCGGCGTGATCTTCTTTCAGATGGCGACCGGCCAGTTCCCGTTCAACGGCGAAGCGCCGCTGATGATCCTGCAGCGCATTCGCGAAGCGGAGCCGGAGCCGTTCGTCGCGCACGATCCGGCGCTGCCGCCGCAGGTGCCGCGCATCATCGGCCATCTCCTGCAGAAAGATCCGCTCGAACGTTATCCGAACGCCGGCTCGCTGCTGCGCGATCTCGAAGATCTCGAATCGCCAACCGTTCGCGTCACCGCGCATACGCACGCATCGCGAACGGCGATCGGCCGCACGCTCCCCCGCCCGCACTGGATTCGCGTCGTGGTCATCGTCATCGCGCTCGCCGTCGTCTCGACCGCGATCTATTTCGTGCGCGGGAACCGGACGAAGGACGATGACCCGGCGGCATCCGCGGCGACGACGACGCACGGACCGATCCGTTCGATGGCGGTGCTGCCGCTCGAGAACATTTCCAACAACACGCGCGACGACTTTCTCTCGGTCGGTCTCGCCGATGCGCTCGTGACGAAGCTGCAGAAGATTCCGTCGCTCCAGGTGCGACCGACGTCGGCGGTCATGGAGTTCCGCAATCAGAAAACGGATCCGAAGCTCGCCAGCCAGAAGCTGCAGGTCGACGGAATTCTGGAAGGTCATTTTCTCGCTGCCGGCGATCTGGTGCGCGTCACGCTGCAGCTCACCGACTCGCGCACCGGCTACAGCGTCTGGGCCGACACCGTCGATGGAAAGCGTGAGGATCTGCTCAAGCTGATCGATGACGTGTCGGCGCGCACGGTGATGGGCCTGAATGAAAAGCTCGGCG
>JAOBAU010000179.1 GCA_025463165.1 Acidobacteriota bacterium | reverse complement strand
GGAAGACGTCGAGAAGTTGTATACGGCGGCGATCGACGCGGGGGCGGCGCGTATCTGCGTCTGCGATACGGTCGGTCACGCGACGCCGTGGGGTGCGCGGAATCTGATTCGCTTTGTGGTCGCGCTTCGCGACCGTCTGAATCCGAGCGTGAAGGTCGACTGGCACGGTCATTCCGATCGCGGCCTCGGCGTGCTGAACTCGATCGCGGCGCTGGAAGCAGGCGCCGATCGCGTGCATGGTTCCGCGGCCGGAATCGGCGAGCGCGTCGGCAACACGCCGATCGATCTGCTGATGGTGAATCTGAAGCTGATGGGATGGATCGAGAACGATCTCACGCAACTCGGCGAGTACGTGAAGTTCGTGTCCAACGCGGTGCGCATTCCGCTGCCCGATCAGTATCCGGTGTTCGGACGCGATGCGTTCCGCACCGGCACCGGCGTTCACGCGGCGGCGATCATCAAGGCAAAGAAGAAAGGCAGCGAGTGGTTGGCGGATCGCGTTTACAGCGGCGTGCCGGCGGGGATGTTCGGTCTCGAGCAGATCATCGAGGTCGGTCCGATGTGCGGGCTCTCGAACGTCGTCTACTGGCTGGCGCAGCACGGCTATCCGCAGGAGGAGTCGCTGGCGAAGGAGTTGTTCCAGCTGGCGAAGTCGACGAACCGCGTGCTCTCCGATGATGAGTTACACTCCTGCGCGCGTCGCTGGCAGGAATCACAACAGCAGGCGGCCCTCACGCAGCATTCGTGAGCCCGAGTGGCGAAACGGTATACGCAGCAGACTCAAAATCTGCCGTCCGCAAGGACATGTCGGTTCAAGTCCGACCTCGGGCAGCGGGCACGGCCCGCCGCGTTGGTTGGCATAGCCTTCACCACGTGAGGCTCAGCAAGATGGCAATTCTTGTTTGCCACGATGTGTTGAGGGCGGGCAATTAAACGTTCGCGCTACGGGCGACGTTTCAACTACACGACATGACGCGAATCCTGCTCGTTCTCTCTCTCCTCGTTTCCACATCGGCATTCGCTGATGAGTCTCCGATCCTGCAGCGCGACGTTGCCGAGCGCGTCACGCGCGGCCGCCACTACATTCTCGAGACCGAGCATGTTCTGCGCGATTCGGAGCGCGAGGACTACGCGGCTCGCGGTCTCGAGATTCAGCGCGCCCTTCCGGGGAATCGCTACATCGTGCGCGCCACGAACGAGCTCGAGCTCGATGGTGATCCGAACGTGCGCAGCCTCGCTCGTTTTTCCGCGACACAGAAACTGCACGCGTCTGCGATACACGCTGCGGCGAGTTCGCGTACGGCATTCGTTCGCGTCAGCGTGATGTTTCACGATGACGTCGCGTTCACTGAAGGGCAGCAGGTCATCGCGGCTGCCGGCGGCGCGGTCGAGCGTCCACTGGCGCTTCGCTTCGAGCCGCTGCGTCGCATCACGGCTCGTGTTCCGGTCGGCGCCGTTACATCGCTGGCCGCTGATGAGCGGGTGTTCGGGGTGTTTGGTCCGGCTCCGCACATGAAGAGCAACAATGCCGATGCGGCCGCGCTCTCGCAGGTTAATGTGGTTCAGGCGGCGCCGTACGGTCTCACCGGCAAGGGCGTCGTGCTTTCGCTCTTCGAGCTTGCCGCGGCAGATTCAACGCATCCCGAATTTGGCGGCCGGCTGCACGTTCATTTCACCGGCGGCGGATTCGACGATATTCAGCACGCGACGCACGTCGCCGGCACGATCGGCGCCGTCGGATTGAAGACGCGCGCGAAAGGGATGGCGCCGGAAGCGACGATTGAGGGCTATCAGGCTTGCGACGAATGCGACTGGCTCACCGACAAACAGCAGCAGCTCGGCAAAGTCAGCAGCGTCGCCGACAACAACTCATGGGGTTTTACGATCGGCTGGTGGAATGCCGATCCCGATGCCGGCGGACTGTGGTCGTGGACCGAGTACCACGAGCTGTTCGGCGCTTACGAGATTCTTGCCGCGACGCTGGACAACATCGCCCGCTGCGCCGATGACAACTGCACGAAGCCGGCAACCACGCTGTTCGTCCATTCGTCGGGCAATGAGGCGGACAAGAACGGACCGGGCAGCGCTCCCTTCCCGCATCGCCACAAGGATGCGGACTGGAAAACGATCAAGGACGAAACGTTCTGCTATTCGGCAAACGGCAGCGGTACCGACTGTCCGACGGACATCTGCTCGGCCGGCGTCAATCATTGCGAACGGACGCGTCATCCGAACAATGGTCCTTTCACGTCACTCAACTTCGTCGCTGCCGGGAAGAACACCGTCGCCGTCGGCGCGGTTGACGTCAATGGCGGGATCGGCAGCTTCAGCTCGCGCGGTCCGACGCTCGACGGACGCATAAAGCCCGACGTCGTCGCGAAGGGTCTCAACCAGTATTCGACGCTGCCGAACAACAGTTACGGCATCGCGGATGGCACCTCGATGTCGTCGCCGGTCGTCACCGGGATCAGCGGTCTGCTCGTGCAGCAGTGGCGCAAGACGTTCGCGAACGCGAATCCGCCGCCGTTCATCCTCAAAGGACTCCTCATCGCCGGCGCCGACGACCTCGGCACGCCCGGTCCTGACTTCACGTATGGATTCGGTCTCGTCAATGCGAAGAACTCGGCCGATCTGATCATCAACGATCAGGCGCAGGGAAAGCGCATTCGCATCGATCAGGTGACGCAGGGCGCGTCGATCGAAACGCCGTTCGCGGTGCCGGTGCGGCAGAACGTTCGCGTCGTGCTGACGTGGTTCGATCCGGAAGTGCCGATCGTCGATCCGGATGAGATCGCGACGAAAGTGCTGCTCAACGATCTCGATCTGAAAGTGATCGGGCCGGATGGCGCGACCACGCAGCCATACGTGCTGAACGCCGCGTCTCCAACCGCGGCGGCAACGCGCGGACGCAACTCGCTCGACAACACCGAGGAGATCGAGATCGCGAACGCGGCGCCGGGCAACTATCGGCTCGTCGTGACCGGCACCACGATCGCGAGCGGCAGCTCGCAGCAGTTCGCGGTGCTCGCGAACGCGGAGCTCGGCGCGACCGTCACGCTTTGCAGCGACGCGTTCGAGCCGAACGACACCGCGGCGACGGCGTACAGCTATCTGGCCGCGAACCAGACGATCACCGCGAAGACCTGCAGCACGACCGACTCCGACTTTTACAAGCTGCGCGTCGAGCGCTCGGGACCGGTCTCCGTCTCGGTCACCGCAACCGACACGCCGGTCCGCGTGACGCTGAGCGGCGGCGCATCGGGCGACCAGGTCGTCAACGTACCGGTCGGACAAACGCGATCGGTGGCGACGACCGCGGGCACCGGAAGCGGACAGCTGATCTCGCCTGCTGCGACTTTCACGGTGAAGGTGGAGTCGAGCGGCACGATCGGCGACAGTCCGTCGTACTCGCTGACGCCGTCGTACGTCTACGTCATTCCGGCGCGGAGACGCAGCACGTCACACTAAAACGATCGTCGGGCGCCGTAGAATGCGCGGCGCATGGAATTCAAAACGCTCCGCACGGAGACGGTCGAAGGGGTGTTGCACGTCACCCTCGATCGTCCCGACGTTCACAACGCCTTCAACGATGAGCTGATCGCCGAGGCGATCGAGCTCTTTTCGAATCTGCCGGACGTGCGCGCGGTCGTGCTGCGCAGCAACGGGCCGAACTTCTGCGCCGGCGCCGATCTGAACTGGATGTCGCGCATGGTTTCATACACGCGCGAGGAGAACGTTCGCGATTCCGCGAACCTCGCGAAGATGTACGCGGTGATCGATGAGTGTCCGCTGCCGGTCGTCGGACGTATTCAGGGAGCCGCGATCGGTGGCGGAGTCGGACTCGTTGCTGTTTGCGATATCGCCATCGCCACGAAGGAATCGAAGTTCGGACTCTCCGAGGTGAAGCTCGGGATTCTGCCGGCCGTGATCTCGCCGTATGTGATTGGGAAGATCGGCGCATCGCACGCGCGTGCGCTTTTCCTCACCGGCGAGCGCTTCGACGCGGAGCGCGCGTTGCGCATCGGGCTCGTGCACCGCGTCGTCGATGATCTCGATGCCGCCGTTGAAGAGACGCTCAAACAGCTGAAGACTTCGGGACCAGAAGCCGTTCGCGAGTGCAAGAAGCTGATCGCGTATGTCGCGTCGCACGAGCTTGCGGATGCGATTCCGTACACGATCGACGCGATCTCGACGCGGCGCACGTCCGCCGAGGGACAGGAAGGGATGCAGGCGTTTCTGAGGAAGGAAAAGCCGCCGTGGGCGCGATAACGAAACTCCTCGTTCCCAATCGCGGCGAGATCGCGGTGCGCATCGCGCGCGCCTGTCGCGAGAGCGGCATCATCTCGGTCCTCGGCTACTCCGAGGCTGACGACACACGCTTCGTGCGGCGCTTCTTCGACGAGAGCGTTTCGCTCGGTTCCGGCGACGCGCGTGACACCTATCTGAATATCGCGAAAGTCATCGACGCTGCGCGTGCAGCCGGTGCCGATGCGTTGCATCCCGGCTACGGATTTCTTTCCGAGCGCGCCGAGCTTGCCGCCGCGTGTGCCGATGCGAACATCACCTTCGTCGGCCCGCGTGCGGAGTCGATCGCTGCGATGGGCTCCAAGGCGGAGTCGCGTCATCTCATGCAGCGTCTCGGCGTGCCGGTCGTTCCCGGTTACGACGGCGACGATCAGTCGCTCGACGTGCTCACGCGCGAAGCGGCGCTCGTCGGTTTTCCGCTGCTCGTGAAAGCGTCGGCGGGTGGCGGCGGGAAGGGGATGAAGGTCGTACGCGACGCAAGCGAGTTGCGCGCGGCGATCGAGTCGGCGCAGCGCGAGGCGATGAAAGCGTTCGGCGATCAGCGGCTGCTGCTCGAGCGTTACATCGAAGAGCCGCGGCACGTCGAGTTCCAGATCTTCGGCGACTCGCAGGGAAACGTCGTCCATCTCTTCGAGCGAGACTGTTCGATTCAGCGCCGGCATCAGAAAGTCGTCGAGGAATCGCCGGCTCCGCGTTACTCCGACGAGTTGCGGCAGCGCATGGCCGAAGCGGCGATCGCGGCGGCGCGCGGCGTCTCGTATCAGAACGCCGGCACGGTCGAGTTCATCGTCACGCCTGACAACGAGTTTTACTTTCTCGAGATGAACACGCGGCTGCAGGTCGAGCATCCCGTCACGGAGCTCGTGACCGGCGTCGACCTCGTCCGCGCGCAACTCGACGTCGCGGCCGGCAAACCGTTGCCGTGGACGCAGGATCAATTGCGGCAGCGCGGACACGCGATCGAAGTGCGCATCTACGCCGAAGATCCTGACGATCGTTTTCTGCCGCAGAGCGGCACGATCGCGAAGTATGCGGAGCCGACCGGACCGGGCGTACGCGTCGATGCCGGTGTAACCGAAGGAAGCGAAGTCGGCGTGAAGTTCGATCCGATGCTGGCGAAGCTGATCGCGTTCGCGGAGTCACGCGACGCCGCCATCGATCGCCTCGCGCGCGCTCTTCGCGACTACGTCATTCTCGGTACCAGAACCAACATCTCGTATCTGCGGCGCATCGTCACGCATCCCGCGTTTCGCGAGGGACTCGTGTCGACGCGGTTCCTCATCGAGCACGAGGAAGAGTTGCGTCGCAGGATGCCGGAGAGCGTGCCGTCGATCGCCGCGGCGCTTTCCGCGAGCGGCGCAAGGACGCCGGCGCGCGCGACGAACAGCCCGCAGCGGGTGACCGAGGTGTGGGATTCGCTCGGTACGTGGGGACGGTAACGTTCGCCGAGGCTGTGCCAGCCAACGCAGCCGGCCGTGCCGGCCGACGTAACATGGCGCGATAACGTTGCAAGGAGCCCGCAATGCCGAGCTATTACATGTCCGAGGACCTCGCGCGGTTTGGCGAGATGGCGAAAACCAATCCGAAACTGTTCGATCTTTTTCTGCAGTGGTACAGCGCGTCGATGGAGAAAGGCGCGCTCGATGAGAAGACGAAAAAGCTGATCGCGCTCGCGGTCGCGTTCGCGATTCAGGAGCCGTACTGCATCGACTCGTACGCGTCCGCGTGTACCGATTCCGGCATCACGCCGGAAGAGATGTCGGAAGCGGTGAACGTTGCGGCGGTCATTCGCGGCGGCGGCACGATCGCGCACTGGGTGCAGGCGTGCAACACGGTGTCGCGCAAGGAGCTGGTCGAGGCGTGAAACGCGTCGTCGTGATCGGCGCCGGGCCGATGGGTTTGGCCGCGGCGGTCCGTGCGCGCAAGCGCGGCTTCGACGTCACCGTGCTGGAAGCGGGTGACGTCGGAGCGGCGCTTGATCGATGGGGACCGGTGCGCTGCTTCACGCCACTGGCAATGAATCTCCCGGAGGAGATGCTGCACGCAGTCGACGTCGATCGCAACGCGCTGCTCACCGGTCCCGAGATGCGGCGGCTGGTGCTCGAGCCGCTCGTGGCGCGACTGAACATCGACGTTCGCACGCGTCATCGCGTGACGGCGATCGGTCGCCGCGGTTTGACGCGTGGCGATTTCGCGGGACATCCGATGCGCGCCGAGCGTCCGTTCGTCGTGCAGGCCGATGCGCCGGACGGCGAGCGATCGTTCGAAGCAGAAATCGTGCTGGATGCGAGCGGCGGCTACACGCTTCCGAATGCGAGCGGCAGCGGCGGTTTGCCGGCGGCGGGCGAACGTCGCGAGTCGGATCGATTCATTCGCGATCACGCCACACTCGAAGCGCGCGCCGATGAGTTGCGCGGAAGCCGCGTGCTGCTCATCGGTCACGGACATTCCGCCGCCAACGCGCTGCTGCTGCTCGGACGCATCGGCGTGAATGTTGTTTGGGCGGTGCGCACCGCGAATCAGCGGCCGTGCGTTGCGGTGCCGAACGATCCGTTGCCGGAACGGAACGCGGTTGTCGAGCAGGCGAATGCGCTTGCGGCGTCGCCGCCGGAATGGCTGCGCGTCGAGCGGCGCGCGATGTTGCAGAGCATCGTCCACGGAGAAGCGAAGCTGAGCGGCGGACGAAGTATCGCCGTCGATTACGTCGCGTCGTTCACCGGCTTCCATCCCGATTCGCGTCATCTCACGGAAGTCACCGTCGAGCTCTCGCCGGTGACGGAAGGTGGCGCGCGGCTCTATCGCGCGATCGCGAACGTCACCGACTGTCTGACCGTGCCGAGCGTTCGTCCATCCGATCTCGCGTCGGGTGAGCCGAACTTTTTCTTCGTCGGCTCGCGCGCGTACGGCCGCGCGCGCACGTTCCTTTTGCAAACCGGACTCGCGCAGCTCGAGACGATTCTCGATTCACTTCCCAAGTGATTCGGGGGCGCGCACGCGTCCGGCGATGCCGCAGAGAATCAGCAGCGTGACGACGTACGGCGCGGCGAGCAGCAGATGGAACGGGACGCCGCGACTTGTTGCCTGCAGCGCGTACTGAATCGCGGCGGTAGCGCCGAAGACCGCGGTGCCGAGGAGCGCGCCTTTCAGTTTCCAGCGTCCGAAGATCACGATCGAGAGCGCGATGAAGCCGCGGCCTGCCGTCATGTTCTCCGCGAAGCCGCTCGACAGCGCGAGCGCGAGATACGCGCCGCCGATTCCGGCGAGGACGCTCTCGATGATCAACGCGATCCAGCGATGTGCGTCGACCGACGAACCGCTTGCACGCACCGCTTCCGGATTCTCGCCGCATGCGCGCAGACGCAAACCGAAGCTCGTGTTCCAGAGCATGATCGCGAGTGCGATCGGAACGATGATCCATGCGGCTGGAACGATGACGTCGAACGTGATTCGCGGAACGGAGCGCGTGAAAAGATCGCGCTGTTCGAGCTCGCGCCATGCGAAACCGGTCAGGCCGAGGGCGAGGAGATTGACGGCGGTGCCGGTCACGATCTGATCGGCGCGGCGGACGATCGTGAAGAGACCGAAGAGCGCGCCGATGCACAGCGCCCCGGCGATGCCGCCCGCGAATCCGGCGACCGCGCTGCCGGTGAGTTGCGCGGCGACGACGGCCGTCATCGCGGCGGTGAGCATCATCCCTTCGATGCCGAGGTTGATGATGCCGCTGCGCTCGACGACGGTCTCACCTTCGACGGCGAGCAGCAGCGGCGTCGACGCCACGACCGCCAGTGGAAGCGCCTGCGCGATGACGTCAATCATGTGCGCGGTACCTTCCGAAGAGTGCGAGTGCGAGGATGACCAGCGCCTGGCCGAGCGTCGCCACCTGCGCGGAGATGTTCGCGCTGCGCTGCAGTTCGCCGGCGCCGGTGACGAGTGCGCCGAAGAACGTCGACGAGATGATCGTGGCGAGCGGATGAAGTCCGGCGAGCAGCGCGACGGCGATGCCGGAGTAGCCGTAGCCCGATGCGAACCCTTCGAACAGCCGATGCGTGACGCCGAGGAGCTCGATGCCCCCGCCGAGTCCCGCCATCGCGCCGGAGAGCGCCATGGCACGGACGATTTGCGCGCGGATGTTGATTCCGGCGCCGCGTGCCGCGTGCGGATTCAGTCCGGTTGCGCGGAGGCGCAAACCTTCGGCGGTGCGATAGAGGAGAAACCAGGCGGCGATTGCGGCGAGGACGGCGAGCACGACGCCGAGGTGCAGCTCGGTCGCGCCGAGCGACGGGAGCGAAGCGATCGCGACATCGCTTTGCGGATACTGGCCGCTCGGTTCCTGCAGCGGACCGTTCACGCACCAGCCGAGGAGATGGATGGCGATGAAGTTGAGGAGGATCGTCGTCAGCACTTCGGGCGCGTTGCGCCAGAGTCGCATCAGCGATGCGATCGACGCCCAGAGCGCGCCGGCGAGCATTGCGGCGAGGAGTGCGGCGACGACGCCGAGCGGCGATGCGATGAACGCGGCGAGCGCGCCGGCGATGAACTGTCCTTCGCCGCCGATGTTCCAGACGCCGGCGCGGAATGCCAGCGCGACAGAGAGACCGGTGAGCAGCAGCGGCACGGCTTTCAGCAGCGTTCCTTCGAGCGCGAACTGCGAGCCGAGCGAACCGCGGAGAAGAATGAGCAGGAGATCGCGATGACCGGTGGCGACGCCGGCGAGAGCGACGACGATGATGGCTGCGGCGCCGGCGGCGAGGGCAATGACGACACGTTTCATGCCACGCCTGCCATTAGTGCCGGCGCACGTTCCGCCGCTTCGACCGGCGAGAGTCGCTCGCTGAGCCGGCCGCGGTAGATCACGTGCAGCGTGTCGGCGAGCGCGAACGCTTCGTCGAGATCGGACGTGATGAGCAGCACCGCGCTGCCATGCGCGGCGGCGACGCGCAGCTCATCGTGCACGAAGCGGGTCGACTCGATGTCGAGTCCGCGCGTTGGTTCGGCGGCGACGAGCAGCAGCGGCTTTCGATCGAGCTCGCGCGCGAGGATCACCTTCTGCTGATTGCCGCCTGACAGCGAACCGGCTGCCTGCGCCGGCGACTGCGCGCGGATCGCGTACGTCTCGATCAGTCGCGCGGCGCGTTGCACCGCATCGCGTGGACGCCAACTCGATTCCGACAACGCGATGTTCTCGGCGATCGACATCTCGGCGACGAGACCGTCGCGCGTCCGATCTTCCGGGATGAATCCCGCGCGGCGAGCGAGCGGCAGCTCGCGCAGCGATTCGGCGAGCTCCGCCTGGCCGTTCCCGGCGACGCCGATGATGGCGACGATCTCGCCGGCGCGCACCGTCAGGTCGTCGCGTTGCAGCACGACGTCGCCGATGGAACGGGCGGGCGGGGGAGCGGGTGTGGCGCGGCGGGCGACCATCGCATCGGCGAGCTTCGTGGCGTCGAGTGCGTTCGCAGCGCTCTCGGCGACGACGCGACCTCCGCGCATCACGATGATTCGCTGCGCGATCGCGAGGACTTCCGGGAGTTTGTGGCTGATGAAGATGATCGCCGTGCCGCCGGCGGCGAGCGCGCGGATGACACGGAACAGCTCTTCCGATTCGTGCGGCGTCAGCACCGACGTCGGTTCATCGAGCACGAGCAGCCGCGGCCTGCGCGCGATCGCTTTGATCAACTCGAGCTTCGACTTCTCGCCGACCGACAGCTCGCCGACGCGGCGCCGTACGTCACCGAGCTCGATGCCGCTCTCGGCGATCGTCGCTTCCGCAACGTTCTCGACGGCGCGGCGCGTTGCAAATCCGAATGGCGGCAATGCGAGCGCAAGGTTCTCAGCGATCGTCAACTCGTTGACCAGCATGAAGTGCTGATGAACCATTGCCACGCTCCCGTTGAGCGTGACGGTTCCGGAGTCGGGCGCAAGCTCGCCTGCGACGATGCGCATCAGCGTCGTCTTGCCCGCTCCGTTTTCACCGACGATGGCGACGATCTCGCCGGCCGCGACCACGAGCGAGACGTCATCGAGCGCGCGGTTCGCGCCGAAGGACTTCGTGATGTCGCGGATCGTGAGCAACTCAGAACTTGCCGCGCGGAACTTTGAACGAGCCGTCGCGGATCGTCTTCTCGATCCGCTCCACTTCCGCCACCGTCGCCGGCGCGATCGACTTCTTCAGCGCTTCGTTCCAGACCAGCGACACGATCCCGTCCTTCATCCCGAGCCACTGCACTTCCGGTTTGAACTGATGATCGCGAACGCGGGTGGCGACGGTCACGAACGCGGTCGGCACATCGAGCACCGCCGATGCGACCACAACCTCCGGCGCGACGTCGTTCTGATTCTTGTTCGAGCCGAAGCAGCGAACCTTCCGCTCCCGACACGCATCGAAGACGCCGCGGCCTGCTTCATTCGCCTGATGAAAGATGAAATCGCATCCGGCGTTGATGAGCGACAGCGTCGCCAGCTTCGCGGCACCGGCGTCGTCGAAGTTTCCGGTGTAGACCTCTTTCACTTCGAACTTTGGATTCACCGACTGTGCGCCGGCTTTGAACGCGAGGAACGTCGAAGCGATCGACGGGAGATTCATCCCGCCGACCAGCCCCGCTTTGCCGGTTTTCGATTCGCGCGCGGCGATGACGCCGAGGAGGTAGGTGGCCTGCTCGAGCTCGAAGACCATCGGTGCGACGTTCTTCGAGACGGAACTGCCGGACGTCGTGATGAACACCGTCTTCGGAAACTGCGCGCCCGCTTTCATCGCGGCGTCCTGAAACTCGAAGCCGTGACCGAAGGCGAGGAGATATCCCTGCGCGCCGTACGCGCGGAATGCTTCCTCGCGCTCGGCCGGCGTTTTCGTCTCCTGATGGCTGACTTCCGCCGGGAGTTTGGCCTTGATTTGCTGCAGCCCTTCGTACGCGATCGCGTTCCAGCCGTTGTCATTTACAGCGCCGGGCGTAAGAAGTCCGACTTTCAACGTCTCCTTCGATGGCGCCGCCGGAGGAGCCGAGTTCGACTGAGCAGTTTCGGTGCGTCCGCAAGCGAGAGCGAGCAGAAGGAAGAGCGCGGCAGGGCTTCGTTTCATGGCGCGCGATTGTAGTCTGCTTGCGATGGTCCGGCAGTGGTGATACATCGTTCCGCCGACAGGAGGAACGCGAATGGACGACATCGAACGCAACGACGAGAACGGGGAAGACTACGACGACCAGATCGAGCAGATGATCATCGAGAACGGGATCCTGCTTCACAGCCTCACCGCGCTGCTCGTGCGCAAGGGAATTCTGAAGCAGGAAGAGATCGACTCGGAGATGGATCGCCTGTACGACGAGATGGAGAAGTTCGACCAGGAGAGTTGAGGAATAGCCGATTTGGCCGCCTGTTTCGAAGCGGGACGCTCAACACTCCTGGAATGAGGAAGATTGAATGAATTCGATGAACTCGACGATGCGATCAATTGCCGTCGCCGCCCTCGCGGCGATGGTCGCGGTGGGCGCCTTTGCGGCGCTCTCGCCGCAGTATGCCGACTTCGGTAAAGGGCCGGCGCAGTGGATCATGACCAAAGAAGAATCGGCGAAGTGGAAGACGATCACGAGCGATGACGACGCGAAAGCGTTCATCGATCTCTTCTGGGCGCGCCGCGATCCGACGCCGGCCACGGCCGTCAACGAATATCGCGACACGTTTGAAGGACGCGTGAAATACGCGGACGATCACTTCACGACCGCAAAGATCAAAGGCTCGATGTCCGATCGCGGCAAGATTCTGATCGCCATCGGTCCGCCGACGCGCGTGCAGAAGCAGAACGCCTCACCGCAGAGCACGCACAATTACTCTGCGCAACTTGGGGACACCGCCGAGGGCAACGACACGGCCCGCGTCGCCAATCGTCAGGCGTGGATCTACGAGCGCGAGAAAGCGCCCGACATGAAGATGACGACGCCGACCATCGAGATCGGCTTCACCGACCAGTTCGGCAATGAGGACTGGAAGTTCGAGCGTGGTGGCAAGAGCGACCCGGGCGTGGTGTCGCGCGAGATGATTCAGCGCTCCATCACGTCGCCGGACATCACCGTTGCTCCGACGTATGCCGCGGCCGCTCCCGCTGCCGCCGCACCGGCCGCGATGACGACGACGACGCCGGCTCCGGCCGCGCCGTCGAACATGACCAGCTTCAAGACTCCCGCGCTGCAGAGCGCGATCGCCGACTTCCGCGCGGCGAAGACGAACCCGTACGAGAAGACGCTGTTCGTCACGTGGGGAGAGTTCGTCACCGGCCGCGGCGATTACTTCGTGCCGGTCGAGCTCTACGTTCCGAAGTCGGCCGGCCTCGCCGCCGGAGCCGACCTGACGTTCTTCGGCGTCGTCGACGACGCATCGGGAACGCCGGTCGCCGTCTTCGAAGAGCCGGCAAAACTGCAGGCGTCGAAAGACGATCTCTACTTCGACAAGTCGCTCTCGCTTCCGGCCGGAAAGTTCAAGGGAACCTTCGGTCTCGCGCAGGCCGGCAAGCCGGTGGCGATCGCCACGACCGACATGACTCTCGCCGGTACGATCGACAAATCAGCGCCGGCGGTCTCCGGTCTCATCATGTCCAACAACATCTTCCCGCTCGCCGTCGCGCAGAACCCGAACGATCCGTACGCGTTCGGCGGACTGAAGGTCATCCCGAAGGGCGACCGGACGTTCTCGAAGTCGGACGAGCTCTGGTACTTCTTCGAGCTTCGCAATCCCGGGATGGGCGAGGCGCAGAAGCCGAGCATCCAGGTGAAGGTCGACCTCGAAGGAACGACGACCGAGGGGAAGAAGGTGACGATGTCGTCGCCGCCCGCCGAAGCATCGCTGATCGAGTTGAAAGGCGTGCCGGGACATTACGGAGTGGGCAGCTCGCTCGATCTTTCCGGATTCAGGCCGGGAAGCTACACGCTGAAGGTCAAAGTGACCGACACGAACAACAAGCAGTCCTACAACCTGCAGGAAACGTTCAAAGTCCAGGGGTAAAAAACGCATGCTCAGGAAACTCGTTGTGATTGGTGTGGTGGTGATGTCGTCGGCGCTGCTGGCGTCGGCTGGAACGGTCGGGATCCCGGTGCCCGGCATCAGCGATCTGCCGGCCGAATGGCTGCTGACGCCGGCCGAGCGCTCGGAGATCACGAAGCTGAAGACGCCCGAAGAGGCGAAGAATTACGCCGACCTTTTCTGGGCGCGCCGCGATCCGACTCCGGGAACACCTCGCAACGAGTTTCGTGACGTCTTCGAAGCGCGCGTGCTCGCCGCCGACAAGTACTTCACGCAGGGAAATCTCCAGGGCTCGAAGACCGACCGCGGCAAGGTCTACATCCTCCTCGGTCCGCCGTCGAACCTCACCAGCAAAGGCGACGAGTTTGACGAGCGCTCCAATCTCGCCGGCGCGGGCGGCACCGAAGCGATCTCGTCATCGAATCGAATGCAGGCCGGCCGCGACAGCTGGACCTACACCGGCACCGACGCCACTCGCCTCGGCCTCCACGATTTCGACGTCCTCTTCATCAAAGACACGCGCGGCATCTATCGCCGCGATCCCGGCAAGACGATGGTCGTCGCCGCGATGGACAATGCCGCGAAGTCGCTCATGCGCAATCCGGAGCTGAAAGCGGTGCCGGAGTGGGCGAAGCCGGTAGCGCCGGCGCCGGAGAGCGTGAAAGTCACGCGCGTCGTCGTCGACACGCCGAAAGTCATTCCGCCTCCGCCGGTTGAACTGCAGGGCGCGAACACTTTCGTGCTCTCGAAGAGCGTCTCCACGCTCGCGCCGCAGAAGAGCGCCAACCCGTTCACCAGCCTCTCGACCGTTTCGTCGTTCACGCAGACCGACGACCTCGGCTACGCGTTCCAGTACTGCGCCGACAGCGCCGATCCCGACGCGCTGCCGCCGCTCAAAGTGCAGATCTCGATCAGCGGCACCTCGAAAGGTGAGAAAGTGAACATGAACGCCCCGGCGGAAGAAGCGCTGCCGGAAGCGCTCAAAGCGATGCCCGGCTGCTACATGATCCGCGGCTCGATTCCGCTGTCCGACATCACGCCCGGCACGTACACCATCAAGGTTGGTGTCGAAGGGGCAAAGCAGCCGTACAATTTTTCCCAGACATTCAAAGTTGAGTAAGTGATGCCCTTCGCAACCATCGATGAAGCCGCGGAGCTGTATCGCCGCGGCGAATTCGTCATCATCGTTGATGACGAAGACCGTGAGAACGAGGGAGACCTCTGCCTCGCGGCTGAGAAGATCACGCCCGAAGCGGTCAACTTCATGGCCCGCTTCGGCCGTGGTCTGATCTGTCTCGCGCTCACCGAAGAGCGCTGCCGCGATCTCGATCTGCCGCTGATGGTCGAGAACAACACCTCGAATTACGGCACCGCGTTCACGGTGTCGATCGAAGCGCGCGGCCGGGTCACCACCGGTATCTCGGCGCGCGACCGCTCCGAGACCATCCGCGTGGCGATCGATCCGAAAACGAAGCCGGCCGATCTCCTTCGTCCCGGCCACGTCTTTCCGCTCCGCGCAAAAAAGGGCGGCGTGCTGAAACGCGCCGGGCAGACCGAAGCATCGGTCGACCTCGCGCAGATCGCCGGCATGGGACCGGCCGCCGTCATCTGCGAGATCATGAATGAAGACGGCACGATGGCGCGCCTGCCGGACCTGCGCGAGTTCGCGGTCCAGCACGGACTGAAGATCATCACCGTCGCCGACATCATCAAATACAGGATGCAGAACGAGCGGCACGTACACTGCCTGGCGTCTCCGCGTCTGCCGACCGAATACGGCGAGTTCCGCGTCTATGCATACGAGAGCGACATCACCGGCGAGCAGCACGTCGCGCTGGTGATGGGCGACATCACCGAAGAGGACGAAGTACTCGTCCGCGTGCACTCGTCGTGTCTGACGGGCGACGTCTTCGGCTCGCTGCGCTGCGACTGCGGCGATCAGCTCGATGCCGCGTTCGCGCTCATCGCCCGCGAAAAGAAAGGGGTCGTTCTCTACCTGCTGCAGGAGGGGAGAGGGATCGGTCTCTTCAACAAGCTGAAAGCGTATGAGCTGCAGGATGGCGGCGCCGATACCGTCGACGCCAACACCCGCCTCGGCTTCGCCGCCGACATCCGCGATTACGGCACCGGCTCGCAAATCCTCCGCGACCTCGGCGTCCGCAAGATCCGCCTGCTCACCAACAATCCCGCCAAGTACGTCGCGATCGAAGGCTTCGGCCTCGAGATCCTCGAGCGTGTGCCGCTCGAGATCGCGCCGTCCAACGACACCCGCAAATACCTCGAAGCAAAAAAGAAACGACTGGGGCACATTCTCGAACTGGTCTAAGGAGAAAGTGCTGAGTGCTGAGTGCAGAGTGCTGAGTCAAAAAAGACTTCGCACTCAGCACTCAGCACCCAGCACTCAGCACTGAATGTCTGTACATACCGGTCCGGTCCTCGAAGGCCGCGGAAACACTGACTACGAGCGCTACGTGCGGGTGCCGGAGCTGCTCGAGCTCCAGAAGCCGAAAGATCAGCTCGTCCATCCGGAAGAGGCGCTGTTTCAGATCACGCATCAGGCGGCGGAGCTCTGGCTCAAGCACATCGACTACGAGATCGATCGTGTCGGCGAGCTGATGGATGGCGATCAGCCGGAGCTTGCTGCCGATCTGCTGCACCGGACGCGGCTCATTCTCGATCTGCTGCGCGAACAGATCGTCATCCTCGAGACGATGGCTCCCGCCGACTACCACGTGATCCGCGTCAGCTCGCTCGGACGCGGGAGCGGCCAGGAGTCGCCCGGCTTCGCCATTCTGCTGAATGTCGGCCGGCGTTTGTGGCCGCGATTCGAGGCGCTGCTGGCGAAACGCTCGCTGACGGTGCTGGAGATCGAGCGCGAGCCGCGGACGCATTACGCGATGTTTCGCCTGGTGCAAGGCCTCCTCGACTACGATGCCGCCTTTATGAAATGGCGCTTCACGCATATGAGGCTGGCGTTTCGGATCATCGGCGACCGCGTGATGTCGCTGAAAGGCGTTCCGGCGGCACAGCTGGAGGCCGGTCCGCGCGAGCCGCTCTTCCCGCAACTCTGGTCAACGATCAGTGAACTGACGGCCGAGTTCCGTCCGACGTACTGAGAATCGGTTTTCGAAGTGGGTCCGTGTGTGTCCAAAGATGGGTGCAGTGCAACGAAAATTGGGCAGAAAAAGGACCGGAAAAATCGTGGTGATGAACGATCTAAAACTTTCGGTTTCAGCTGTCTCCAACTTGCTTGACGGTGAAAAAGTCGATCTGTATATTCGCTCACCACTGCTCGGGACGGGCGTTCCACACAGCCTTCAGCTCGCTGCAAGTTCTGCGACCACACGGCCGGGAGTAAGAAAAACAATGAAGAAGAAGTTGTGCCTTTTCGCGGCACTCATTCTTTCCCTTTCTTCGATGGGGTGCGTCGAAAAGATTCGCGCACGCATGGAGATCAAGCAGGGAAACGAAGCGTACGAAAAAGAGGATTACGCCCAAGCTCTTACGCACTACGTAAAGGCTCGGACGATCGATTCCTCTTTTCCCGACGTCACCCGCCTGATCGGCTACTCGGAGATCGGCCTCTACGTTCCCGACGACAAGACGCAGAAGAACGAATCACATGCGGATGCCGCCATCGCGGAGCTCAACCGCTATCTGAAGATGCGGCCGGATGACCGCATCGCCCGCGACGCGCTGATCAACATGTATCTCAACGCGAACCGGACCTCGCAGGCCATCCAGTACTTCCGCACCTATCTGGATGCGCATCCTGCCGATCTCGATGCCGTGAAGTCGATCGCCACCCTCTACTCGAAGGCCGGCGACTTCAACGAATCGCTCAACTGGTATCAGAAGATCACGCTGCTCGACTCGAAGAACCCAGAGTCGTATTACATCTTCGGCGTCGTCTGCTACGAAAAGGTCGCGAAGAACCCGCCCGCGGAGCTCCCTGCCAAACTCGAGCTGGTCGAGAAGGGGAAAGCATCGCTGCAGCGCGCGATCGAGATGAAGCCCGACTACTTCGAAGCGATGGCTTATCTCAACCTGCTCTATCGCCAGCAGGCAACCATCGAGACAGATCCTGTGAAGCAGCAGGCACTCGTCGCCCAGGCGGACACGATCCGCAACAAGGCCGTCGAGATCATCCGGCAGAAGAAGGCTGCGAACTCGGCGAAAAAGAGCTAACGAATGTTTGAAACCACGGTCGTAGAGTCGAAGAAACACAAGTTCGGAATTCAGAAGTATCTGACGCTGCCGGTGTCGATCGCGCTGCACGTGATCGTCATCGCCGGCGCGATCTTCGGAAGCGTATGGAACGTCTCGTTCCCGACGAACTCACCCGCTCAGGTGGCGCAGTACATGTCCGCTGCTTCACCTCCACCGCCGCCTCCGCCGCCCCCGCCGCCGCCGAAAGCAGCCACGGTGACGCAGCAGGTCGTCAAGGTCGACATCCCGAAAGACATCCAGAACATGGCGCCGACGACCGTACCGGAGAAGGTGCAGCCGGCGGCTACTGAGGCGACGTCAGCCGGTGTCGAAGGCGGCGTCGAGGGTGGCGTCGAAGGCGGCGTCGTCGGTGGTGTGGTCGGAGGCGTCGTCGGCGGAGTCGTGACCGACACCGCTCCGCCGCCGCCGAAAGTCGAAGCGCCGATGCGCGTCGGCGGCGACGTCAAAGCGCCGGTCATCATCAGTCGCGTCGAGCCGACGTATCCGGAGGTTGCCCGCAAGGCGCGCATCTCGGGCATCGTCATCGTCGAGTGCATCATCAACAAGAACGGTGAGGTCACGAACGTCACCGTCCTGAAGCCGCTCGCTTTCGGCCTCGATCAGGCCGCGGCGGACGCCGTCAGGAAGTGGAAGTTCAAGCCGGGTACCCTCAACGGGCAGCCGGTGGACGTCATCTTCAATCTCACCGTCAATTTCAAGCTGAACTAAAGCAACGCACCGCCGAGACGTCGGCATCGAAGGAGGATTAGTCATGGATATGGCAAAAATGTTTCGGGATATGACGGCGATCGGCTGGATCGTCATCAGTGTGATGGGAATCATGTCGATGTATTCGCTGTGGGTGGTCGTCGAGCGCTACCTCGTCTTCCGCGCGGCGAAGAACCAGTCGCTCAAGCTGCTCGGCGCTCTGTCGAACGTGCTCACCAAGGGCGACTATCAGCAGGCCATCGACATCACCAAGAAGTACAAGGACAGCCACCTCGCCAAGGTCATCGGCGCCGGGCTGCTCGAGTTCGAAGCGGTCCGCCGCGACAAGCGCACCAGCGATCCGGAAACGGCCGTTGAAGCCGCGCGTCAGGGCATGGACCGTACGGCCATGATCACCATCGCCGAGTTCAAAGAGAACCTCGGCGTGCTCGCCACCATCGGTGCAACCGCTCCGTTCGTCGGACTCTTCGGCACGGTCGTCGGCATCATCCACGCGTTCACCGGCATGGCCACCAGCGGCGGCGGTATCGCCTCGGTCTCGGCCGGTATCGCGGAAGCGCTCTTCACCACCGCCGGCGGTCTCCTCGTCGCCATCCCGGCCGTCTGGGCGTACAACTACTTTCAGAATCGTGTCGACCGCTTTACGGTCGAGATGTCCAACTCCGGTTCCGAAATGGCAATTTACTTCATGAAGGAAGCCGAGAATGAAAAGGCATCGATGGCATAGTTCAGCGGACAAGCTGCAGAAGACGACGCTGAACGCGGACATCAATGTCACGCCTCTCGTCGACGTCTGCCTTGTGCTGCTGATCATCTTCATGGTCGTCACGCCCATGCTGCAGAAGGGCGTGCCGATCAACCTCCCGATCACGGAAGCTCCGGAAAAAACGCCCGACACCGAGAAGCAGCTCCAGATCTCGGTCAAGCAGGACGGCAGCGTTTATCTCGGACCGACCGTCGTTCGGAAGGAACAGGTGCAGTCCGAGCTCGAACAGATTCACACCCGCACGCCCGATCGCGAGATCGCCGTCAAGGGTGACAAGCTGGTCAAGTACGGCGACGTCCTCGATGTGCTGAAGGCTTGCCGCGAGGTCGGCTTCAACAACGTCGGTCTCATCGCGCAGCCGAAGCGATCGCCGAATGAGGGGGTTTAACCAATGCAGGTAGGTGGCAGCGGATCAATGCGATCCGACATCAACGTCACGCCGCTCGTCGACGTGGTGCTGGTGCTCCTCATCATCTTCATGGTCATCACGCCGGTCGTGCAGATGGGCTATCTCGTACGAGTTCCGCCGAAGGCGCCCGCGAACCTTCCTCCGGCCGCGGTCAACGACCAGATCATCCTCCGGCTCGCACCCGACAACCGCATCTTCATCAACAAAGACGACGTCCCGCCCGATCAGTTCGCGCAGCGCATCCGCGACATCATGCACGGCAACACCAGCAAGATGGTCTTCTTCGCCGGCTCGCGCGATGTCGACTACGAGAGCACGATTCACTTCCTCGACATGGCTCGCGCCTCCGGGTGCAAGAACATCGGGATCATCGTGGAAGATCCGTCCGCGGCGCCGGTCATTCCGCCGCAATAAGCAGCAAACCCGCATCGACGTTTGAACCGCGGCGGCTTCGGCCGCCGTTTTCTTTTTCCGATGGACGAACAACCACAGCCCGGTGAGAAAGCACGAGCCGTCGACCGCTGGCTTGCGCCGTTCCTCGTTTTCGGACTGATCTACATCGCCGCCTTCGTCGCCATCGCCGGCACCGCGATGCGCTTCGGCATCACCGAATCGCAATGGATCGCGCTGAGTGCCGTCGTCGTTGCGACCGCGCTCTGCATCGTGATCTTCGATCGTGGACGCTGGCCGCTCGGTTTCTCCGGTCCGCCACCTGCTGCCATTCGTGAGCTGCTGTTCGGCTGTCTCTTCGCGGCGATGCTGATCGGCTTCGCCGATTTGCTCGTCGCAGTGATGGCGAACCTCCGCCACACGCGCGGCAACGGCTTTCCGTGGACGGAGCTGGTCGCGGTCTACATCCCGGCCGCAATCCATGAAGAGTTGCTGTTCCGCGGCTACGCGTATCAGAAGATGCGCCGCTGGTCGCGCGTGACGGCGATCGCCGTGCTGTCGCTGCTCTTCGCGGTTGCGCACATGGGCAACCGCGGCGTGACCGTCATCGCGTTCGCGAACCTCATTATCGCCGGCGTGCTGCTCGCGCTTGCATACGAGCTCTACACGCGGCTCTGGTTTCCGATCGGACTCCACCTCGCGTGGAACCTCGTCTCAGGACCGATCATCGGCTATCCGGTGAGCGGCTTCGTTTCGAATCCCACCGTGCTCGTCACTCACGTCAGCGGACCGCCGGCAATCACCGGCGGAGCGTTCGGACTGGAGGGGAGCATCGCCGTCACCATCGCCGAATTGCTGGCCATCGGATGGCTGTTGTACCGCATGTATCATTCGCCCGCGAAAAAGCAGGAGATCCCATGAAAGAAATCGTGATCGTCGACGGCGCCAGAACGCCGATGGCGGAGTACAACGGACAGTTCAGCGACATCAGCGCCATCGACCTCGCGGTCTTCGCCACGAAGGAAGCGCTTTCCCGCAGCGGCTTCACCGGAGAAGAGATCGACCACGTCATCGTGGGCAACGCATTACAGACGTCGGGCGACGCCATCTACGGCGCTCGTCACGTCGGGCTGAAAGCCGGCGTTCCGCGCGAAGTGCCGGCGCTCACCGTCAATCGTCTCTGCGGCTCCGGCATCCAGTCAGTCATCAACGCCGCCGAGCAGATCGAGCTCGGCGAAGCGATCACCGTGCTGGCCGGCGGCATGGTGAATATGTCGCAGGCTCCGCATGTCAGTCGCGGCGCTCGCAAAGGGCTGAAGCTCGGTCAGGGA
>JAOBAU010000147.1 GCA_025463165.1 Acidobacteriota bacterium | reverse complement strand
TTCGTGAATCGATCAGCCGCGTCAAGTCGGGCTACGCGCTCGTCGCCGCCGATACGACCGTCGCACGCATCGCCGCGCTCGTGCAGATCTCGCTCGCGCCCGACGCCGTGCGTGGCAAAAAGAAAGGCCAGATCAAAGCGGAACTGCAGTCGGTGCTCCGTCTCGTCGACAAAGATTTTCTCCCCGCGTTGCGCGACGGTCTTCCCGGCGTCGCGAACGGCCGCGATGCGAAAGCGCGCGCCGGCGTCGACGACCTTCGCCGCGTGACGAAGGCGATCATCAACGCGCCACACGCACTCGACGACGCGAACATCGACACGACGCTCGCGCAGTTGCGCGTCGCCGTCACCGGCAATCTCACCGTGCGCAACGCAAAGCCGCGCTGGACGAAGGATCCGTTCCCGGTCAAAGACACGTACAAAAGCGCGCCGAAGAAGCAGCTGACGCAGCGCTACGACGGCGCGGCCTCCGTCGCCACTCCGGCCGTCATCACCGCGGCCGCGAATACGCCGACGTCCGCAACCGCATCAGCACGCATGACCTCGAACGCTGTCTCGAGTGAAGTGGCCGCACTCGCGGCGACGCTCGTCACGCCCGCGAAGATCTTCGCGTGGGTGCACGACAACATCGACTGGGAGTCGTACAGCGGCGTTGCCAAAGGCGCGCGCGGCACGCTCGCCGAGCGCAAAGGAAACGACTGGGATCAGGCGCTGCTGTTGCGCGATCTGCTCTCGGCGCAGGGATATCAGTCGCAGCTCGAGTGGGGGACGGTCTTGCTGCCGATCGCCCGGGCGATGAATCTCGCAGGTACAGAAGATCCGCTGCAGGCGGCGAACCTCCTCGCCACCGCCGGCTTCGACGGCGTCGCACTCACCGCCAACAACACGCCGATCGCCGTGCAGATGACGCACGCGTGGGTCCGCGCATTCATCCCGTACGTTCCGAATCGCGGCGCGCGCACCGGCACGCCCGACACCTGGGTGCGTATGGATCCGAGCTTCAAACGCTACGACTACGACGCCGGCATCGCCATCAACGGCCGTGTGACGTGGAGCGAAGACGAGTATCTCCGCACGTCGGCCGTTCGTCCGCCCGCTGATTTCTACGGCGACAAAATCTGGTCGTACATCCGCGCGAACAATCTGAACTGCCAGAACCTCTCGCAGGTGGCGAAGAACGGCCGCATTCACGCGGAAAACTTCCCGTTCGTGCCGTCGACGCTGACCGCGCGTATTGAATCGCAGGGCGGCGTCGCCGCCGATCCTCCGGCCGCACAGGTGCAGCGCGTCTCGCTCGTCCTCACCGACGCGAATAATGCGCCGGTCGCAACGTACGACTCTGCGATCGCCGATCTCTGGGGCCGCAAACTCTCGCTGACGTTCGCACCGGCAACGTCCGACGACGCCGCGATCATCAACAGCTACGGCGGTCTTTTCAAAACGCCGGCGTATCTCGTGAGCTTGCGTCCCGTCTTCTCGATTGATGATGTCGCGGTCGCGCAGGGCGCTGCCGTTTCCGCAGGCGCCGATCTCGATCTGAATCTGACGTTCCGCCAGCCGAACGTCGCCGACGACACGACGCATCACGAAGTCGTCGCAGGCGAAACGCACACCGAAGTCTTCGACGCCGGCACGACGCCGGACACGCTCATCACCGCACGCATCAACCGTCTGAAACAACTCACCGCAAGCAATGCGAGTGAAGACGCGATCCTCTCCGAACAGCTCTATCTCGTCGGACTCCGCTACATGCAGCACGTCGACGACGGTCTCAATTTCGCGATGGGCGTTCGCTGGCAGCGCGGCGTCAAACGCGTCTTCGAAGGTGCCGTCCGCCGTCAGGTGAATGTCAGCTACAACCTCGGCGGTGCTCCGCTCCGCCTCGCGCCCGCCGAAAACAACATCGACGTTTCACGTCTGCTCGTCGGCGTCGTCCCGATCAACAACGATCAGTCGAACAAAGCCGAAGCGCTGCAACTCGCGGGACTCGAAAGCTCGTACCGCGAAGCCGCAATCTGGGAAGAGATGCAAAGCCGTCAGGGCATCTCCGCGGCGAAAGCGTTGCTTCTCGCCAGAATTGCCGGCCAGCAGCTCTACACGGTCAACTCCGGCAATGTCGAGACGGTCCTCAACAGCGTCAATCTCCCGTCCGACGTGGAAGCCGAAATCCGCGGCAGCGTCGCGCAGGGCCGCATCGCAAAGATCGCATCGGCTCCAATCACACTCGGCCGCTGGAGCGGCACCGGCTACATCCTCGAGGATCCGCAGACCGGCGCCGCAACATTCCCGATCTCGGGCGGCACCGCGGGCGGCGGCACGACCGGGCTGACTGCCGGAATCGTGCAGGAAACGCTCGGCAGCGAGTCGTGGCTGGCCGGCACCTACATCGGCAAATTCATCAGCGCCGTCTTCAGTCATGCAGACACACCGTCAACCGTGCAATCCGACCCGGTCAACTTGTCGAGCGGAAACATGTACCGCTTCGCGAATGACTTCACGATCTTCGGACGCGGTTTGCCGGTTGGAATCACGCGCACGTACAACAGCCGCTCGACGTTCAACGGTCCGTTCGGCTACGGCTGGACGTTCAACTACGGCGAGCAGCTGGTCCCGAACGCGGACGGCTCACTGCTGTATCGCGAGTCCGACGGCAGCGAACATCTCATCGCTTTCACCGCCGGCGCATTTGTCGCGCCGGCCGGGAAACATTTCACGCTGACGGCGGCGTCGTCCGGCTACGACCTCCGTCTCGCCGATGGCTCGCATCATCGCTTCGACGTGAACGGCCTCCTTCGTTCGCAAGTCGACATGAACGGCAACACCGTCACGATCAATCGCGATGCGAGCGGCAATCCGTCGTCGATCGTCGATGCCGCCGGCCGCACGGTGCTGACGTTCACGTTCACGAACGGAAAGATCACGCGAATCACCGATCTCGCGGGACGAACGGCTTCATACGCTTACAACGGCGACGATCTGATCTCGTTCACCGACACCGCCGGAAAGATCTGGACGATGTCGTACGACCTCGGGCACAACATGACGTCGCTGGCCGACCCGGCCGGCAACGCGCAGTCGTATGACTACGACGTCGACGATCGCCTCATGCATCACGTCGATGCAGCAGGCGGGGAGGAGTTCTTCCACTACGACATCGCCGGCCACACGAGCGTGCTGACGAATCGCCGCGGCGGCGATGTGCTCGTCGAGTACGACGAGCTCGGCCGCGCCATCCGTCAGGCCGATCCGGCCGGCAATCTCACGACGGCGGAGTGGGACGGCGCCAACAACCGGACGGCATCGGTCGACTCTCGCGGCTTCAGAACCTCGCTCGAATTCGACGCGAGAGGCAACGTAACGAAACAGACCAACGCCGACGGAAGCGTCGTAACGGCGACGTTCGATGACACCGCTCGCGTGCTCACGAGCAGGTCGGCTGCCGGCATGCTGACGTCGAACACGTATGACTCCGCCGGCAACCTGACCGCTGCCACGCAGACGGTCGGCACCGTTACTCGAACGGAGTCG
>JAOBAU010000145.1 GCA_025463165.1 Acidobacteriota bacterium | reverse complement strand
ATCGGCAGAGCCCGCGAGCGATGCGCGGGCGCGCGGCGGAACGGGTGGTGCTCCTCGATGAGCCGCCGATGACGGTGCCGGGAATGGCGCGCGTCGATGTCGACGGCGCCGGTCGTTTGTTGCGTCTCCTCGTCGTTCCACCGTCTCGCGAATCGTCGCCGCATTTGCCTGCCGTGAATTTCGAGCGGCTGCTGTCAGCGGCCGAAGTGCATACGATCGGCGAAGTTGCACCGCTGTGGACCGCGCCGGTCGATACCGACGAGAAGCATGCGTGGCTGACGAGCAGCGGCGCGCGCGTTGAAGCGGCCGCCTATCACGGCCGGCCGGTCTGGTTCTCCATGATTGCTCCGGACACTGGCGCCGCGCGGTCCATGCGAGCGACCAGCATGAAAGAGCTGTCGAACGCCATGCTGATCTTCTTTCTCATCGCGCTGCCGGTCGCGGCGCTCCTGCTGGCCCGCCGCAATCTGCGGCGAGGGCAGGTCGACCGCCGCTCCGCGTTCCGGCTCGGCGTATTTGTCTTCGCGACCTGCGGCGTTGGATTCGCCGCACGCGCGCACCATCCGACGGCGTTCGTCGATGAGTGGGGGATGCTGTCGCAAATCGTCGTCGACACGTTCTTTATCGCGTTCATGGTATGGATCGCCTACATCGCCATCGAGCCGCTCGTACGGCGGCGCTGGCCGCGGATGCTCATCTCATCGACGCGCGTGCTCAACGGGAAGTGGCGCGATCCGCTCGTCGGACGCGATGTTCTGGCCGGCGCGGCGGGCGCGGTGCTGATGGTTCTCATCTGGCACGCGACGGCTCTCATGCGCGGCGCATCGCCGCTGCAGATCGTCGTATCGCCGCTCGGCGAAACGCAGCAGGTTTTCTACTACGTGACGTTCACGATGGCCGAGGCGGTCATTCGGTCGATCGGCGCCGTGACGCTGATCGTGGCGGTGCGTGCGCTCGTGCGTGACGACCGGCTGACGATGCTCGTCGCGGCGATGCTGCTCGCCGTCGTATCGCTCGGCGATGGAAGTGGCGGCGTGATCGGTCGGAGCATTTACGGTGCTGTCGCGGCAATCATCGTGATGCTGCTCATCGTTCGTTTCGGAGTTCTCGCAATCGTGGTCGGAGCGTACTTCGTGCTGATCCTGCGCGGAATGCCGCTGACGTTCGACGCGAGCGCCTGGTACTTCGGGCGGTCGCTCACCGCGCTGGCGATTTTGTTCGTGCTCGCGGGAATCGGATTTGTCCTTGCGCTCGGAGGACGTGCAGCGCTGCCGCGGCTGGCGCTCGATGACTGAGCTAATATCCTCCGCATGAAACGCCCGCTCGCTGCGTTCGTCGCCGGCTTTCTCGCCACGCTCTGCTTCCACCAGCCGGCGCTCTGGCTGCTGAACCTCGCCGGCGTCGTCTCGCGCGCTCCGTACGCGATGAAAGCGATGCCGCCGTTCGGCGTGCCGTCGGTGATCTCGCTTTCGTTCTGGGGCGGCGTGTGGGGAATCATCCTCGTGGCCGCGCTCGGCCGCTTGCGCCACAACTTCATCCTTGTTTCGATGGTGTTCGGAGCGGTCCTGCCGACGCTCGTGGCGCGATTCGTCGTCGCGCCGTTGAAGCATGAAGCGATGGTCGTGACGCCGAAACTGATCGCGACCGGGCTGATCGTCAACGCCGCATGGGGACTTGGTACGGCGCTGTTCTACAAGCTCTTCACCGGACGGAAGTGATCACGCGCTGAGCGCCGCGCGCAACTTTGTTTTCGCGCGGAGGTAGAGCGGACCGACGGAACCGAGTGGGACGCCGAGGTGCTCGCTGACTTCGTCGTATGACCACTGCTCGAGTCCGATCAGCTCGCAAAGCGTGCGCGAACGATCATCGAGCTTGGCGAACGCCTGATCGAGAATCATCTTCGCGTCGCTGGTCGCGTCGACGCTGACGATCGGCGCCGGAAGTTTCTCGGAACGATCGCGATCGCGATAACGCTCCTGAATGTTGCGGCGGCAGAGATTCATGATCGTGCCGGCAAGCCACGGTTTCGGATTGCGCACCGTCGCGCGCTGCTCGAGATACAGGCACCACGTTTCCTGCACGAGCTCCTCGGCATCTTCACGCGTCAGTCCGTAGCGGCGCATCGGAATCGACTGCAGCACGCGCTTCGCCGCGACGTAAATCTCTTCGAATGACGCCGGTCCCTCGACCGACAGCTCGCGCTCGACGCGCTCGATCTCCGCGAGCAGCTCGCGGATCGCGGCGACGATCTCTTCGGCCGGCATCGGCTTGCGCAGCACGATGCTGGCGCCGAGCTCGCGAAGGCGCGCTTCATCGAAGTCGATCGCGCCGGTGATCGACGCCACGCGCGAACGCGGGCTGATGCGGCGAATCGATTCGAGCAGCTGGAGGCCGTCGGCTTCCGAGCGCAGACGAAGATCGGCGAGGACGATCGGGAAGTATTCGGCGGCGATGAGCGCCTCTGCGGTCGTGCGATCGAGCGCGCCCAGCGCGTCAATGTTCTCGAGCTTGAACCAGGTCTGCAGCGCTTCAAGGACACCCGGATCATCGTCAACGATCAAAACTCGGCTCATCGGCTCTCTCCTCGTGGTTGTAGAGGACTCTTAATCCACGGAGCAGGCCAAGTGGTCGTATTAGCTAAACTATTGATGCATAGCAACTTATGCGGATGAACCCTGATCCGGGCTATGCGCGAAGCGCACACGTGTCTGATATTCGGACGAATTTCAGCGACGCACCACCACGGCTTCGAAGCCAGCGCGCGTGATTCGCGCTTTTTCCGCGGTCGCGGCCGCATGCGATTCCAGCGGCGCCGTCTGCACGACGGTGAACGCGTTCTTCGCGGTGATCACGACCTCGACGCCCGCGGCCCGCGCCTGCCGCTTCAAATCCTCGGCGTACTCACGGTTGCGGAACGCGCCGAGCTGCACGACGTACGTTCCACCGTTGGTCGCGTCGGCTGCTACGACAGGCGCGGGAGCGGGAGTGATGGGCGAGACGACGCCGAGATCGGCGTCGCGTATGGCGGCCGGGTCGTTCGGGAGGGAGACGTCGCGCGTAAGCGTGCGGCCGCCGGAGCGCGCGATGATGGTGACGACGCCTGGGGGAAGGGAACGGAAGAGGTAGCGGCCTTCTTCGTCGACGCGCGTGGTGCGGCCGAGCGACGGAATCGTCACCGTGTCACCCGCGCGCGCGCCTTCGATGCGGCCGCCAATGCTGCGATTGATTTGAACGGCGAGAGCGGTCTCGACCGGTGCCGCGCGCTGCAGCGCGATGCGGTGAACGTTCGCGCGATCGAACGACACACCGGTCGGCAGCGACTCGGCGGCGATGGACAGCTCGTATTCGCCGGGCGGTGCCGCGATCGAATAGCGTCCGTCACCGCGCGTCGTCGCCTGTAACTTGCGATCGCCGCGCGTCAGGTTCACGGTGACGTTCGCCATCGGCGCTCCCGACTCATCGTGAACGACGCCGACGGCGCGCGCCGGAGTCGACGCGATACCGAACGCGACCTTTTCGCCGGGGCGCACGTCGACGTTCGAAGCGGTCGTGAAGTAGGCATCGCCGGGAACGTTTGCAGCGACGCGATGCGAGCCCGACGGCACTTTCGTGAATGCGAATTTTCCCGCGGCATCGCTGCGTGCGCTGCGCGTTCCGTCGAGCAGCACTTCGATGTCGGGCACGCCGACGCTGGTCGGCTCACCGGTCATCTCTTCATCGGCGAAGACGATGCCGGAGATCGAGCCATCGCCGCCGAAGCTCGGCAGCGAATCAAATCGCTGCCGCACGCCAGCTTCGAAGAAGCGCTGCTCGCTGGCGTTTTCCGCGCCCGATACGCGCGTCCGCGCGACGGTGATTCCCGCATACACATCGGTGGCGCCGAAGAGCCGCTGCGCCCACGTCAGCGTCTCGAGCGAAGTCGTCACGCTCGACGAAACTCCCTCGGTGCGATTCCAAAGCGCTCGCGCACGCAACTGCGGCCGCATGGCGCCGGCGCCGATCCATGAAGTTTCGAGTCCTGCCTGCGTCCGTGCCGGTACGAGGTTGACGGTGGCACCTTCGATGAAGCCGAGGCTGATGAGCGTGGCGTTGGTGCGAAGGGCGCGCGCGATGTCTTCCGGCGTCGTGGCGCTGATGCCGAGCTGCTGCAGCGCGAGCGAGAGCGCCGGATCGTCGCGCAGGATGAGCTCGAGTGTCGGCGCGTCGGTCTGATGATCGTAGTACGCGCTGGTGAAGAAAGAGCCGAGGCTTGCGCGCATCGTGGCGCGGAGGCCGTGGCCGCCGCGGTTCGAGGCGGTGTTCGTCGCGTAGCGATAGACGAGGCTGCCGCCAACGCTGCCGAAGTCGAGTTGCACGCCGACCGGAATCGTCGTGCTGCGCACGGTTGGTTGAGAGCCGCTGCCGCTGAACGAGCCGTAGCTGAAGCCGGCGGTCACCGCGAACGGCTTCGTGATCGCGTAACGTGCTTCGCCATTCGCGGTCATGCTGCGTTGCTGGAAGCGCGGCAGTTCGTAATGGTTGACCGATGCGGCGACGTCAGCAGTGAGGCGGCGCGCGAACGACGTCGACCACGAAGCGTCGGAGTAGAAGCCGTGCAGTTTCGCCGGTCCGACGATGACGAAATCGCGCGGCTGATAGCGGAAGTCCGCGCGAACGCGATTCAATGCGCCGTTCCAGAGGAGATGTCCGGATGCGCCGAGCGCGCCGCCGTAACCGATCTCTGCTGAGGCTTCGAGAATCTCGCCGCGGCGATAGTCGTACAACAGCGACGCGACGGAGCCGTGCTGATC
>JAOBAU010000395.1 GCA_025463165.1 Acidobacteriota bacterium | reverse complement strand
CAGGAACAGCAGTCGAGTTTCCGCGAGCTCGCCTTCACGCTGCAGCTGGCCGTGGCACTCGTCAGTCTCGTGCTCCTGATCGAGTTCCGAACGTTCGAGCATCCGATCGCGATCGTCACCGGCGCCGTGCTCGCACTGACCGGAACGCTGCTCGCGCTGCTCATCACCGGCACGACGCTCAACGTCGTCTCGCTGATGGGGATGATCATGATCGTCGGCATCGTCGCCAAGAACGGCATCCTGATGCTCGACACGGTCGAAGAGCATCTGGAACAGGGCGACGATCTGCACGCCGCGCTCGTTCGCTCCGGCCGCCGCCGTTTTCGTCCCGTGCTGATGACGTCACTGGCGGCGATGCTCGGCATGCTTCCACTCGCACTTGCACTCGGCTCCGGCGCGGAGTTGCTGCAACCACTCGCCATCGCCGTCATCGGCGGACTCGCGTTCGCATTGATGCTCTCACTCGTCGTCACACCAGCTGTCTACGCACTCATTCGCAGGGAGAACGCCACATGAAGAAGTTGCTGCTTGCCGTTTCGCTTTTCTCGCTCGCATGCGCGAGCCATGCACCGTCGTCGCACGCACCGTCGTCGCACTATCACGTCGTCCGTCACATTCCGATCGGCGGCGAAGGCGGCTGGGATTACCTGACGGTCGACAGCGCGTCGCACCGCCTGTTCGTCTCGCATTCCGATCGCGTCAACGTGGTCGATCTCGACAAGGGAACGGTCGCCGGCACGATCGCGAACACGCCGGGCGTGCACGGCATCGCCATCGCCCCTTCGCTGCATCGCGGCTTCATCAGCGATGGCCGGACGTCGAGCGTGACGGTGTTCGATCTCGACACGCTGGCGACGCTCAGCGAATTGAAGACGACCGGCGAGCGTCCCGACGCGATCATGTTCGATCCCGTTTCGTCGCGCGTCTTCACGTTCAACGCGGGCGGGAAGAACACGACCGCCTTCGACGCGGCAACCGGCGCGGTCGCCGGCACGATCGATCTCGGCGGGAAGCCGGAGTTCGCGGTGAGCGACGGCAAAGGCCGCGTCTTCGTGAACATCGAAGACACGAGCGAGATCGTGGCGATCGATTCGCAGGCGCTGACCATTGCCACGCGCTGGAAGCTCGCGCCGTGCGAAGAGCCGTCGGGACTGGCCATCGATCGCGTGCATCGCCGTCTCTTCAGCGGCTGCGACAACAAGGTGATGGCGATCAGTGACGCCGACGCCGGCCGTGTCGTGACGACCGTGCCGATCGGCGAGGGCGTCGACGCCAACGCATTCGATCCCGAAGCGAATCTCGCGTTCAGCTCCAACGGACAGAGCGCGACGCTGACGGTCGTGCGCGAATCGACGCCCGATCAGTTTGCGGTCGTCGAGAACGTCGCAACGCAGCAGGGGGCGCGGACGATGGCGCTCGACGAGCGGACGCATCACATCTATCTGGCGACCGCGAAGTTCGGCCCGCCGCCGGCGGCAACGGCCGAGCGTCCGCATCCGCGCCCGACGATTCTTCCGGGGACGTTCGAGATCGTGGAAGTCGCTCCCTAGTTTGGATCGAAACGCGGTCTGGATCGAACCGCGCCGCGCGAAGCGAGCAGCATCGCGCGGCGCTTTCATCCGCGGATGTGGATCATCACCGACGTCGTGCCGTTGCTCCACGATGGAGTGAGCGTCCACGACACCGGCGCCCCGTGCTGGCGATGCACGACCCCTTTCGCAACCGCGCGTCCGATCAGTGCACCGGCGAGGACGTCGGAAACGAAATGCGCGCGATCGTTGACGCGCGAGATCGCCACGCCCGACGCGACGCTGTAGACGAGCGTCGGCACGACCCAGCCGTCGTAGTGCGAAGCGACGGCGGTCGCAAACGCGAAAGCGTTCGTGGCATGACCGGACGGGAAGCTCGCGTACGAGCTCGAGAACGGATGAAACGAGCTCGCTCCTTCTTCCTGAATCGGCCGCGCCCGTCCGAAGGAACGCTTCAACAACGGTGTCACCACTCCGCCGGCCCAGAGCTCGGATTCGAGCGAGTCGCGGCCGGCGTCGCGCAACCGATCGTCTCCCATCCACGCGCCGGCGACGATCATCAGCGCCGAGATGTTCTCCGCGCGCCGTCCGCCAAACGGTGTGATCACCTGCGAAAACTGATCCGAGAAATGCGAGCGGTTGGCCTGCACGGCGTCGGCCAGAGGACGATCGGCGGCGTAGACGATCGCCACCGCCGCGACCCCTTCACCGAAATGGGTCCACGACGCGCGGTCCCAGTGGATCGGCGCGAGCGTCATCGATTTGAAATCCCTGCCGTATCGGCGGATTTCCTTTTTGATCGCGGCGACCGGATGATGTTCTTCCGCGACGGCGGGTTCGGTCGTCAGAAAGCAGCCCAGCAGCACGAGCGCGAGGAGTCTCATGCGCGACAGATAGCAATTCGCGGATGAACGGCGGCTAAACGCGCGAATTTAAGTGGCGTTCATCAACATCGCACGATACTGAGCGGCTTGCGTTTACTCCTGACCCTCACTCTTCTTTTCTCAGCTACGGCCGCCGGCGCGCAACTCAGCGACATCCAGGGAACGGTCACCGATCCGGCAGGTTCCGCGGTCGCCGGCGCGTCGGTTTCACTGCTCCCTTCAGGCCGCGGCGCCGCCCTGGCGACGACGACTACCGACGCCGCCGGCAACTTCCGGCTGCCGCGTGTGGCAGCGGGACGCTATCGACTGCGCATCAACGCCGGCGACGGCTTCGACGTGCTCGAGCGCGCGCTCGCCGACGGCGGCGCCGAGCTCAAGCCACTCGCATTGCAGCTGGCGATCAAGGCGATTCGCGAAAGCGTCGACGTCACCGCCGACGATGCGAAACCGAGCGTCGATACCGGAGCGAACGTCGATCAGACGAGCGTCAGCGCCGCGGTGCTCGATCAGTTGCCGGTCTTCGATCAGGACTATCTCGGCGCGCTCCGGCAATTTCTCGATCCCGCGTCGATCGCCACCGGCGGCACGACGATCACCGTCGACGGCATGGAAGTGAGCCGCGCCACGGTGCCGAAGTCGGCGGTGCAGCAGATCACGATCAATGACGATCCGTACTCCGCCGAGTCGAGCCGTCCCGGCCGCGGACGGATCGACGTCATTACGAAGCCGGGCGGCGGCCGGCTGCATGGCTCGTTCAACTACGCGATCCGCAGCTCGCAACTCGCAACGCGCAGCTATTTCGCTCCCGAAAAGAGCCGCGATGAACGGCAGTCGTATGAAGGACTGCTGAGCGGACCGCTGCCGCACAGCAAAGACTCCTCGTTTCTTTTTTCGTTCTCGCGATCGGTTGCCGACGCCGCCGCCATCGTGCACGCGGTGACGCCGGCCGGACCGTTCGATCAGAGCATTGCGTCGCCGTCAACGCGAACGGAGCTGATGGCGCGCGTCTCACACGACTGGAACGAGCGCCAGCGCAGCTCCCTGCAATTCAATTGGGAACGCTCGTCGGAATTGCTGCAGGGAATCGGCGGGACCGTGCTGCCGGAAGCGGCGGTCGATCGGCATTCGCGAGAGTTCGACATGTTCTTCACGTTGAACTCGATGCTGAGCGCGACGAAATTCAATCGCTTTCAGGTGACGGTGGAAGTCAATCGCGAGCCGACGGTCAGCGTCAGCGCGGCGCCGTCGATCATCGTGCGCGATGCGTTTGCAGCAGGCGGCGCGCAATCGACGCTGTTCCGCACGGAGTCGGGCGGAAAGCTCAACGACATCCTGACGCTGTCGCGGAAGAACCAGACGATCGAGCACGGCGTACAGATCCCGAACCTCAATCGCCGTGTTTATGACGACCGAACCAATCAGGGCGGGACGTTCACGTTTCTGACGCTGGCCGATTATCAGGCGGGCCGTCCATCTCAATACACCGTGCAGCAGGGGACGACGCGCGTCGCGTTCTGGTGGCGTGAATACGGCGCGTTCGTGCAGGACCAGCTCACCGTATCGCCGAGCCTGCACGTATCGCTCGGCCTGCGCTACGACTGGCAGGCGTTCTTTCACGATCGCAACAACGTCTCGCCGCGCGCGTCGCTGGCGTGGTCGCCGCGCAAAGACGGCACTCTCGTCGTGCGCGCGGGCGGTGGTCTCTTTTACGATCGTTCCGGCGTCTCGCCCGTGGCGAGTTTGTTCCTGCACAACGGCGAGACGCTGCGCTCGTACACGATCCTCAATCCGAATTATCCCGATCCATTCGCGGGTGGCGTTTCGCTCGCAAACGTGCCGACGAACACGACCGTCCTGGCGTCCGACGTTCAGATCCCCTACACGTTTCAGTACAGCGCCGGCGTCGAGCGGCAATTATCGAAATCGGCGTCGATGGTGGTCGGATATCGCGCGTCGCGAGGACATCATCTCTTCCGTTCCGTCGACGTGAATGCACCCTTGCCGCCTGACTACAGCATCGTTCCCGATCCCTCGCGCGGACACGTGCAGGAAATTCGCTCGGATGGCCGGCTGAAATCGGACGCGCTCGAATTGACGCTGCGCGGCCGCGCGGGAAAGAAGCTCAGCGGACAATTGCAGTACACATACAGCCGCGTACTGAGCGACACCGCCGGGATTTTCTGGTATCCGGCCAATCAATACGCGCCGCCGAGCAGGGAATGGGGACCGGCCGACTTCGATGTCCGTCATCGCCTGAACATTCTCGCGACGGTCGACGCCGGACGCTGGGGGAAATTCGGCGCCTCCGGCAAATTCTCCTCCGCGCCGCCATTTACTCTGACCGCCGGCGAAGATCTCTTTCATACGGGACTTTCCAACGCGCGGCCGCCCGACGTCGGACGCAACAGCTTGCGAGGAACCGCATTTTCGAGCGTCGACATGAAGTGGTCGCATCCGCTTCCTGTCACCATGGGAAAAGCGAACGCTCTTTCGCTGTCGCTCGACGCATTCAACGTCTTCAATCATCCGAATTTCAGCGGCTACGTCGGAAACGTTCGCTCGCCGTTGTACCTCACGCCAACGATTGCCGGACTCGGACGCCGGTTTCAGCTGTCGATCGAAGCGACGTTCGGCGAGGAGTGATTCGCGACGGCTCTTCGCGGAGGTCAGTCTCAGGATTGACTTTCAATTGAGACTGGACGAGCATCGCTCCCGCAGTTGAGACTGAGTCTCAATCCAGTTACGTTTTCGGGAGCGGTTTCTTGCGATACCTCAAACTCTTCACCCTCTGCCTCACACTCGGATTTGCCGCACTGCCGCTTCGCGCGGCGCAGGAACATTCGCTCAGCGGCATGGTCTTCGACTCCGCCGGCCAGGCGATCGCGAAGGCGCGCGTCATCCTGCACGTTCGTGCACAGGCCGATCGTGAAACGCGCAGCGACGAGACAGGGAAGTTCATATTCGACCGCGTTCCGGCCGGAGCCGCATCGGTCGAGGTGATCGCGGAGAATCTCAAGCCGGTGACGATGCGTCTCGACGCCGCCAGGTCCGAGCTCATCGTCGTGCTCGACACCGCCACGCTTTCGGAAGAGATCACCGTCCGCGGCATGCGTCCGATTCCGACGCGCAGCGCGACCGCCACGAAAACCGATACGCCGCTGCGCGATGTGCCGCAGGCCGTCACCGTAATCTCTCGCGAAGTGATGGCGCAGCAGACGATGCGCAGCATCGGCGACGTCGTCCGCTACGTACCCGGCATCGGCATCGCGCAGGGCGAGGGAAACCGCGACACTCCCGTCTTCCGCGGAAACAGCTCCACCTCCGATTTCTTCGTCGACGGCGTTCGCGATGACGTGCAGTACTTCCGCGACATCTACAACGTCGAGCGCGTCGAAGCGTTGAAAGGTCCGAACGCGATGATCTTCGGACGCGGCGGCGCCGGCGGCGTGCTCAATCGCGTGACGCGGCAGGCGGAGTGGAAGCCGGTGCGCGAGCTGACGCTGCAGGGAGCGTCATGGAATGACCGACGCCTGACCGGCGACTTCAATCAGACCATCGGAGACGACATTGCGGCGCGTGTG
>JAOBAU010000137.1 GCA_025463165.1 Acidobacteriota bacterium | reverse complement strand
CTCGTTCGTTCATCGCTCTTCAGACGGCGGCAGACTTCGAAGCCGTCGAGGTCGGGCATGACGACGTCGAGGAGCACGAGCTCGATGCCGCCGGCCGCCGCGATCTCCAGGGCGCGCGCGCCGTCGGTGGCGAAGAAGAGGTCGTAGCGATCGCGCAGCGCTTCCGCCATCACGCGAATGTTGGCCGGCTGATCGTCGACGATCAGCAGCCGATGCCGCGCGCTGTGCAGCGCCGGCTCGCTCACGATTCCTCCGGCTGCAGTTGTGATTCGATCCGGTCGAGTTGAACGCGTGCGGCGCCGAAGTCGAGCCGGTCGAGACTCGCTTCGAGCGCGCGCAATGGTTCGGCCCAGCGCGAGCCGGCGGCCTGCTTCAACTCGTCGAAGCATTCCATCGCGGCGAGGTTGTTCGCATCGAGGTGCGAGCGCATGCGACGCGCGATCGGAATGAGCTCCGGTCCGTTGATCGGCTCCGGTTTGATCTCGGTCGACGCGGTGAGATGTCTGGTGACGATGTCGATGCTCGCTTTCGCTTCCTCGATCGCGCCGGCGAGTGCTTCGAGCTCGAGCGTTTCGCCGCGGCGCGCGGCCGCTTCGAGCGTCGCCGCTTGATCGGCAACGCGTCGCGCGCCCATCGTCGCCGACGTTCCTTTCAGCGTGTGGAGGAGATCGTGCGCCTGCTCGAGCGTCGCGCCGCGCAGGCGCGCGAAGGTGGCATCGAGATCGCGCCGGAACTCGGCGATGAGGCGGCGATAGAGATCGGTGTTGCCGCTGGTGCGGCGAATGCCATCGGTGACGTTGAGTCCGGGAAGAACTGACGGGAACGCGCCGTCGTCCGTCGTCTCTTTGGTGATGATGCGCGGACGTTGTTTCTCAACGTCGATCCAGCGCGCGAGGACGCCGAGAAGCTGATCCTCTTCGATTGGCTTCGCCACGTAATCGCTCATGCCGCAATCGAGGAAACGCTCGCGATCGCCGAGCATCGCGTGCGCGGTCATCGCGATCACCGGCAGCGAGCGCAGTCGTTCCTGCGCGCGAATCGCTTTCACGGTTTCGACGCCGTCGAGCTCGGGCATCTGCACGTCCATCAGCACGACGTCGAACTGTTCGGCGGCGAGTCGATCGAGCGCCTGATAGCCGTTGTGCGCTTCGACGACGAACAGGCCGGCCATCGTCAGCAGCTCGCGCGCGACTTCGCGATTGATCTCGTTGTCTTCGACGAGCAGGACGCGCCGCGTTCCTTCGAAGCGCGGCCGTGACGGCTGCACGCGCGTGCGGCGATCGTGCGGCGAGAGGACGTCGACGAGCGCATCGTGCAGAGTCGACGGACTGACCGGCTTGTGCAGCACGGCGTCGATCGATGCTTCATCGGCACGCTGCAAGGCGTATTCGCGTTCGTACGCGGTGACGAGAATGACGCGCAGCGGCGGCAGCCCGCTCGTCGCCAGCCGCGACGCTGCTTCGGCGCCGTCCATGCCCGGCATCTTCCAGTCGAGCACCGCGAGGCGGAACGGACTTCCTTTCTCCGCGCTGCGCTTCGCTTCATCGAGCGCTTCCTGTCCCGACGCGACCGCCGTGACGTTACACGAAAGCGAACGAAGCATCGTCGACAGCACGGCGCGCGCGCTGGCGTTGTCGTCGGCGACGAGCACCGGCAGGTCGCGGAACTCGTCCGCGAGACGCCGCGGGCCGGCGGCGCCGCGCGGCACGTCGAACTGCGCGGTGAAGCGGAACGTGCTGCCGATGCCGGGCGCGCTCTCTACTTCGAGATCGCCGCCCATCATCCGCACGAGACGGCGCGAGATGGCGAGTCCGAGGCCGGCGCCGCCGAAGCGACGTGCGTTCGAAGAGTCGACCTGCGTGAACGGCTCGAACAACGTCGGCAGATGTTCGGCGGCGATGCCGATGCCGGTGTCGCGCACCGAGATGGCGAGCTCCGCGCGCTCGCGGCGAATCTCATTCGGCGCGATCTCGACGACGATCTCGCCGGACGTCGTGAACTTCAGCGCGTTGTTGAGCAGGTTGAGCAGGACCTGCTTGAGCCGCACCGGATCGCCGCGCAGCCGCCGCGGCACATCGGGCGCGGTGGCGAACAACACTTCGACGTTTTTCTGCCCGGCGCGCTCGCCGACGACGTCGGAGAGATCGGCCAGCAGCTCATCGAGATCGAAGTCGACGCGCTCGATCTCGAGGCGTCCCGCTTCGATGCGCGAGAGGTCGAGGATGTCTTCGATGATGTCGGCGAGCAACCGCGCCGAGGCGCGGATCTTGTCGAGGTAGCCTTCGACTTTCGGCGAAGGATCGCGCTTCAGCGCCAGCGCCGTCATGCCGATGATGGCGTTGAGCGGCGTCCGAATCTCGTGGCTCATGTTGGCGAGGAACTGGCTCTTGGCGCGGTTCGCCGATTCGGCCTGCTCCTTCGCCTGGCGCAGCTCTTCTTCGACGATGCGTTGCGCGGTGACGTCGTGCGCGATTCCTTCGTAGCCTTCGACGCGGCCGTCGTCGTCGAGCGTCCGCGTTTCGGAAAGGTCGAGCGAGTGAACGACGCCGTCGATTCCCTGCAGCTCGATCGAGTACCTCCGCTCGTTGACGTTCGGCATCTCAATCGGCCGCGTCGCGGCGATGCGCGCTTCGAGCTGTTCGATGAGCTGGCTGGCATCGCCGCCGAAAATGCGCGCGGCGGAGTTGCTGACGAAACTGATTCGCCCGGCCGGATCGCGGCCGTAGACGAAATACGAACTGAGGTTGTTGACGAGGCGGTGATAGCGCTGTTCCTGTTCGGCGAGCTCGCGCTGCGCGCGATCGCGCTCGGAGCGCTGGCTCTGCAGTTTGCGCAGGACGCCGAGGAGCACGGCCCACAACATCGTCAGCAGTGCGGCGACGGAGGCGGTGACGGCGGTCAGCTCACGGCGAAGATCGGTCGTCAGCTGTTCGAAGAAACGATCGCTGACGCGGAACGTCGCCACGCCGAGCAGCTCGTACGTTTCCGGATCGTAAAGCGCGACCTCGGCGCGGAATCCGCTGCCGCCGTTCGCGCCGCGATGCAGATCGAGCGAACGGTTCGGCGCCTGGACTGCGTCGTAGTCAATCTTCAGATCGATGCTTTCGAAATAGGGGATGCCGCTGTGCGCGTCGCGCAGCAGCAGGAGCTCGTCGAGCGCGGTGACGACGTGGCGCGTGCGCTGCGTGGCGTCGGCAGTGCGCAGCGATGCGGCGATGAAGTTCGCCTGCGAGCGCGCGAGCACTTCGGCCTGCGCGACCGCTTCCGCCTTCAAACGCGGATGTAAAACGACGTTCCAGTAGATGGCGACGCCGGCCGTAAGAATCACCGCCAGCAGCGCGAAGATGACGGTGACGGCGGCGAAGATGCTCTTCGACGATTCGATCGGCTGCCTGTGTTGCGGCGCACTCATTGGAAGACCTTCGCGACGGAGAGGAACAACGGCTTGAGTGAGATCTGCGACGCTTCGAGCGTGGCGTGATTCAGGAACGGCCGCACCTGCGCTTCGACGGAGAGGCCGCCGAGCACACCGAGCTCCACGTGGCCTTCGAACGGCGAGTAGACGATGACGTGTTTGCTGATGCCATAGCGCACCAGCGACGCGATCGATTTTCGATTCGGCGATTGCGCGAAGAAGATGCCGGCCGGCGTCCGCGCGCCAAGCGTTTCCATCGACGGATCGTTAGTGACTTCGGTGGTGACGGCCAGGCCGCGCAGCTCTTTCGATTCCTGCACGAAGCGCGCGGCGAGGTCCTTCGCACGGCGCTGGTCATCGACGTAATAGAAGACGACCAGCAGCTGATTCGGGGCGATCGTTTTCTTCGCGAGATCGGTGTCGGCCAGCATTAGCGCGCGGAAGAGCCGGACGCCCGCGTTCGCGCGGCGGTCTTCGACGTCGTCGCCGAGCGCATGGCCGGCGATGAGCAATACCAGCGCGGCCGCGAGCAGGCGCGCGTAGCGGGAACCGTGACCTGTTCGAATCATGACCGAGTGGAACGCGGCGATGATCGCATATAACAGCGGTTGCAGGAGGATTGTCCCTATGCGTGAAGTGATTACAACCGTCGATGCGCCGGGTTCCATCGGACCGTTTTCGCAGGCCATCCGTGGGAACGGTTTCGTCTTCGTTTCCGGTCAGGTGGCGCTCGATCCGGCGACACAGAAAGTGATCGAGGGCGACGTCTCCGCGCAGACGGAACGGACGCTCGAGAATGTCGCGGCGATTCTGCGCGCGGCCGGCAGTGGACTGGAGAAGGTCGTGCGCGCCGGCGTCTATCTGCGCAACATGAGCGACTTTCCGACGATGAACGCGGTGTACGCGCGCTACTTTCCGTCAGCGCCGCCGGCGCGGACGACGATCGAAGTATCGCGATTGCCGCTCGACGTGCTCGTTGAAGTCGACGTCGTGGCGCTGGCGTAAGGAGAGGCGATGAAAGCGATGCAGGTTCGCAACGTCGGTGGTCCGGACGCGCTCGAGCTGCTCGACGCGCCGCGGCCGGAGCCGAAGGCCAATGAAGCGCTCGTCGCCATCAAAGCGATCGGCGTGAATTTCATCGACTGCTATTTCCGCGAAGGCCGTTATCCGGCGCAGACGCCGTTCACGGTCGGGCAAGAAGCGGCGGGCGTCGTGGAAAAGATCGGCAGCGATGTGAAGACGGTGAAGATCGGCGATCGCGTCGCGTACAGCGGCACGCTCGGCGCGTATGCGGAGCACGCGGCCGTCGATGCGGAGAAGCTGGTCGTCATTCCGGACGGCGTGACGTTCGAACAGGCGGCCGCGGCGATGCTGCAGGGGATGACGGCGCACTATCTCTGTCACGACACGTTCCCGCTGAAGCGCGGCGACGCGGCGCTCGTGCATGCGGCCGCGGGCGGCGTTGGTTTGCTCCTCGTGCAGATGGCGCATGCGATCGGCGCGCGCGTGATCGGCACCGCCGGCTCGGAAGAGAAAGCGCAACTCGCGCGCGATGCGGGCGCGGACGACGTCATTCTCTATGCGAAGGATGACTTCGCAATGGAGACGAAGCGGCTGACGAACGGTCGCGGCGTCGACGTCGTATACGACGGCGTCGGACGAACGACATTCGAGAAGGATCTGGAAGTGTTGCGGCCGCGCGGTTACCTCGTGTTGTTCGGAGGCTCGAGCGGCGCGGTGCCGCCATTCGATCCGATCGTTCTGTCGCGCAAGGGATCGCTGTTCCTCACGCGTCCGACGCTCGTGCATTACATCGCCACGCGCGAGGAGTTGACGATGCGCGCCGCCGCGGTGCTCGACGCGGTGGCGCGCGGCGCGCTGAAGCTGCGCATCTCGAAAACGTATCCGCTCGCCGACGCCGCGCAGGCACATCGCGATCTCGAAGGACGGCGGACGACGGGCAAGTTGCTGCTCATTCCGTAGCACGTCAGAACGCCGCCTGCTTCACAGCGTCGAGATTGCGGCGGGCTTTGTCGGAGAGCCGTCCGCGCGCGGCGGCGTTCGTCTCTTCGATGACGTCGACGGCGTCGAAGGAGTCGCGTCCGCGCTGCGAAACGATCGTCAGGACCGCCGCGTTGGCCGGCGACGTGGCGATGCCGGATTCCGTTGGACGCGCGTTGATCCACGCCTTGTGACCGTCGAGCACGAAATAGCGTTTGCCCTGTTCGAGCGTCAGCTCCGCGCAGCGCCGCATCAGATACTGCTCGACGTCACCGCGCGACGTCAGGCTGTTCCCCACGACGAGCACGCGCCAGCGATCGGGCGAGAGTCGTGTTTCCGTGAAGCCGCCCGAAATGCTGTCGTCCATTGAACCGTATTGCGTGGCACATCCAAGCGCTGTAAAGCAGATGAAGACGATTGCCAGTGTTCGCATGACTGAATCCTCCGGACGCAGCCATGAGCAGATCGCGCGCCGCGAAGTGCATGCGCGGTGTTGTTGCCATTCGTTCATTGAAGGTGGATTTGCGAAGGTGTGTGTGACGAGGGAGTTGCGTGATTGCGGGTTTGGATTGCGTGAAGTTATTCGAATTAAATCAGGGCTGTATGCGCGATGTGCGCGTGGTGTGGAGTGACCACGACTCAGGACAGCATGTCATCATCATGGTATCGTCGCCTGCGATGCCGGCACGCGACACATCACAACGAGCCGCGGACCTTCAAGTCGAAATTCATCAGCGCTTTAGCCCTGCTGAGCGTCTCAGGATGACGATCGAGATGAGCGAGTTCGCGCGAGCGCTCAGCAGGGCCGGGTTGCGCAGCAGGCGACCCGAACTCAGCGACGCGGAGCTCGACGCCGAGATGCTGATGCAACTTTACGGATTTGCTCTCAAACGGTGAGCGTCGAAGATCTTCTGCGGCGCATCGTTGGCGCACTGGTGTCGGCCGGCGTTCCGTACATGCTGACCGGCTCTTACGCGAGCTCGCTGCACAGCATTCCACGTGCAACGCGTGATATCGACATTGTCATCTTTCCGAATCGCGAACAGCTGACGGGTCTCATTGAACGGTTGCCGGCCGACAGCTACCACGCGGATCTCACCGAGGCGCTGGAAGCGCTGCGCGTAAGAGGGCAGTTCAACGTCATCGATTATGCAAGCGGTTGGAAGGTGGATTTCATCATTCCGCCGTTCGATGAATTCAATCTCGAGGAATTCGACCGTCGAACTGCAACGAACCTCGACGGTCTGGAGCTCACCGTGGTGTCCGCCGAGGACATCATTGTCGCGAAGCTCTTATGGGCAAAAGCCGGACAGTCCGATCGGCAGATTGAGGACGCGGCAGGAGTGTTGCGCTCACAAGCTGCGACGTTGAATCTCCCATACATAGAACGGTGGGTTCGGAAGCTCGACCTCCAGGAGCAATGGCAGGCCGCGAGAGCGTCCGTCGGGTGACAGCAGCGGAGTCCGTGAAGGACCGTGATCCTTCACGGAGCTCGGGCGCCACCTCAGGCTGAGGCTATGTTGTAGGTCGCCGTGGTTGCGTCGCCGCCGTCGATTGAGCCCGACGCGGTGACTACGGAAATCGTGCTGCTGCCGCTTCCTGAGTTGCTGCCGATGAATGGATCCTCGAAGTCGAGAGAGATCATTCCGACGTAACCGTCGATGGTGTAGTTCACCTGTCCCTGCGTTCCGGTCCCGGAGCCGTCAGCGCCCTGGGCGATGAACGAGCCGGTCGAATTCGGTGCGATGGAGTTCGGAGGATTGGTATCCCAGTCGCCCCACTGAAGCGATGAACTGCTCAACGTCAGCGTGAACGTCGAGTTGTTGTTGATCTGACCCGTGACGACGATATTTCCGGACATACGAGCTCCTTAATTCTGCGGTTTGACGGAGGGACGCGGCGTTGGAAGTCTATCCTGCGCCGTTTCGCCCGACTGCGCGGCTCGATATAGCAGCGCACAGATCGCCAGGACGATCGCGATTCCGAGCCCGACCGCGGCCGGTCCTTTCAGCCACGTGAAATCTTTCGCGCCGAAATGCACCGCGGCCAGTGTTCTGCTCATTGTCGAATCGGGCCAGCTGCGGCCACCCGCGACGAGCATCGCGATCAGCACGCCGACCAGTCCTTCGCCGGCAATCATTCCTGATGCGGCGAGCACGCCGGGATCGCTTTCGCTCGCTTTCGCGGCACGGCGCGCGTCGACCATCCGTCGCACGACGCCGCCGACGAAGATCGGCGTCAGGCTGCCGAGCGGCAGATAGATGCCGACCGCGAATGCCAGTCCCGGCAGGCCCGCGATCAGCGCGGAGATCGTCAGTGCCGAGCCGACTCCGACGAGTCCCCACGGCAGCGAACCGGAGAGCACTCCTTCAATCACGGTCTTCATCAGCGTTGCCTGCGGCGCCGGCAACTCCGGTGATCCGAACGTGAACGCTTTGCCGAGGAGCAGCACGGTCGCGGCGATCGCCCAGCAGGCGCACGCGGCGCCGATGAACTGGCCGAGCTGCTGTTTCGCGGGTGTCGCGCCGACGAGAAATCCGGTCTTCAGGTCCTGCGAAATGTCGCCGGCCTTCGATGCTGCGATGCAGACGACCGTGCCGACAGTGAGAATCGCCGCGCGCGCTGACGGATCGCTCCAGCCGAGGAACACGAAGATGACGGATACGCCGAGCAGCGTCACGAGCGTCATCGCGGAAGTCGGATTCGATGAGACGCCGATCAGGCCGACGATGCGCGATGAGACGACGACAAACGCGACGCCGAAAATCGCCACGCCGATCGCGGCGACCAGCCGCTGCTGAATATTCATCTCGCCCGCGAGCAGCCCCGGAATCGCGACGAGCGTGACGATCACGAGCGACGGCACGACGACCACGACCCATGACGGCAGATCGCGATCGGTGCGCGGCGTCGCTTCGCCATCAGTGGATTCGAGTCCGCCGCGGCGCAGTCCTTTCAACACCGCCGCGAACGAGGTCCACATCGTCGGCAGCGCGCGTGCGACGGCGACGATGCCGGCCGCGGCAACCGCTCCCGCGCCGATGTAGCGGACGTAACGCGACCAGATTTGCGACGCGGTCATGTCGGTGATCAGGGCTTTCGCTTCGGGGAAGAGCGGCGCGCCGAGGTGCGCGCCGACGAGCGCGATCATCGGCGTGAGGACGATCGCGGAGATGAGGCTGCCGGAGACCATGATCGCCGACTGGCGGTAGCCGAGGATGTAGCCGACGGCGAGCAGCGCCGGCGCGATCTCGAGCGCGAGGTTGGCTTTCGGCAGCACCGGGAGCACGAGCTCGAGGCCGGATGGCAGCAGCATGAATGCGCCGAGTGCGAGCTTCACGAATGCGCCGACGGCGAGTCCGATGAAGATCCATCGTCCGCCGCCGGTTGCGGCGTCGGTCGTCGCGCGCAGCACTTCCGCGCACGCGGTTCCTTCCGGATACGGCAGCTCATCGGCGGACTTCACGATCAGCAGGCGGCGCAACGGAATCATCGCGGCGATGCCGAGGCAGCCGCCGAGGAGCGCGAGGATCGCGACCTGCCAGAACGGCGGTGCGAATCCCCAGAGGAAGAGCGCCGGAATCGTGAAGATCGTGCCGGTCGCGAGCGATGAGCTGGCGGAGCCGATCGTCTGCGAGAGGTTCGCTTCGAGCAGCACGCCTTCGCGCCGCGCGCGCGTCATCTTGAAGAACGCGACGGTGAGCACGGCGATCGGGATCGACGTCGAAACGGTCAGGCCGACGCGCAGGCCGAGATACGCATTCGCGGCGCCGAAAATGATTCCGAAGATGATGCCGGCGAGCACGGCGCGGACGGTAAATTCGACGACGGACTCGGGATGCTGCCGGGTCGTTGCGGGCATCGTTCCTCCTGGATTTGGGACGCGCGGATCGTTGCGCAGCGGAGGGGAAGTGTCAACGCCCGATCACGGGAGTGCGCGCGCCGCGGCGAGAATCTGTTCCGGCCGCAGTCGCACGCGGAAGTTTTCGGTGAGATTGCGCCAGCGCACGATGCCGTTGCGATCGACGAGGAACTCCGCGGGCCGCGCGATGTCGGCGCCGCCGATGCCGGCCTTTTTGTGCACGACGCCGTAGCGCCGGATCACGGCCGCGTTTTTGTCGGAGAGAAACGGGAAGGTGTAGCCCGCTTTGCGGCAGAGATCGCGCGACTGCTCAGGCGAATCGACGCTGATGGCGATCGGCTGGATTCCTTCGGCGCGAAGTTCCGTGAGGTGCTCTTCGAAACTCCGTAACTCGGAGTTGCAGAAGGGTCACCAGTAGCCGCGATAGAAGATGAGCGCGACGCCTTTCGTTCCCGGCGCGGCGATGAGCTGCGTGAGGGAAACGGTGCGTCCGCTGATGTCGGGCAGCACGAAGTCGGGCGCCTTTGCGCCGACCGCGATCGCCTGTTCGGACTTCGGCAGCATCTTCGTCGCGACGAAAACCGCGAGGCAGAAGAAGACGAAGACGGCGGCGCCGAGGAAGGTGACGATCGATGCGATGACGCGGCGCGATCGTGAACGTGGCTCAGCGGCGAACGCGCGGCCGGTGCCGATCGCGAGCAGCGTCAGTGACACGCCGAAGATCAGGAGCGACGGCCAGGGGAGATCGCGCGTCAGCGGATACTTCGCGAAGATCGTGAAGTACGTCGCGAACGCGGCGATGCTGAGCGCGAAGCCGAGCCAGAGCGGCCAGTTGAATCGATTGCGCATGATTGCTTCCGGCAATGTACTGTAGCTCTATACAAAAGGAGAATATGTGATGCTTCGTTCCGTCGTTGCCGCGCTCGTCGCGGCGAGCGCTCTCTCCTCGTTCGCGCAACTTTCGCCGATCGCGCAGCTGCCGACCGGCGCCGCGCCGCTGGCTTCGAATCCATCCGCGACGAAGTTCACGTTCGTCGTCGCCGGCGACAACCGGCAGGCCAGGCGCGGCGATCCGCTGACGCAGCCGCTGCTCGATATCGCATCGCGGCTGAAGGCGTCGCCGCCCTCATTCATCGTCTGGAACGGCGACACGATCTTCGGCAAGTCAGCCGTCGGTACCGCCGCCGAGTACACGCAATTCCTCGGCGTCTGGAACAGCGTTCCGGTGCCGATCTTCAACGCTCCCGGCAATCACGAGCTGGTCGTGCAGACGAACATCCCGTGCGACGGCAAGTTCAGCGCGGAGCTGCCCGATTACAGCGGCGCGATGCTGACGACGTATCAGCAGTCGATGGGCGCGCCGTACGGAATGTTCCGATATGGCAACGCGGCGTTTCTGCTGCTGAACACGGATGACGTCCCCGATCTCCCGATTCCGACCGCGTGCGACTACAACGGATTCGTCAGCCAGGCGCAGCTCGGCGCGCTGACGGCGTCGCTCACCCAGCTCGCTGCCGATACGACCGTCGCGCACATCTTCGTCTTCATGCATCGTCCGATTCACGACAAAGGAAAGTCGAAGCTCGAGGCGCTGACGGAAACGACGTCCGACTACGCGGCGCGACTGCAGGCGTTTCGCAAGCTGCTCGATGGCACCGCGAACTCGAAGGTGACGTTCGTCTTCGCGTCGCACGATCACCTGCTGTATGTGTACGACAACGGCAGCCTGCAGCGCACCGCGCCAACGACGACGATCCCGACGTTCATCGTGACCGGCGGCGCCGGCGCGCCGCTGAGCGGATGCAAGTCAGGAACGCCGGCCGGTTCGTACTTTCACTACACGACGGTGACGGTGGATGGCGCGAACGTGTCGGTGGCGGTCGAACCGCTCTACGGCACGACGCCGTGCAAATCATCAAGTTAGTTACGTGTGCGCGGCGCGCCGAGCGGCGATGCGGCCGGCGGCGAGCGCCCATGCGTGATAGGCGAGGAAGCCGATCCGCTCGCGATAGCCGTCCATCAACTGCCACTTGCGCCAGAGCTGTTCGCGGCGGTGTTGCGGGCCGCGGCGACGAAACGGCGACGGCACGACGCGGGTGTCAATGAAGTGCCGCGTGGCTTTCGAGAGCAGCAGATTCGCGAGCGGTTCGACCCGCGGTGCGAGCTCGGGGAACACGACGATGAGCTGCTGCAGGGATGCGTAGAACGCGCGCTCGATGTGCCATTCGCGCGCACGTTGCGCAAGCTCGGCGACGTCGCCACGGAACTGCTCGAACATCAGATGGAGATCGAAGTAGCGAACGAGCGGCACGTCGAACTCTTTGATGGCCAGTCCGAGCGCGTGATACAGCAACGCGTCGGCGTCGGAGAGACGAAACGCATCGACGCCGGGAATGTTCGCGCGGACGCGGCGCGACCAGAGCGCGTCGTAATCGATCCGATTTCGCGCACGCTGGATGAAGCTGCGATGCACTTCGATCGTCACCTCGCCGAGCTTGAAGACCGTCTCGTGATGTGACGCCAACCGGTCGACGACGCCCGACGGAAACTGTTGCGGCATTTCGGCGGCGCGGAAACGTTCGTGAACCGCTTCCATGCGCGACGCGGGAACGAGCAGATCGATATCGGCCATCTGCCGGAGGTACGGCGTGTCGTAGAGCCGGAAGAGATAATCGCAGCCCTTCAGCAGCACGAACTCTTCGCCCGCGAGCAACTCACCGACGCGTCGCATGGCGCGCAGCAGGATGTCGGTGCGAACGCGATTGGCGTGCTGCATGGCCCGCGCGCGACCGAGCGCCGCGCGAATCTCGACCGGCAGCGATTAGTCTTCGAACGCCAGCGCGAACGTTCCCTGCGACATGCACTCGCGGACGAACGCGTCGGCATCCGCGTCGCTCCGCGGCGGCCACGGCTCATCGGAAACGATTCGCCAGACGCCGGCGTGCAGTG
>JAOBAU010000073.1 GCA_025463165.1 Acidobacteriota bacterium | reverse complement strand
AATGCGCCGCGCGATCGTGTTCGGAAGCGTGCTCGCGTCATTCACGGTGGAGAAGTTTTCGCTCGATCGGCTGCGCGAGATCACGCTGAGCGATGTGGAAGAGCGCTATCAGGATTTCCGCGCGCTGACGCATTTCGAGGATCACGAGAAGTAGCGATCACCCGTTGGAAGGGTGATACGCATTTTTGGCGAGATCCCACTGCTCGTAATACTGACCTCGGACCGAGCTGTCGATTTGCTCGCCCAGATCGCGCGGCAGCTTGTATGAATAGATGAGCGATTGTACGTCGCCAAGATCGCGGTTCAGACGTGATGGGACATTGAGCGCGGTCGCCAGCCGAAGTTCGATCAACTTCGGCAGCGCGACGATTCTGACGCCTTCCTCGCACAAGTGCGTCGGAAGCTCCGGGACAACAACCACCTCGACCGCCACGCCGCTCCCATCCTCTTTGACCCACGGCGAGCGGCGCTCCTCAAAATACGTGTAGCCGTGGCCGACCAGCCGCTCGCGTATCGCCGCCCAACCTTCGTGAGTCGTAAGGAGCTCGACGAGGCCTCGCCAGATCGGGCAATGCTGCGCCTCGAGCGCGAAGTCTCCTCCGAGTGCGTACGGAATCTTCTCGGCTTCGAGGCGCTGTGCGAGGCGACGCGCCGACTCCTCAACAACTTCCAGATCCCGGAAGACTTTTGTGAATCCCACGCTCGCCTACTTTCCGTAGACCACCTCACCCCCCACCACCGTCATCCGCACCTTCGACTTCCACAGATCGGAGAGCGGCGCGTTGTACAGATCGCCTTCGACAATCGTGAAATCCGCCAGTTTTCCCGGCTCGATCACTCCCCGCGAATCCTCTTCGAACGCGGCGTATGCAGCGTCCTGCGTGAATCCGCGCACGGCTTCATCCATCGTCAGCTTCTGATCGGGATACCAGCCACCCGGCGGGTTGCCGGTCTGCTCCTGTCGCGTCACCGCCGAATACAGACCGAAGAACGGGTTCACATCCTCGACCGGAAAATCGGAACCGAGCGCGAGGCGGGCGCCGGAGTTGAGGACTGTTCGCCACGCGTATGCACCGCGGATGCGCTCGGCGCCGACACGATCGGCGGCCCACGGCATATCCGACGTTGCATGCGTCGGCTGCATCGACGCGATGATCCCGAGCCGCGCGATGCGCGCGAAGTCTTCGGGAGCGACCACCTGGAAGTGCTCGATGCGGAAGCGTTTCTCGGGCGTCACGCCGGCCGCTTCGTACGCGTCGATCACGTTGCGCACGCCGCGATCGCCGATCGCGTGCGTGTTCACCTGGAACCCGGCCTTCAGCGCGCGCGAGGCGACGTCGCGAAGATGCTCCGGCTTCGCCAGCAGCAAGCCCGTATTACCGGGATCGTCGCTGTACGGCGCGAGCAGCGCCGCGCCGCGGCTGCCGAGCGCGCCATCCGCGTACAACTTCACGGAACGAACCGTCAGCCGATCGCCGAAGCCGACGAGCGGCCCGCGCGCGAACCACTCGTTCAATGCGCGCTCGTCGTCTGACACCATCATGTAGACGCGGATCGGAAACGTTCCGTCACGGACGAGCTCACGAACCGCGTCGATCGTCGCATCATCCGCACCGGCATCGTGCATTTCGGTGAGGCCGTTCGCGGCAATCGCTTTCGCAGCCGCGAGCACGCGCGCCTTGCGCAACGCGGCCGAGGGCGGCGGCACTTTCGCGTCGATCAGCGACATCGCACCGTCGATGAACACGCCGGTCGGCTCGCCGTGCGCATCGCGCAGAATGCGGCCGCCTTCCGGATCGGGCGTGTCGCGCGTGACACCGGCCGCGCGAATCGCGGCGCTGTTGGCGACGCCCGCGTGTCCATCGACGCGGCGCAGCCAGACCGGATGATCGGCGATCGCGGCATCGAGCGGCGCGGCGGTCGGAAACTGCCTGCCCGGCCAGCGATTCTGATCCCAGCCGCGGCCGAGAATCCATTCGTTCGCGTGCGCGCGTGAAGCGCGATCTTTCACACGTGCGATCGCTTCGTCGTACGTCGGAGCGCCGCCGAGGTTCACGGTATCGAGCGAAAGACCGAGACCGTAGAGATGGCCGTGCGCATCGGTGAGACCGGGCAGGATCGTGGCGCCGGTCGCATCGACGACATGCGCGTTTGGATGCTCACGACGCAGCTGATCGGCAGGACCGACCGCGGCGATTCTGTCGCCATGGACGAGCACGCCATAGTTGGTGTGCCGTTGCACATTGCCGATGAACAACGTACCGGACTCGGCAGCACTCGATGAATTCATGGTCGTATTCGTGCAGCGGAACGCGGCAGCGAAGGATAGCGCGATGATGAAACTACGAAAGCTCATCCGGAAATCGTATCCGGCCCGCGCACGTTTAGCACGCAACCGATGAAAACAAAATTGACGATTGCAGCACTGCTTGTCTCTTCGTCCGCCTATGCCGGAGTCAACAATTTCAGCGCAGCGGACGTTTCAGGCGTCAGGCTCAAGCGTCCCGGACGCGTCGTCATCAGCAACACCTCCAGCCGCATCACCGCGTTTCACTTCTTCGGCGATGTGAAAGAAGCGCTCGTGTCGCTGAAAACCGCGCCGCTTTCGCTCAATCCGTTCGGCGCCGTGTTGTTCAATTCGAACGCCCGCGTCACCACGGCGATGCCGGCGTACATGTCCGAGATCATCGCCGACGCGTCACGCGCCCACGGCGTCGATCCGCGCCTGGTCGCGGCCGTCGCGCATCGCGAGTCGCGGTTCAACGCCAACGCCGTCTCGCCCGTCGGCGCCTGCGGAGTCATGCAGCTCATGCCCGCCACCGCCCGCTACCTCGGCGTCAACGACATCTTCGACAGCCGCCAGAACGTCTTCGCCGGCGCGCGCTATCTCCGCACGCTGCTCGACACGTTTCACGGCGATCTCGACCTGACGCTCGCCGCCTACAACGCCGGCCCCGGCGCCGTCCGCAAGTTCAACGGCGTTCCGCCGTATCGCGAGACGCAGGCCTACGTTCGCAACGTGCGCGCGGTGTACGAAGCGTCGCTGCGCTAAACCGGCGCGTCAGTAGTGGTTCTTCTCAGGAACCGCCTCGCGCGGATACGAGACGAACGAGCCGTTCGTGAACACCGTGTCCTGCGCCATGTCGTCGAACGGACCGTTCGGCGTCTCGTCGATCTCGCGATTCTCGCCGGTCGAACGGATCGCATACGAGTTGCCGTTCATGCCGACTGTGAAAAGGAACGGCTCCCCGTACGCGTCATCGCGCGGCATCGATTTGATGTACGTCGGTGCCAGCGCGGCGACCAGATCCTCGGTTCCGACGGGACCGCCGCTGACGTCGCTCACCGTGTACGAATTGATGTCGGTCGCGCGCGCTTCCCACGCCGTAGCGATCGCGCGCATGTCGGCGAGCGTCCGCTTCCAGTTGCGATCGCCGGTCGCGGTTCCGATCGCGCGCGGCTTATCGGTGACGCGCTCGAACTCGACGTCAGCGACGAGCAGATGATCGGATGACGCGACGTGCAGCGCCGCGACGTTCCCCGCTTCCGACGTCACCTTCAGGATTCCGCGCTCGACGACGGCGACCCGTTTTCGTCCGCCGCGCTCGACGATGAATCCGCCGCCTTCCTGCGTGATCTTCATGAGGTCGTGATCGCCGCTCATCGCGCGCCACGAGCCGGCGTACTTCGAGTTCTCCATCGCTGCCGGCGCTTCGAGCTTCCGATTGCAGCCCGCCAGTGTTGCGACGATCATTGCGAGCACGATCGCGCGCTGCATCAACTCTCGCCCCACTTCAACTTCGTCCGCAATACGTCGAAGTAGTTCTTCTGCGGCGACTGCACGAGCAGCACCGTCTGCGGCGATTTGCGCACGCAGACGCGATCCTCGTGCGAGATCTCGACCCCTTCCTGGCCATCGAGCGTGAGGAACACTTCCGCTTCCTGCGTGACGATCGACACTTCGATGTCGAACGTATCGGGGAGGACCAGCGGACGATTCGTCAGCATGTGCGGACAGATCGGCGTGATGACGACCGCGTTCATCGTCGGATAGATGATCGGCCCGCCGGCGGAGAGGTTGTACGCGGTCGAGCCGGTCGGCGTGGCGACGATCAAACCATCGGCGCGGAACGTCGAGACGAAGAGTCCCGACACTTCGACGCGCATCTCGACGATACGGGCCAGCGCGCTCTTGTTGATCGCGGCGTCGTTGAGCACTCGATACGTCGTGCCGTCGCGCTTCGGTCCGCGCACGAGAATGTCGAATGCGACGCGGCTCTCAGCGGTGAAGCTGCCGTCGAGCACGCGCTGCAGCACCTCATCAAACTCTTCGACGCGGATCTCCGTCAGGAAGCCAAGCGTGCCCATGTTCACGCCGATGATCGGCACGTGATCGGGAGCGTGACGGGCGACGGAGAGCAACGTGCCGTCGCCGCCGAACGTGATCAGGAAATCGGAGTGATCGCCGAGCTCCGGCTTGCGATAGCAGAACGCATCTTCGCCGAGCCGCTCGCCGGTCGCATCGTCGAAACAGACGGTGATGCCGCGCGAGCGGAGATCGGCGGCGACGCGCGCCGCCGCTTGCAGCGCTTCGTCCGACGTCACCTTGGCGGAGATTCCGGCGCGCTTCATCACGCGGTCACTGTAAGTGCCTTTCGCACATCGTCGGGCTCGATCACGATCCGCTCGCCGGCGCGCTCCGGGCCGACGAACAACACCGGATGCAACACCTTCTCGAGAATTGCTCGCAACGCACGCGCGCCGAGCTTCTGCTTCAGCGCGGCACCGGCGATCTCCAGCAATGCGTCCTGACTGAAATCGAGCTGGATCTGATCGAGCGCGCAGAGCCGCTGATACTCGGGGATCATCGCTTCGCGCGGCTGCGTCAGGATCGACACGAGATCGGGCGCGCTCAACGAGTCGAGCTGCACGCGAACGGGAAGACGTCCGAGCAGTTCCGGCAGGAAACCGTACTTCACGAGCGATTCGGTTGATGGCTCTGCCGATTGCGACGCGTCATCGCCGAAGAACCCGATCGCTTTGCCGTCGCCGTCGTTCAGCTCGTTGAACGCACCGGCACAGATGAAGAGAACGTTCGAGATGTCGACTTCGGTGTAGTCGTACTTGTTCCAGTGCGCGGTGACGTTCACCGGCACGAAGATCTTTTCCCCTTCCAGAATCTTCAGCAGCGCCTGCTGCACCCCTTCGCCGCCGATGTCGCGAGCCGCGGAACCGGTGCGTGCGCCGCCGCCGCGCCGCGCGATCTTATCGATCTCATCGATGAAGACGATGCCGTTCTCGGCCGAGCTGACGTTCTGGTTCGTCGCGTAGAGCAGGCGTCCGATCGCCACCTCGACGTCTTCACCGTAGTAGCCGGCTTCGGTGAATGCGGTGGCGTCGTTGTATGCGAACGGCACGTCGAGAATGCGCGCCAGCGTGCGGGCGAGATACGTCTTGCCCGAGCCCGACGGCCCGATCATCAGGACGTTCGACTTGCGGATGGAGACCTCGCCGCCGAACTTCAGATACTCGATCCGCTTGAGGTGGTTGTACGCCGCGATGGCGAGGACTTCTTTCGCGTGCTTCTGCCCGATGACGTATTGATCGAGCTGTTCGTAGAGGCGCCGCGGGGTGACGTGGAGGAAGCGGTAGATGTCGCGCTTTTCCTTCATTCAGCGGCCGCCGTTCGAGTATAGCGAGTTCGTCCCTCCCGCCCGTCAAAAAAGGTTGACGCTCCCGCGTCCCGTTTGACGTTGCGCAACCTGCGCGCTGCCGTTAACTAACGTGTCTTCAGTAACTTAACTCTTCGCGCCACGTGGCTGCCGGCTTGAAATCCATAGCGGCGAAAGGAGGTGGTGCTGAAGAGAGAGACGGGAAAGACAAAACAGGAAATCTCGTGTGGGTAACAGCCGAAGCCATCCCCGGTAAACGCAACACCAACCGAAAAAAGGAGTCAACGACCATGCGGAAGTCCCTTCACACCGTCCTCGCCGCCTTCATCATTTTCTCGATCGGCGCGACCTCATTCGCCGCCGAGCCGACTACTCCCGCCGCGACGACGGCCGGCGTCGTCAACATCAATACCGCTGATGCGGAGCAGCTCTCGTTTCTGCCGCGCGTCGGCGCGAAAGTCGCGCAGCGCATCATCGACTACCGGAAGGAACACGGTCCGTTTCGCAAGACGACCGATCTGATGCAGGTGAAAGGCTTCGGCGAGAAGAGTCTCGCCCGCCTCTCGCCGTACCTGACCGTCGACGGCAAGACCACGCTGACGGCGAAGGTGCAGAGCCCCCGCAAGCCTCGCACGGCGAAGGCTTCCAAATCCCGCCCCACTTCCTCCTCCACGGCCGGCTGACGGCCTCCCGCCACTTCGCCGCCGCCGGTCGTCACTCACGGCCGGCGGCGGCCCTCAGCACACAGACAAAAAAGGAGTAACGCGTGTCTCGACACGAACGGGGATTCTCTCTGCTCGAAATCATGACGATCGTCGCCATCATCGGCATCGTCGCGCTCATCGCCGTCCCGGCATTCGCAACGTATCGCCGCCACGCCGCCGTCACCGAAGCGGCGAGCCAGTTCCGCGCGATCTTTCGCCTCGTCCGCTCGCGCGCCATCACACGACACGCATCGAGCGCCGTGAAGTTCGCGCAGGTCGGAAACGAATGGACGTATTCGCTGCACGATGACGGCGATGGAGACGGCGTCCGCAACGACGACATCGACTCCGGCGTCGATCCGCACTACGCACCGCCGCGGCTGATTCTGCCGGAGTCGCATCTCGCGACGATCAGCCTCCCGCCAAATCTCTCGATCAAAGATCCCGACGGCGATCCGCTCACATCCGCAAGCAAAGCGGTGCAGTTCGGCCGCTCCACACTCTGCTCGTTCTCGCCGGTCGGCGAATCGACCTCCGGCACCATCTATCTCACCGACGCATTCAGCGAGCTCTGGTGCGTCCGCGTGTACGGCGCAAGCGGCAAAGTTCGCCTGCTGCGCTACAACGCCGGCGGACGCCGCTGGGATCGGCGATGAACGCGATCCGTTCAGCGTCCGCTCTTGCGAACGACGACCTGCGTCGCCTCGTACGTCTGAATGACCGACAGCGTGTTGCTGCGCAGCACCTCTTCGCTGAACGCCTCGCTGCAGACGCGGCCATCCATGTCGCGGCCGACCGGCAGTCCCGCCGCGTAGAGCAGCGTCGGCACGACGTCGGTCGCATACGCGGACGCCGGATTGCCGCTGTGCGCGACGCCCGGTCCGCTCATCAAAACGAAACCATCGTCGGCGCCGGCATCGTCGGTTTCGAACTGCTCTTTGAGATACGACCACGGCGTGGCGTGCACGCCCGGCGGAATCGGACCGGATGGCGAGACGACGACCAGCAGATGATCGGGATAGTCGCGCGCCAGCGCGGCGAGCATCCGATCGAGCTGGTCGCAGTAGGCACGCAATACTTCGCCTTTCATCGTCGAGCGCGGCGGCAGCTCGTTCGTGATGATGTGGACGGCGCGCTGCGCTTCGCCGAATCCTTCGAGCGCGGCGACGTTCAACTCGAACGCGCGACCGCCGACAGGCTCGCGCAGCTGATCGATGGCCGCGTAATCGCCGGCCAGTCCATTGACGATCCGCGTCCGCGCAGCGCCGGCGCCGTTGAAACGCGGCGTCACGTCGCCGAGTCGCGCCAGCTCGCTGCTGCGCAACGCGGCCACTTTGTTCGATGGCACGATGCGCGTCGCACCACTCTTCGCTTCCGGCCAGTTCACGACGGAGGCCGGAAACGACAGCCGCTCGAACAGGCTCCAGAGCGGCAGCGAATCGCCGGACGGCAGCTGCGCGGAGATCCGCTTCACCGGCGGAATCAGTCCCCACACCGAGAAGCCGACGCCGCTCGGCAGCAGCAGAAAACGATCGGTCGGATCGGGACCGTTCACCGGCGTGCGATACGAAAAGCGTCCGGTCACGCCGTGCCGGTACGGCAGTTTTCCGGTGGCGAGCGAAGCCCACAACGCCTTCGGACTCGTCGTCGGAAACGGCTCGAGCCGTGTAAACCAGCCGCGGTCGCGCGCCTGCGTGAAAAACGGCAGCGAGCCTTCGCCGGCCATCGTCAGGATCCAGTCGAACGGCAGATTGCGAATGGCTACGACGATCACCGGACGCTGTCCCGCGACCGTGCCGATGTTCGCGACGACGACCGTCTGTTTCTCGGTGCGATAGCTGTCGCGCCGCTCGTAGAGAAAGAACGAGGAGATGGCGATCAGCGAGACGCCGGCCACGAAGATCGCGCGCGACGTGACGCGATTGACGCTCCGGTCGATCACCCACAACAGCAGCAGCGCGAACGCGGTCACCGTGATGAGGTTCGTCGCTTTCGACAGATTGCGCACCGCGCCGATCGGCAGATAGATGCGCACCGGCTCGAGGTGCAGCCAGTAGATCGCCGACGCGAAGAACGCCGCCAGCACCACGAAGCCGAAGCCGTGCGCGCGCTGCACGCCGCTGGCGGTCAGCGCCGGACGTCCGAACAGCTGCACGCGCAACGCGCGCAAACCCCACAACGCGGTGCCGAAGAGAATGCCGCAGCCGACGCCGTAGAAAATCGTGACCTTCGCCAGACGTCCCGGCGTGATGTCGACCTGCGGGTTGAGGAAGTACAGCAGGTGGGCCATGTAGAGGCCGAAGATCGCTCCTGCCAGGAAGCGCTTCAGATAGGCCCAGCGGATTTTCATCGCGCCGCGCATCGTAGCCGATACGCAATGACGCGACGCGGAGCGGCGGCGTGATCACGGCCGCCCGCCTGCGCGGCTGCACCTCACTCGCTTCGCTTTTTACACTGCTCGGCGAGCTCGGGCTGCCGGTTGCGCCGGTGGCCATCGACGCCGATTCCTGGCGACGCTCCGGCATCGAGCTGTCGTGGAACGGCAACGCGACGTTGTTCCTCGCCGCGCGCATCGAAGGGATCGATGCATACGTCATCGACGGAAACAACATCGGCGACGATGACGTCCGCCGCTTTCTCCGCTCGCTCGAATCGTGGAACGCGATCACGAAGTACGTGGCATTCGTGCGCGACGAAACGTCGCGGCGGATCTCGCTCTACGATCTCTCGCCGCGCCGCGAGCTGCGCAGACTCGACGCGGAGCCAGCCAATCCAACCGCGTGGGCCGTCGATCGCCTGAATCTGCTCGCGACAAATGACGCCGCCGAATTGCCGCGCCTCCTCGACCGCGCGCTCGATCGCGAAACCCTCACGCGCCATTTCTTCGAGCGCTTTCGCGATGCCGTACGCGACGTCTCGCGCGCCTTGCGCGATTCGCTGCCCGATGAATCCGACGATGCGCTCGCCGCGCAGGCGCTGCTGATCCTCTCGCGCCTCCTCTTTCTCTACTTCATCCAGGAGAAAGGATGGCTGGCCGGCGAACGGCGCTTCCTCGTCGACCGCCTCGACGCCTGCGTGCGCGACCGCCGCGAGTTCTTCACCTGCGTGCTGACGCCGCTTTTCTTCGGCTGCCTCAATACGCCGCGCTCGGATCGCGACGCGAACGCGCGGATGCTCGGCCGCGTCCCGTATCTCAACGGTGGTCTCTTCGAGCCATCGTCGTTCGAGGAGCGGCATCCGTCGCTGTCACTGCCGAACGAGCTGCTGGCGCGCGTCATCGAGCAGGTCTTCGAGCGCTTCGCGTTTCGTATCGATGAAGGCGACGCCGCCGGCACGCACGTCGATCCGGAGATGCTCGGCAAAGTATTCGAGTCGCTGATGGCGGCCGATGATCGCGCCGCGAGCGGCAGCTTCTACACGCCGAAAGCGATCGTAGACGTACTGACAGAACGCGCCATCTGCGAGTGGCTGGCGCGCGACGATCGTCCGACGCGCGACCTCCTGCAGTCGCTCGCGCGCGGCGAAGAAGCATCACTGCCGCCGAAGATTGCGTCCGCGTTCTTTCATCGACTCGAATCGATCACGATTCTCGATCCAGCCTGCGGCTCCGGCGCGTTTCTCCTTTCAGCGCTCGGCATCATCGAGCGGCTGACGACGTCCCTCGCCGCGATCGCCGGTGAAGACGTCGCCGGCGGCGTCAATCTCCGGCGCGCGATCGTCGAGCGTTCGCTCTTCGGCGTCGATCTCAAACCGGAAGCGGTGCGGCTCTGCGAGCTTCGTCTCTGGCTCGCCATCGTCGCCGCGACGAACGATCGGATCGATGACATCCAGCCGCTGCCGAATCTCGATCGCAACATCCTGCAGGGCAACTCCCTTCTCTCCCCGACCGACTTCCTCGGCGACGCGCGCGCTGACGTCTATCGCGACTGGATGCTCGCCCTCCGCGCGCAGTCCGATCTCGTGCGCCGCTATCGCCACGCCACGCGCGACGAACGTCCCGCGCTCTGCCGGCTGATTCGCGGCAACGACATCCGCATCGCCGGCGGAATGCTGGCGCGCACGATCGAGCACGATGAGGAAGAGCTGCAGCGCCTGGCGTTCCCGCGCCGCGATCTCTTCGGCCGCCTGCAGTCGGTCGACGACGAAGCGTGCGGCGAGCTGCACGAGCGGATCGCACGCAACCGCGCGCTGTTGCAGCGGCTCGATGACGGCGAGCTGTCGTTCTTCTCGTTCGACGTCCACTTCGCGCCGGTGATGTCCGCCGGCGGCTTCGACGTCGTAGCCGGCAATCCGCCGTGGGTCCGCAACGGACGAATCGACGTCGCCGCGAAACGGATGTACGCCGATCGCTATCGCTTCTTTCGCGGCGCGCGCGCGGCCGGCTCCGTCGCATTCAATCAGCCCGATCTCTCCATCGTCTTCTTCGAGCGCGCGCTCTCACTCGCATCGGCGAACGGCGTGATCGCGTTGCTGATGCCGGCGAAGATTCTGAACGCCGGTTACGCCGCGCCGCTGCGGCGATTTGCGGAATCGTCGCTGTCGATCGTCGCGCTCGACGACTGGAGCGGCGGCGCGCGCCGGCACTTCGACGCCGACACGTTTCCGCTCGGCGTGACGATTGCGAAAGGACAGCGCGCGTCGCTGATCGACGTCCACGCCGCCGGCGAGCCGTTCACGATGCGGCAGGATCAACTCGCCGTCGCCGGCCGCGGCTCGGAGTGGTCGCTCGTCAGCGATGAGGTCAACGCGATCCTTCGACGCATTCGCGGCGAACAGCAATCGCTCGCCGAAACGCTCACCCGCCAGCCGGTGATGGGGGTGAAGAGCGGCGACAACGACCGCTTCTTTCTCGACGTGGAAGACATCGGCGAAACGCACGTGCGCACGACCGACGGCTTTCGCCTGCCGCTCGAGGCGGTCGCGCTTTGCGTGCGCGGACGCGACGTCCGCCGCTGGCGCGCAACTCCGACCACGTGGATGCTCTGGCCGCCGCGCGAAGGATGGCGCCGCACGCCGCGCTGGCTTGCGCGACTCGCCGCCGCGCGCGAGTTCGATCCGTCGCTGCTTCGGCTCGCGTACATCCGGCCGGAGCATGTCGGCATCAAAGTGGTCTGGAAGGATCTCGGCCGCGGTCTCGTCGCCGCGGTCGTCGATGATGTGTTGCGCGTCGGCGGCGGAGCCGTTCCGGTCGCGGTCCCGATCGTGCCGAACCAGACGCTCTACACGCTCGACGCGGCGACGATCGAGGAAGCGCACGTCATCGCCGCGCTGCTGAACTCGACCATCGTCAACGCGCTGGCCGTCTGCATCGCCGAGCGCGCGAAGGACTTTCACTTTCGCTATTTCGCGCGCACCGTCGCGACGCTTCCTCTTCCACGGCTGCCGCGCGGAACGCCGGCGTGGACGGCGCTGGCGCGAATCTCCCGTCGCGGACATCAGGGGAAAGAACCGCCCGGCGAGCTCGATTGCACGGTCGCGAAGTTGTACGGCGTCAGCGATGAGGAGCAGGCGATTCTCGCGGCGTTCCTCGCGCAGAGGCTGGGCTTTTGAGTGCTGCTGCTGCCGCATCAGCTCGATGGAATCGCACGCGTACAACAACTCCTCGCCCGTTATGGCGGCGCGATCCTCGCCGACGAAGTCGGCCTCGGCAAATCGTACGTCGCCGCCGCAATCGCACGCGACACGCCGCACGTCGAGCTCGTGGTTCCGGCGGGACTCGTCGCGCAATGGCGCGAGACCGCTCGCGCGTTCGACATCGACCCGCTCATCCTCACGCACGACGCGCTCGCGAACGAGCCGTTCGTCGCCGACGCCACGCGCGAGCGCCTCGTGATCGTCGACGAAGCACACGCCTTCCGCAATCGCCGCACACAACGCTGGGCAGCGCTGGCGCGACGCTCCGTCGCCGCGAAACTGCTGCTCATCACTGCGACGCCGATCTGCAATTCGCTCGACGACCTGCACGCGCTCGTGATGCTCATCGCCGCCGACGACGCACTCCGCGAGCGCGGCGTTGCATCGATCGACGACGCATTCAGCGCACGCGATCGAAACGCGATCGCGATCATCGTTCGCGAGCTGGTCATCCGCCGCGCGCGCGACGTCCTGCCGCACGAACTCCGCTTCGGCGCGCTGACCCGCAGCGTCGTCCGCCATCCCGTCTTCGCCGCGCCCCGCATCGACGCACTTCGCTTTCCGCTCGTCGGCGACGGCGACGCGACACCGCTGCTTCGACGCCTGCTGCGCCGCCGTCTCGAATCGAGTGAGGCGGCGCTCCTCGCATCGCTCCGCCGCCAGTCGCGGTTCTGCGAGCGCGCGCTCGACAGCCTCCGCCGCGGCCGGACGCTGACGAAACGCGACTACCTCCGCGCGTTCGGCGACGAAGAGCACGACGCGATGCAGCAGGTCCTGTTCTGGGATCTCTTCGCGGCCGCGACCGCATCAACGATCGCACCGCACGAACTGGAAGAGGAGCTCGCGTGCATCGATGCACTCGTCGCGAGCATCGCCGAATCGCCATGCACGAAGCGCGCGATGCTCGTCGAGCTCTGCGCGACGATCGCCGATCCGCTCCTCATCTTCACCGGCGCAATCGCAACCGCGCACGACGTCGCGAACGCGCTGCGCAATGCCGGACAGCACGTCGCCATCGCAGTGTCCGGCGCATCACCGATCGCCGCGATTGAAACGTTCCGTCGCGGCGCCGCAGCGATTCTCGTCGCCACCGATCTCGCCGCGGAAGGGCTCAATCTCGAGCGCGCCGGCGTCGTCATTCACTACGACATCCCGTGGAACCCGGTGAAGCTCGAGCAACGCAACGGCCGCGCGCATCGTCTCGGGCAGCCGCGCGATGCCGTCCGCGCCATCTACTTCGTTCCCGACGGCGACGCGACCCGCGTCATGCACATCGTCGCGGCGAAGAATCGCACGCGCCGCCGAACGTTCGACACCATCGCCGAATCGCAATCGATCGATCCGCTGCTTCCGCCACGACTCCCGCGCGACGCCGCCGCGCTCGCGCTACTCACCGCGCTGCGCGCCCGGCGTCTTCGTGCGCCGCTGCAGCTCCTCGCCCGGCGTCACCGCGCCGGAGTCGAGCTCCTGATGCGCGAGCTCGCCACGGAGTTCCTCGACGCCACCCGCGTCGAGGAGCTCCTCGCTGTCATTGAGCGCGAGCCGCACGCGCCGGCACCTCGAGCGTGAGCGTCCCTCCGCGCGGCAGCAATCCCGTCGCGCAGCGTTCCGCCGGACGCCAGCCGTCCGCTGCCGCCCGGACCTCCGCTCGCGCGAGGTCACAAAGCGAATACACCCCCTCCTCGGCTAGTCCGATGGCGATCCGTCCGGCGGAATCGACGTCCGCTCCGCTGAGCCAGCCGATGATGCGCAGCGGCAGAAGCGCGCCGGCGTGAATGACGTACGCCTTCGTACCGTCTTCCCTCGGCGGTGATTGCGTGAACACCAGCGCTCCGCCCGTCGGCTCGACGATCACCGGCACCGGATCCGATCGCATCGGCAATCGCAACAAGCGATACGCGTAGCCGGGCGCGTTGAGCGAGACGACCGCGGAGAGCGTTTCCGGAGAGAAGGCCATGATGAAGCGTCCTTCCTCGTCCGTCGGCATCTGGCTGACATAGTCGGCCCAGTTCTCGAGTGAGACGGCGCCGATTGCGGCGCCGCCGATCGGACCGGCGAGGGAACGGACGATGCCGCGCAACATCGAAACCGGTTTGACGACGAGATGGACTTCACTGCTCTCTTCGCCGGTGACGTTGACGATCGTTGCGCCGGCCGTTGCTGCTTCGCGAGTGTCGGCCCGCAACGAGAACGGTCCGGGCGTCACCGCGTTGAAAACGAACGTGCCGCTCGCGCTCTCGACCTGCACGACCTTCTGATCGGCCGTCGTCGCGGTGATCATTGCATTGGACTGGATGGCCCCTTTTTCATCGACGACATCGCCGAAGATCGTCGCGCCCTTCAGCTCGAGATCGAGGTCGCGATTCTCATCGTCGCGGCGCTTCAGCTTCACGTTTTTGAACGTGCGGCGAACGTACGGCAGCTCGTTGTCGATCGTCACGTCCGGCCACGTGTCGTTCGGCACGTCAGGCATCAGGATCGGACCGTACGTACCGTCGGCGTGCGTTCGAATCCCCGCCTTCATCCCCTTCTCATCCGAGAACCAGACGTTCGCTTCGAGCGGCTTCCCGCCCATCGTGACGTTCCCGCTGATGTGCGTGATCGGAATCTTCGCTTCGTGAATGACGTCGGCGCCGGCGAGGTCGAGGGCTGCCGAGTACCAGGAATCTTCGCCGCTGCGGCCGATCATGAGCGTGTAGTGACCGGAGAAGAAACCTTCGCGGCGCCACTCGCCGTTGCGCGGAACCTCCGCGCGCACTTCGGATTCGGTCACGCCGGCGCGATCCTGCAGCGATACGTAAAGGAGCCACGGTTTCCCGTACGGCGCGATCGGCGGATCGACGTGTACGGTCAGCGCATGCGGGCGCTCCAGCACGAGCGGCGTGCGGAGTTGTGACTCGCGCGATTCGAGAACGCGGACGCTGCGCCGTTCGGAGCGCAGACCTCCTTCCGCCGTCGCTTCGATCAGATAGTCGCCGGGCGCCAGCGCGAACTGAAAGAAACCGCGGCCGTTCGCTTTCGCGGTCTGGCGCGCGATGGCGAGGCGCTGCTTCTGATCGTCATTCTGCGCGGCGGGCGAATCGCGCCAAACCGTCACGGTGATCGGCGGCGCGTTCTTCGGTTGCCGCTCGGCGAACGTCGCCGTTCCGGTAAACGATGAGCCGCGCCGGAGCGTGAGCGTACCGACGTTGAGATCGGCGTCGAGCTGCTCCTTCCAGCGATAGAGCGCCACCCAGCCCGGCGCGCGAAAGGTCAGGTCAAGCAATCCCGACGGGACCTCGCACGCGAACTTTCGCGACGTCACCGGACAGGCGACCGACGATGCCGGCAACGATGACGGAGGAACGGCGGGCGGCGGCGCAAAGCCGATCGTCAACTCATTGACGGTCGCCGCGGTGAGCTCGCCGCGGATGACGACCGTGCGAAAGTGCGGGAGCGCGACCGCGGCCGGCACCGGCGTGACCTGCAC
>JAOBAU010000060.1 GCA_025463165.1 Acidobacteriota bacterium | reverse complement strand
TGATGCTGAAGCTCACGTAATCGGCATAACGGGTGAACGACGAGTCGTCCACGAAGGCGTTATACAGCGCGTCGGTTCCATAACGGACGGACCGGTGTGCGAGATGATCGTTTGCAAATCCATTGACGGAAAACGAGCCGTTGCGCGTCGACTGCGCGGATGCAGCAACCGCCAGGCACAACAATAATCCGACTCCGAACAGCACCGCTCGTGTCGCTCGTAATCTCATACGCCCACCTCTCCTTGATTACTGTAGTCAGTAATCATAGTCTCTCGCGGCGACTTGATTCAAATGACGACACACGCGTGGGGGACTCAGCCGGAGATGTTCGGGCCGCGGCACGAGCATCGGCTGGCGATGATTCTGGCCGAAGTCGACAAGCTGCCGCGCGGCGCCAAAGTGCTCGACGGAGCGGTCGGACTCGGCCAGCTGGCCGGCCGGATGCAGCAGCGCGGCTATCGCGTGACCGGCATCGACTACGCCTTCGACGCCGCGCTGCACGTGAAAAAGACCTCGTCGATTCCGGTCGTCGTCGGCGACATGACGAAGATGCCGTTCCGCACCGGCGCATTCGATGGCGTCACCACCGGAGAGACGCTCGAGCATCTCGATGACGACGTTTCCGCCGCGCGCGAGATCGGACGCGTGCTCATTGAAGGCGGGAGTTGTATTGCCACGGTGCCGGCGCTGAAGAGTCTCTGGTCGTCGTCGGACGACTATTACGAACATCGTCGCCGCTATTCGCGCAGGCAACTGGCGTCGATGTTCGAAGCGGCCGGCTTCGCGATCGCAAAGGCGAGCTTCTGGGGATTTCCGATCGTGCTCGCGTATGACACGCTGTTCCTGCTGCCGATGAACAAACGGCGCGCGCGCAAAGAGGTGACCGAGGATGCGGCGCTGCGCTCGGTGGCGCGAGTGGGACGTTCGCGGACGATCGTGAATGCCGCGCGCGCGATCTTCGCCATCGATCGGCTGTTCGGTTTCATTCCGTTCGGACCCGGCCTGCTGATGGTGGCGCGCAAGCGGGGAGCGTGATGCGGACCATCGGGCCGGACGCGCTCCGTGCCATTGATGTGCGTGCGCTGCATGCGTTACTCGATCGTACGGACTTCGTCCTCGCCATCGGCGACGGCGAGATCTCGTCACTCGCCGCCGCCGCGCTGCTTTCCGCTGACTACGCGATCGTCGGCGCATCCGCAACGCTGGAGCTCGATTCGCCGGAAGCGTGGGGCGGCGCGATGTGGCGCATTGGTCGCGATGCCTTCGCGTTGTACCTCCGCGGCAATAAACAGCTGACGGCGAACGAAGCACACGCGCTCGGACTCTGCGACGCGATCGGCGACGGCCGCGACTGGCTGCACGGGCGGAGCGCGCTCGCGCTCGACGCCGGTGCGATGCTCATCCGCAATCGCGGCGGCGACGCGCTCGAACGCGCCGAGTTCGCGCGGCTCTTCGCTGCCGGCGTGCCGCAGGAAGGGCTCCGCGCCTTTCTCGAAAAGCGGCGTCCGTCATTTGCCGGCAGAGAATAGGGTTCGCGGCAGAGTCGTTGCAGGCGTGGCGCCGGTCCGATACATTGCCGCCGTCACGAAAGAGAGAACCTCATGAGCCGCAACGAGATCGACATCGAAACGAAGTCCGCCGTCCTGCCGCAGCCCGACGCCGAAAGCGACCGGCAGCTTCCGCTTTTCTCGAAAGAGACGGTTGCCGCCGTGCGCGCCGAAGAGCAGCGCTGGCGCCGCGAGACGCACGACCCGATCAACAATCGGAAAGGGCCGTGGAAGAAAGACTTCACGACCGTCAGCGGGATGGAAGTCAATCCGATGGCGACGCCGGCCGACGTTGCGGACGTCGACTTCGAGCGCGACGTCGCGTTCCCCGGCGAATTCCCGTACACGCGCGGCATTCATCCGACCGGCTATCGCGGCAAGCTCTGGACGATGCGCCAGTTCGCCGGCTTCGGCACGGCCAAACAGACCAACGAGCGTTTCAAATATCTGCTGTCGCAGGGACAGACCGGACTGTCGACCGCGTTTCATCTGCCGACGCTTTACGGCTACGACTCCGATCATCATTACAGCGCCGGTGAAGTCGGCAAATGCGGCGTCGCCATCGACACGCTCGCCGACATGGAAACGCTCTTCGACGGGATCAATCTCGAAGAGGTGACCGTCTCGATGACGATCAACTCGACGGGACCGATCGCGCTGGCGATGTATCTCGCGGTCGCCGAAAAACAGGGAGCCGACTGGAAGAAGATCGGCGGCACGCTGCAGAACGACATCCTCAAGGAGTACATCGCGCAGAAGGAGTACATCTTCCCGCCGCGTCCTTCGATGCGGCTGATCACCGACACGTTCAAGTTCTGCGCGGACAACGTGCCGAAGTACAACCCGATTTCGATCAGCGGCTATCACATTCGTGAGGCCGGCTCGACGGCGCTGCAGGAGCTGGCGTTCACGCTGCGCGACGGCGTCGAGTACGTCGAGTACGGAATTCGCGCGGGACTCGACGTCGACGATTTCGCGCCGCGTCTCTCCTTCTTCTTCAACTCGCACAACGACTTTTTCGAAGAGGTGGCGAAGTTCCGCGCCGCCCGCCGCATCTGGGCGCGCGTGATGCGCGATCGTTTCGGTGCGAAGGATCCGCGCTCGCTGCAGCTCCGCTTCCACACGCAGACGGCCGGCTGTTCGCTGACCGCGCAGCAGCCGTACAACAACATCGTGCGCGTCACGATTCAGGCGCTCGCCGCGGTGATGGGCGGCACGAACTCGCTGCATACGAATTCGCTCGACGAGACGATGGCGCTGCCGACCGAAGCATCGGCGCGCATCGCGCTGCGGACGCAGCAGATCATCGCGCACGAATCGGGCATCATCAACAGCGTCGATCCGCTCGGCGGCTCGTTCTTCATCGAGGAGCTGACGAACCGGATGGAGCAGGGCTGCATGGATTACTTCGAGAAGATCGATCACTTCGGCGGCATGGTCGAAGCGATCGAGGCCGGCTTCCCGCAGCGCGAGATCTGGGATGCGTCGTATCAGTTCCAGCGCGCCGTCGATTCGGCGGAGAAGGTGGTCGTCGGCGTGAACGCGTTCCAGATGGAGAAGGAAGATCCGTTCGACATCCTCTACATCGACGAGTCGTGTACGGCCGAGCAGATCTCGCAGCTGGAAAAAGTGCGGGCCTCGCGCGACAAGCAGAAGGTCGACGAGACGCTGCAGGCGCTGCGCAACGCTGCCGGCGATGCGAACGTGAACACGATGCCGTTCATCATCGACGCCGTGAAAGCGTACGCGAGCGTAGGGGAGATCAGCGACGCGCTTCGTGATGTGTTCGGTACGTATCAGGAGCCGGCGCTGTTCTAGCGTGTCCGTGTGACGGTTAGGTGACAGCAATCGTTGACGTGTCAACGATTCGTCGTCGCGGCGTATCATTTCTTCTATCCAGGAGGATTTGCATGCCGCTTCGTCGCCTCGCAGTAGCCCTCGCCCTAGTGATTTTCACCAGCAGTGCATTTGCGAAGGACGTCTATCTTTCGATCACCGGTACGGTCGGTAATTTCCGTACCGACGCTCGCGTCTTCAATCCGTCCGCAACGAAGGACATCACCATCACCGCGTCCTTTCTGCCGGTCGGAAACGGCAACAACGCCGGCGTGAGCTCGACAACCTTCACCGTCGCCAAACGCCAGCAGAAAGTTCTCGACGACGTCGTCGCCGCAATCTTCAACACCAGCGGCCTTGGCGCGATCCGCCTCAGCTGCCCCGACGATTTCGAAGCGACCGCGCGCATCTACGCACAGGTCGCCACCGGCACCCTCGGCCAGTTTGTTCCGGGACTCCAGCCCGGCGCCGCGCTGACCAAAGGCGTGCTGCTCCAGCTGAAATCGAACGCCGCCTTTCGGACGAACATCGGCGCCGTCAACCCGACCAACTCGACGGCGACGGTCACCTGGCGCCTCTACGACAAGAGCAACGCGCTGATCTCCACCGGCACCGCGATGACGATGCCGCCGTTCGCAGTCATCGGTCCGACGAACATGGCCGGCGGTCTTTTCTTCGGCGTTCCCGGCGGCGCCGATCTGAACGACTCCTGGGTGAGCTTCCAGGCCGATCAGCCGATCTTTGCGTATTCGTCGGTCATCGATAACGCCACGACCGATCCGACCTTCATCCCGGCCGTCAACGACAGCGGCGAGACGATCATCGTTCAACCGCCGACAGCGAAGGTCTATACGGTCACGCTGCGCAGCTTCAGCATCACCTTCTCGCCCGAGCCGGACGTCAAGCAGGGCGACCAGGTGACGCTCAACATCGTCAATCAGTCGTCCGACCTGCACGGTTTTTCGGTCATCGATCCGAACGGCAACATCCTCGTTCCTGCGATGACCGTTCCGGGCAACAAAGCGCCGATCTCGAAGAGTTTCACCGCCGCGGCGCAGGGCTCGTACACCTACTTCTGCACGCAGCCGAGCTGCGGCACCGGCCACGACAACATGTTCGACGTCTTCACTGTCGGCAAGGCCAGCGAGAACGATCGTCCCGGCTACTGATCGCAATCACGTCGGCCTGCAGAATCGCAACCGACGCGAAGGCTCTGCCACGTACGCAGCCGGCCGTGCCGGCCTCGAAAAGAAAAGCCGCGGTTCGCCGCGGCTTTTTCAGCTCTTCGGCATAATGCGTCGCCATGAAACGACGTCTGCTCTTCATCGTGCTGCCGCTGATCGCGACGCTGGCCGTCGCACAATCGAACGTCGAATGGCCGGCGTATGCGAATGATGCCGGCGGCACGCATTACTCGCCGCTGCACGGAATCACCAAAGACAACGTCAACAAGTTGACGGTCGCGTGGACGTATCGCACCGGCGCTCTTTCGCCGGAAACGCGCCTGAACAAGAAGTACGCGTTCGAGGCGACGCCGCTGATGGTCGGCGGCACGCTCTACGTCATTACGCCGTTTAACAAAGTGATCGCGCTCGATCCCGCGACCGGCAAAGAGAAGTGGACGTACGACCCCGAGGTCGATCGGAATGAAGAGTATTCGGAGGTCACGTCGAGAGGCGTGGCGGTCTGGAAAAAGGCGCGCGTGTTCTTCGGTACGATCGACGGACGGCTGATCTGCGTCGATGCGAAAGCGGGGAAGCCGTGCAGCGGTTTCGGCAGCGACGGCACGATCGTCCTCAATGCCGATTCGAAGGAGTTGCCTGACGGCGATCATCAGGTGACGTCGCCGCCGGCCATCATCGGCAACCTCGTCATCGTCGGTTCGTCGATCGGCGACAACGGACGCGTCGACATGGGCCGCGGACTCGTACGCGCCTTCGACGCGCGAACGGGAAAGCTGCGCTGGTCGTTCAACACGCTGCTGCCGCTCGGTGACAACAATCTCTCCGGCGCCGCGAACGCATGGTCGGTGATCACCGTTGATGCCGCGCGGAAGATGCTCTTCGTTCCGACCAGCAGCCCGAGTCCCGACTACTTCGGCGGATTGCGCCCCGGCGACAATCACTACGCGAACTCGGTCGTTGCACTCGATGCGATGACCGGCAACGTCATCTGGCACTTCCAGGTCGTGCATCACGATCTGTGGGATTACGACGTCGCGTCGCAGCCGGTACTGGTGATGTTCAAATCGACGCCGGCCGTTGCGGTGACGACGAAGATGGGACATCTCTTCATCCTCGATCGCCGAAGCGGCAAGCCGCTGCTGCCGGTCGATGAACGTGTGGTTCCGAAGAGCGACATTCCGGAGGAGCGCGCGTCGGCGACGCAGCCGTTCCCGCGCAACGGACAGCTCGTGCCGACGCGGCTCCGTCCGGAGGATGCGTGGGGAATCGACGACGCCGATCGCGATGCCTGCCGTGCGTCGATCGCCGCGCTGCGCAACGAAGGAATCTTCACGCCGCCGAGCGTCGGCGGAACGATCGTCTATCCCGGCAACGTCGGCGGTGTGGCCTGGGGCGGCGCCGCGTACGACCCGGTGCGAAAGCTCCTCATCGTGCCGACCAATCGCCTCGCCATCAAAGTGCGCCTCATCCCGCGCGATCAATTCGACGCCGAGCGATCGCGCGCGCGAGAAGACAATCGCCTCGGCGGTGAGTTCGGCACGCAGCGCGGCGCGCCGTACGCCATGTACCGCGAGCCGCTCACGTCGCCGAAAGGATTGCCGTGCAATCCGCCGCCGTGGGGCGCGCTCTCCGCCGTCAGCATCGACACCGGCGAGATCAAATGGGAAGTTCCGCTCGGCCATCTCACCAAACCGATCGAGATCAACGGCATGGTCGAACTCGGAGGACCGCTCGTCACGGCATCAGGACTGACGTTCATCTCCGCCGCGTTGCACGACGACACGTTGCGCGCATTCGACACGACGTCCGGCCGCGTGTTGTGGGAGTCGGCGCTGCCGGCCGGCGCACAATCAACACCGATGACGTATCGCTACAAAGGCCGCCAGTACATCGTCATCTCGGCGGGTGGTCACGGCAAAGCGGGAACGACGATGGGCGATCACGTCGTCGCGTACGCGATCCGGTGAGCAACGCCTGCTGCGCGTAAGGCGCGTTTTCTGCTAGTCTTTCTCGCAGTGTGTGAGTGGCGGGTGTGATGGAAGTTCTCCAGTTTGCGAAGAGCCGTCGCGGAGGGGAACTGATCGGGATCGTCGTCGTGGCGATCGGGATCAGTCTGTCTGCCGCTCTCGTTTCCTACCATCCGACCGATTCCTCCGCATTTTTCACCTCGACGAACAGCGCGATCGAGAACTGGATCGGCTACTACGGCGCAACCGTCGCCTGGCTCTTCGTCGGCTTCTTCGGCTTTGCCAGTCTTCTCTTTCCCGCGGTACTGCTCGTCTCCGGCTGGAATCGTTTCTGGGGCAAAGACATCGAGTTCTTTCATACGAAGCTGATCGGTCTCTTCGTGCTCGTCGCTGCGCTTCCACCGCTGTTCGATCTGACGCTCGGCAAGGTCTGGCTGCGCGGTGCGCTGATTCCTTCCGGCGGTTACCTCGGGCAGGAGATCGATCGCACCGCCGCGTCAAACCTCAACGGCGCCGGCGCCGCGATCGTCCTCGTCACGGCGCTGCTCATCGGACTGCTGCTCGCGACGCGCATCAGTCTCGCGGCGGTTTTCGTCGGCCTGCACCAGCGCGTCGTCGCGATCGGCCGTGCGATGTCGCTGCAGTGGTCGCGTTTCACCGAGCGCCGCCGCAAGACGAAGATGAAGACGGCGCTCGTGCGCAAGCATCTCGAGAAAGCGGATGCGCCGGCGTTGCGGCTCGTCGCGAATGAACCGCAATCCGACATCGCTGCCGCCACCGGCCCGCTCGTGCGCGAAGTGAAAGGGGCGGGACGTTTTCAGATTCGCAAAGTGACGAAAGCGGATTTGCGTAAAGCAGCCGAGGAGTTGTCGAGGCAGGAAGTGCCCGATCCGTTCGCGTTGTATGAGGAGCGCGCGAAGCCTGCGCCGCTCGAACGGCCGGTTGCGAAAATCTCGGAACGCAAGGTGCGCGCGCCGATCGCTCCGCCGCCCGAGCCCGACGAGTTCGAGGACATCGAAGAATTCGAAGATCCGCTGTACCTCGATACGCCGGCGCCGTCCGCGCGTCCGAAGCCGCAGATCCCGCGGCCGGCGATGCGCAAGCCGCGCGAACAGGCTCGCGTCGAAACGCCGAAGCGCGAAGCGAGCCGCTCGAACGAACTGCTGCCGCCGGTCTCGTTTCTCACCGCCGGCCCGAAGCAGGGACAGATCGACGACGACGTCCACAAGAAGTTCCTCGAAGTCGGCCGCCTGATCGAAGACCGCTGCAAAGAGTTCTCGGTCGACGGCGAAGTGACCGCGTATCACCCCGGTCCGGTCGTCACGACCTTCGAATTCAAGCCGTCTGCCGGCGTGAAGTACGCAAAGGTCGTGAACCTCGGCGACGATCTCGCGCTCGCGCTCAAAGCGGAATCGATCCGCATAGAGCGCATCAGCGGTTCGTCGACCGTCGGCGTCGAAGTGCCGAACCGCAAGCGCGAGCTCATCACGCTGCGCGACATCATCGACACCGACGCTTTCAACGCCTCGGCATCGATGCTGACGCTCGCACTCGGCAAAGACATTCACGGCGATCCGGTCGTCACCGACCTCGCGCGTATGCCGCATCTCCTCGTCGCCGGCGCCACCGGCGCGGGCAAGTCCGTCGGCCTCAACTCGATGATCGTGTCGCTGCTCTACAAAGCGACGCCGCGCCAGCTGCGGATGCTGATGATCGATCCGAAGATGGTCGAGCTGAAGATTTACGAAGACATCCCGCATCTCCTTCATCCGATCGTTACCGATCCGAAGCTCGCATCGAACGCGTTGATCTGGGCCGTGCAGGAGATGGAGAACCGCTATCGCACGCTCGCCGAATGCGGCGTGCGCAATATCGATCAGTACAACGGACTGATCAAAGACATCGAGGCGTATCGCCGCGCGATGAAGAAGCCGGAAGGGGAGCCGATCAAGCTGCCCGATCAGCTGCAGTTCATCGTCATCATCATCGACGAGTTCGCCGATCTGATGATGGTCGCGTCGAAGGACGTCGAAGATTCGGTGACGCGGATCGCGCAGAAAGCGCGCGCGGTCGGAATCCATCTCATCATCGCCACGCAGCGGCCGTCGGTCGACGTCATCACCGGCGTCATCAAGGCGAACTTCCCGTCGCGCATCAGCTATCAGGTCGCATCGAAGATCGATTCGCGCACGATCCTCGATGCCATGGGCGCCGAAAAACTGCTCGGCAACGGCGACATGCTCTTCCTGCCGCCAGGCACCGCGCGCGTTCGCCGCATTCACGGCGCGTACGTCTCGGAAAAAGAGATCACCGACATCGTCGAGTTCGTGAAAGCAAATCAGGGCGAGCCGAAGTTCCTGGAAGAGATCACGCAGATGGCGGTCGAGAAGAGCGCCGTCGACGGAATCGAATATCTCGACGATCCGAAGTACGACGACGCGGTGCGCGTCGTGCTGACGACCGGCCAGGCGAGCGCGTCGTATCTGCAGCGCCGGCTCAAGCTCGGCTATTCGCGTGCCGCGCGCCTGATCGAGATCATGGAAGCGCACGGCGTCGTCGGTCCCTCGCAGGGATCGAAGCCGCGCGAGATTCTCGTCCGCGCCGACGACTATCCGCCGGCCAGCGGCCAGACGATCTGAGCCGGTAGCTGGTGTCGCCTGTGCACGCAGTCGCGTGCATGAATCTCAAACAGCTCGATCGCCGGTTCCTCGCGCGCGAAGAGGCCGAAGACCTCGAAGTCGTGCGCTCCCAGGGAAGTTTCGTCTTCGATGCGCGCGGGAAGAAGTACATCGATTTTCTTTCGGGCTGGTGCGTCGGCAACTTCGGCTGGGGCAACGAACGCGCGCGGCGCGTCATCGCTCGTTCGAAAGCTCCGGACTACGTTTACCCGTACTACCTCTATCGGCCGTGGGTCGAGCTCGCGCAGCTCCTCGCGGAGATCACGCCTGGCAAATTGCGGAAGTGCTATCGCGCCACGGGCGGCAGTGAAGCGGTCGACATGGCGCTGCAGCTCGCGACGATCGCGACCGGGCGAAAGAAGTTTCTGGCGATCGAAGGGAGCTATCACGGCAACTCCATCGCGACGATCAGGGTGGCGCAGTCGAGCGGCCGCAAGGTGAAGCCGCCGCTCGATGAGAGCGCGGCCGCGCGCGTCGAAACGATTCTGCAGAAGCGTGACGTAGCCGCTTTCATCATGGAGCCGATCTCCTGCAACCTCGGCGTCCTCATTCCCGAGCGCGAATTCATCACGCGCGTTTCCGCACTCTGCCGCCGCTACGGAACGCTCTTCATCGCCGACGAGGTGGCGTGCGGTTTTGGCCGCACCGGCGCGCTCTTCGCGTCGGAGCACTTCGACCTCGAGCCCGACATTCTCTGCATGGCCAAGGCGATCACCGGCGGCGCCGCGCCGATGGGAGCGACGATCGTTACGCCGGACGTTGCGGATGCGGTCGATGGCGAGGGCGGTTTCTATTCGACGTACGGCTGGCATCCGCTGTCGGTCGACGTCGCCATCGACAACATCCGCTGGATCGTGAAGAACCAGCGGCGACTGCTGCGCGGCGTCAGCGAGATGAGCGACTACATCCGCGACCGGCTGTCCGAAATGAAGTTCAAGCCGCCGGCGAAGCTGCGCATCAAAGGGATGGCGATCGGCGTCGAGACCGGCGACGAGGATTACGTCGACAAAATCACGGAGCGTTGCAGGAAGAACGGACTGCTGCTCACGTCATCCGACAACACGTTGACGATGTTCCCGCCGCTGACGCTGGAACGCGAGACCGCGGACGACGCGCTCGACATTCTCGAACGATCGCTGAAGAGTCGTTAGTGCCAGAGCGCGTAGACCTCGACGGCAGTCGCGAGAAGAAAGCCGGCGAGGATGGCGACGTAGGCGAGGCGCAGGAAACGATACTTCTTGCGATAGAGGTAGATGCCGAGCGAGTGGATGTCGCGCACGGCCGCTTCGTACGCGAGCGCGTCGGAAGAAATGACGCGCTCCATCTCCGCGAAGTAATCGTCTTCGCTCATGTTCGCGAAGTGGCCGAAGAAGAGGATGTTCGGTTTGTCGCCGCGACGCGGACCGCGTCGCGGGCGCGCGAACGTCGGCAGCACCGCGACGATGGCGAGCAGCAGCGCAAGCAAACAGGCGGCGGCGAGCGTCAGCAGCGCGCCACGGAACTGCGCATCGCCGGAGCGGCTCAGCGCGATGGTCAGAACGATCGATGAGATCGTGATCAGCAGACTGGCCTTCGTGTCGGCCATCAGACTGAGTTGGACGTGATGCTGCTGGACGGTGCGCAGCAGATTGTCGATCGATGATCGCGGCTGTACGCCGGTAAAACGCTGCCGCTCCGTCCCCGATTCACTCACGCGGGGGAAGTGTAACCCGCGCGCGAGGTCAGGATGGCCGGCGCGCCCGCACCACGACGAACGTCACATCATCATTCGGCGGCTGCTCGCCATGCCACGCCGCCACCGCACCATTGATTTGCGCGATGACCTCCGCCGCGCTCGCAGCCGTCGCGGCCGCCGCGAACGTCTCCGTCACCGCGGTGTAGCCGAACTGCTGACCGGCGCCATCGAGCAACTCGGGGAAGCCGTCGGTCAGCAGCAGGATCGTGTCGCCCGGCTCGAGCGATGCGGTCTGCTCCTGATACTCGGTGCCGAGCGTGCCGAGCGGCGTGGCGGAGAACGCCAGCTCGTCGATCGTGTTGCTCTTCGCGCGATGCACGAGCGCCGGAGGCATGCCGGCGGCCGCGATCGTCATCTTCCGCGGCTCGAAGCGCGCCACGAGCAGCGACATCGCCATCCGTCCGAGCTCCATCCGTTTGATCTTCTCCGCCGAGTCCGCAAGGAACCGCGACGGCGGGACCGCCGGGTCGTAGCCGGAGAAAAGCGTCTTCACCACCGTGACCATTGTTCCCGCTTTTGCGCCGTGACCTGTTGCATCACCGACCGCGACCGTCAGCGCTCCATCTGGTACGAGGTGGAAATCGTAGTAGTCGCCGCCGACTTCCGTCGCTGTTCGAATGAATGCCGCCACTTCGAAGCCGGGATGCTCGGGCACTTCCTTCGGCAGCATCGACAGCTGAAAGCGCCGCGCATCCTCGAGCTCCACCGACTTCCGTCCGTACTCGAGCTCGAGCAGCCGCTGCTGCATCTCCTGCTCTTTCGCGATCCGCTCCTGTTGCAGGATCGTCTCGTGGTTGTGGCTGAGATCGTGCGCCATCTTGTTGAAGGCGGTCGCGAGCTGTCCGAATTCGTTGCGCGATTTCACCGGTAGCCGCGTCGTGAGATCGCCGGCGGCGATCCGCTCGGCGCCGACCGTGACCATCTTCACGTCGCGCGTGATGTGGTTCGCGACCGGCACGATCCCGATGAGCGCGATGAGAATCAGCGCGATGCCTGCGGAGAAGTTCCACGCGGCGGTGCGGCGCAGATCGTCGAGGTTCTCGCCGACCGGACGCGCAACGCCGATGCGCAATCCGCTCTGCGGATCTTTCGACGTGCTGATGATCCAGTTCTCGATTTTCGGCAGCGGCCGATCGCGTGAGATCGCGTCGGAGATGCCGATGCGATCGAGCACCGCGCGATCGTCCGGCGTGCGCGTGTAGAGATGACCTTCGCGATCGGCGGCGAATGCGATCTCGCCGTCATCGCTGGCGGTGCCGAGGATGCGGCCGATGACGGCTTCCGGTTTGACCTGCGCGGAGAGTTGCGCGACGACCGCTCCTTCTTTGCGAACGGGAACGTTGAACTTCCGGCCGAAGAGCAGGGCGATCCGCTTCTCGTGCTCTTTCAGTTGCGCCTTCTCCGCGTCGGTGAGTGCGCGGCGGATCTGCACGACTTTGGATGCGATGACAGGAGCGGCAACAGGCGCGGGCGTTTCGACGACCATCGGCCCCGGATGCGCGGCCGCCATGCGCGCGCTGCGCTGCGCGTCGATCTCTTTGCGTCGCTCGTCGCGGATGCGCTGCGCTTCCTTCATCTCCACCTGATACTCGTCCTGCGACTTTTTCAGTTCGGTCTGCAGCTCACGCTGCCGCGCGCCGATCTGCTCCGCCATCGCCGTCCGCTGCGCCGGCGTCAGCTCGCCCATCTTTGCGCCGAGCTCGTTGCCCATCCGCGTGATCTCGCGAATCTGCTGGCGCTGCGCGTCACTCATCCGATAGCGCGGCACGCGCGGTGCGTCGGGGATGTCGATGATCACCGGATCGGGTGGATCCGGTGGATCGGGCGGCTCCGGCGCGTCTGCAACTTCGGCCGGCGGTGCCGGCGGCTCGTGCGCTTCGACGGACGGACGTGCGGTGACGGCAACCTGAATCGGCCGCAGCTCGATCGAGTCGACGAGATTCGCCGATTCGCCGAGCGCCAGCAGCACGTCATCGACGACCGCTTCCGACGCCATCTGGCCCTTCGGCAGATTCGGCAGCGGCAGCGCGGAGACTTCGGCGAGCCGCTGTTCGAGCTCGTTGCGAATCGACGACAGGCGGCGATCCATCTGCCGCGCCAGTCGCGCCGCCTCGCGGTGATATGCGCCTTCGAGCGCCGTGCGCGACGACTGATACGAATAGAGCACGATGCCGCTCAGCGGAACGATGGAGAGGAGAAAGCAGGCGAGGACGAGCTGAGTGCGAACCTTCATCGGAGAGAGAGATGGTATTCCCAAAGAGAGACGATACGGATTGCCGTCCGGTTAGTTTTCGCGGCGCGCGCGGCGTACGATTGCCGCGTGCTCACGGTGATGCAACGGTTTGCGTTCGCGGCGCTTCTCATCCTCGCCGGCTGCTCGTCGGCGTCGGCTCCGCACGGCGGCACGTACGTCAACCAGGCCGGCGATCCGATCGAGATCACGATTGAAGGAGCATCGCCGCGGGCCGACGAGATCGCGATGGATCAGCCGATCTCCATCGCCGTCGTCGTGGCCAACAACTCTGACCTCGAGGTCACCGTGACGCAGGTGAGTGTCTACCAGGGCTCCGTCGGCGGACTCGTCGTGCAGCCATTCACCACCTCGCCGAACATGCTGATCGATCCGGCGAAAGAAGCGAAGTTCGATGTCCTGCTGCGCACGTTGCGCGCAAGCGAAAAGAGCGCGATGTCGGTCTACGCACCGATCATCGCGCTCAGAGTTGTGGTGACGCTCGCGAATGGCGATCGCTACACGCAGGAGTTCGAGATTCCGATTCGCGGCGCGTGATCTATCGCGACGCCACCTTCTGCGCCGCGGCGAGCTCGCTGGCCTGATCGACGAGCTTCACGAAGTCGCGCCGGTAACCTTCTTCATCGCGTCCTGCCGACTTCACCGCCAGCTGCCGCACGGCGTCGTACGACGCGTCGCCTTTGTACTTCGAGTCGCGCAACAGCATTCCGAACTCGGCGACGGCCGCCGCGAAGCGGAGATTGTCGGATGCCGCGTCAAATGTCGTGGCGGAATCGAGCACCGGCTGCGTCAGCAGTTTGCTCGCGCCGCCTTCCGGCGCTTTGTAGCGAAGCTTGAGCGTCAGCAACTCCGGCGATTTCTTCGCTTCGTCGCTGATGCCGCTCGTCTGATATTTCAGCGCGTCGACGTTGGCCAGTTGCAGGTCGCCATCAGGCGGAACGATTTCGTACAGCGCCGTCACCGAATGGCCGGCGCCCATGTCGCCCGCGTCCTTCGCGTCATCGTGGAAGTCTTCCTTCCGCAGCAGGCGGTTTTCGTATCCGATCAGGCGATACGCGAGGACCTTCGACGGATTGAACTCGAGCTGCAGCTTCACATCCTTCGCGATGGTCAGCAGCGTGCCGCCCATCTCGGTGACCAGCGTTTTGCGCGCTTCGAGCAGGTTGTCGATGTAGGCGTAGTTGCCGTCGCCTTTCTCGGCGAGGAGCTCCATCTTCGAGTCTTTGATGTTGCCGCGGCCGAAGCCGAGGACCGTGAGGGAGATCCCTTCGGCGCGCTTCTTTTCGATAAGCTGCTCGAGCTCTCCGTCGCTGCTGACGCCGACGTTGAAGTCGCCATCAGTCGCGAGAATGACGCGGTTGTTGCCGTGTTCCAGAAGATTCTCTTTCGCGGTTTTGTACGCGAGGAGAATTCCTTCGCCGCCGGCGGTCGAGCCGCCCGCTTCCAGCTCATCGATCGCGGCGAGGATGCTCGCTTTGTCGGAGCCGGGAGTCGACGGCAGCGCCAGTCCCGCGTTGCCGGCGTAGACGACGATGGCGACGCGATCTTTCGCGCGCAGTTCATTGACGAGCATCGACAGCGACTTCTTCAGCAGCGGCAGTTTGTTCTCTTCGTTCATCGAGCCGGAGACGTCGATGAGGAAGACGAGATTGCTCGGCGGCAGATCTTCGGTCTGCACGTTCTTTCCCTGCAACCCGACGAGCAGCAGCCGGTTCTTCGCATTCCACGGACAGGCCGCGATCTCGGTGGTGACGGAGAAGGGATGGCTGCCGCTCGGCTGCGGATAGTCGTAGGTAAAGTAGTTGACCATCTCTTCGATGCGCACCGCGTCGCGTACCGGCATCTGTCCCGAATCGAGGAAGCGCCGGACGTTGCTGTACGACGCGCGGTCGACGTCGATGGAGAAGGTGGAGAGCGGGTTGTCGGTGACACGCAGGAACCCGTTCTCCGCGATCCGTCCGTACTCCTCGGTGTTCATGGAGCCGGTCAGCTCGCCGATGCTCGCGGGCGGCGGCATCGACTTCGGCGCGTATGCGTTGAGCGAATCTGTTTCCACCGGTGCGACTCTCGTCGACATGTTTTCTGATTTGCTGCACGACATCGCGGCGACCATCAGAAAGAGCATCGCCGAGAGGACGAAGATGATGGTCAGGACTGATGACTGGATTGGGATGACGTTGCGTGAGCTGCGCATGATTGATTCCTTTCGCTCGTTTGGATGCACGAGGCGCGCGGCAGGAAACCGCGCGCCTCGATTTTTTTTACGGCTTCTTCGCGCGAGCTCGCGGCGGTGACGCTTTCGGAGCCTTCGGAGGTTGCGCCGGTTTCGACGTTTTCGTTTTCGGCGCGACGCCGTTCGGCATCGACCAGCCGAGGAGTGTGGCGGTGTGAGTTGATGGCCCGTCGAGCCAGAGCGCGACGACGGCGCGATTGACGGCGAGCGAATCGGGCGAGCGCCAGACGTACGACGCGCCGTTCGGCGCCGGATCGATCAGCACCCAGCGCGACAGCAACTCGCGCGCGAGGAACTGTCGCGCCGTTTCTTCGGTGTCGGGCGGAACGTCGACGCCTGCCAGACGGATGGTCGTTTGTGCGCGCGCACGCTCGACGACGATCGTGTGGCTGTCGACGATCGCGACGACGCGCGACATCGGTGCGACGGCGGCCGCGGCAGGGGAGATGAGCAACAGAAAAAACGAATACACGACGAATCTCTTCATTGATTGTTGTCGTGGTGCTGCGAGCGACGCGGGCAGGCGCGTCTCGGGTGGGTGCGCGGAGATTAGCAGCGCATCGATCGATGTGCGAAAATTGTCCCGCTCATGGACGGGAGGGAGGGAAGACGGAACATGTCGCCGCGGCGCAGCTCCTCATTCCGCACCATCTCGCTGCTGATGCTCCTTCCTGTCGGCGGGCTCCTTCTTTTCTTCGCGGTTCGCTTCGTGCGTCAGCAGTTCGCGAACGTAAAGCAATCGCCGCCGCAACGAATTGAAGAGGCGAGCGTCGTCGCGCCGCCGCGTGCCGCGCCGAAGAAGAGCGTCGCGAAAACGCATCACGGCGGCGCGATCGTCGTCATCCTCGATGACGTCGGCTTCGATCATCAGCCGCTCGCCGGCGCGATGCGCATCGATCCGAACGTCAACTTCGCGGTGTTGCCGAACGGCGCGCGCTCGCAGGAGTTCGCACGCGAGCTGAACGCGAACGGTTTCGAACTGCTCTGCCATCTGCCGATGGAGCCGGAGAATCCGCGGCAGTCGCCGGGAGCGAATGCGGTGATGACGACGATGACCGATGCGCAGATTGAAGCGACGACGCGCGCGAACGTCGAAGCGATCCCGCACGCGCGCGGCGTCAACAACCACATGGGCTCGCGGGCGACGTCCGATCGCCGCGTCATGACGCGCGTCCTTTCCGCGCTGCCGAAAGGTCTCTACTTCATCGACTCGCGCACGGCCGGCACGTCGCTCGCCGCGGCCGTCGCGCGCGAGCTGAACATTCGCACCGCATCGCGCAGCGTCTTTCTCGACGACGTGCAGAAAGAGGATGCCATTCGTATACAGCTCGCGGCGCTCGTCGCCGCGGCGGAGTCGCACGGAATGGCGATCGGCATCGGTCATATGTATCCGGAGACGGTGCGCGTGCTCGCCGCCGAAGCGCCGGCGCTGCGCAGTCGCGGTTTTCGTTTTCTGCGCGCCAGCGAAGTCGTGAACTGACGTGCTGCTCGCCCTCTTTCTCGTCGACGTCGCCGCCGGTCTGTACGTCTTCCTGCCGCTGGTCGGCCGCCGCAACGCCGGCGTGAAGTTCTATCGGCTGATCTTCATCGTCAACGTTGCGCTGCTCGCCGCAGCGGCCGCCGCGCATCTTGCCGCGCACGCGACGCAGCTCGCGATTGCCGACGGTGTGTTGCTCGCGCTCACCGCATTCGTCTACGCGGTGCTCCGCTATCCGAAGCGAATGATATTGCGCGTTCCCGCCGTGCTGCTCGGCATCGCGCTGATGGTGCTCGGCGTCGCATCGTGGCAGGCGGCGACACGCTCGTCACTGGCGTGGAGCATCGCCGGCGCCGTCACCTCGATCGCGCTCCTCGGCTCCGTCAATCTCGCCATGCTGCTCGGCCACTGGTACCTCGTCGTGCGCGGCATGCCGATCGATCCGCTGAAGCGACTGACGCACGCGACGCTCATCGCCACCATCGCGAGAGTCGCCGTCGTCATCGCCGCGCTCTGCGTTCCCGAGATGTTCCACGCCATCGCCCTGCGCCAGGGAATCTTCTTCTGGATGCGCGCCGGCTGGGGACTCCTCGGCCCACTCTTTCTCTACCCGATGGTCTGGGGCACGGTGAAGATCCGCTCCACGATGGCCGCCACCGGCATCCTCTACGTGGAAGTCGTCGCCGTAATCATCGGCGAAGTGCTTGCGGCTTACCTCGCCACGTTAGCGCATGCGCCGGTTTAACTATGGGGTCACATCTAAAAAGTTAAGTTAAGCCGTGGGTTAACTTAACTTTTTAGATGTG
>JAOBAU010000048.1 GCA_025463165.1 Acidobacteriota bacterium | reverse complement strand
CGGCGTCGGCGTCGGCGCATTCGTCGGCGGACTCTTTCACGTCGTCACCCACGCGTTCTTCAAAGCGTGTCTCTTCCTCGGTTCCGGCTCCGTAATTCACGCCATGGGCGGCGAACAGGACATCCGGAAGATGGGTGGCCTCGCGAAGAAGATCCCGATCACGGCGTGGACGTTCCGCATCGCGACCTATGCGATTGCCGGACTCCCGCTCGCCGCCGGCTTCTTCTCGAAAGACGAGATCCTCGCCTCCGCGCTCGTCTCGCCGTTCCTGCCGCAGCCGGTGCGGATCGTCGTCTGGCTGCTCGGCACCATCGCGGCGTTCTGCACGTCGTTCTACATGTATCGCCTCGTCTATCTGACGTTCTTCGGGAAGTTCCGCGGCACGCACGAGCAGGAACACCATCTCCACGAATCTCCGTGGACGATGACCGTCCCGCTCATCATTCTTGCCGCACTTTCAATCTTCGGCGGGCTCCTCGGCGTTCCGCACGTCCTCGGCCATCCGATCCACTTCGATCACTTCCTCGCCCACTGGCTCGCGCCGGTCTTCCCGGAGATTCACGGTGCGCGTGAAGCGTTCTTCGAGATCTCCGCATCGACCGAATGGACGCTGATGTTCGTCGCCACCGGCTTCGCGATTCTCGGCTGGCTGCTGGCGCGCTCGCGTTACCTCGATCGCGGTCTCGAAGCCGACGAACAGTTCGAGCGCAGCGTGCCGGCCATCGCGCACGGGATGGAGAACAAGTGGTACGTCGATGAGCTCTACGGCGCGACGATCGTCCGGCCGCTGGAACGCTTCTCGACCTTCCTCTGGAAGATCGTCGACGCCGTCATCGACGCGCTGCTGCGTCTCCTCGGCGCCGTCGTCGAAGCGGCCGGCGATCTGCTCCGCTTCTTCCAGACCGGCAACGTTCGCAATTACGCGCTGATGTTCTTCGTCGGCGTCATCGTCTTCATCTGGGCGTACGCATGACCAACCTGCTGAGCATCGTTCTCTGGCTTCCCCTCCTCGCGGCACTTCCGCTGGCGCTCTTCCCGCGCCGCGCCGACGCCGCGATCAAAGGATGGGGGCTCTTCTTCTCGCTTGTTACGTTTCTCCTCTCACTGAAAATCGTGCTGGGCTTTCAGGAAGGAATCGCCGGCTTTCAGCTCATCGAATCGGTGCCGTGGATTCCGCAGTGGGGCATCCGCTACTCGCTCGGCGTCGACGGCATCTCGCTCTGGCTGGTCATGCTGACGACGCTGCTCACGCCGGTCGTCCTGCTGGCATCGTGGAACTCGATCCACAAACATCCGAAGGAGTACATCATCGCGATGCTGGTGATGGAGACGGCGATGATCGGCGCGTTTCTCGCCACCGACGTCATGCTCTTCTACAGCTTCTTCGAGCTGACGCTGATCCCGATGTATCTGATCATCGGCGTTTGGGGCGGCGCGAACCGCGTCTACGCCGCGATCAAGTTCTTCATCTTCACCATCGCCGGCTCGCTGCTGATGCTGCTCGGGATCATCTATCTCGGTGCGCTGCACGCGCGGCAGAGCGGCGGTGTTCCGAGCTTCGCGGTGCAGGATCTCTACGGCACCGCGCTCTCGCCGACCGTCTCGACGCTGCTCTTCATCGCCTTCACGCTCGCCTTCGCGATCAAAGTGCCGCTCTTTCCGCTGCACACCTGGCTGCCGGACGCGCACGTCGAAGCGCCGACCGGCGGCTCGATTCTCCTCGCCGGCGTCATGCTGAAGCTCGGCACCTACGGCTTCCTTCGCTTCGTCCTTCCCTACTTCCCGAAAGCATCGCTCGACTACGCGCCGATCCTCATCGCGCTCGCGGTCATCGGGATCGTTTACGGCGCGCTCGTGGCGTGGGTGCAGCCCGACATGAAGAAGCTCGTCGCCTATTCATCGGTCTCGCATCTCGGCTTCTGCGTCCTTGGCATCTTCGCGATGACGCAGGCATCGATCGAAGGCTCGATCCTGCAGATGGTCAATCACGGCCTCTCAACCGGCGCGCTCTTCCTGCTCGTCGGCGTGATCTACGAACGGCGTCACACGCGCCTGCTCGCCGATTACGGCGGCATCGCGAAGACGATGCCGCTCTACGCCGTCTGCTTCGTCATCGCCATGCTCTCGTCCGTCGGACTCCCCGGCCTGAACGGCTTCGTCGGCGAGTTCCTGATTCTCAGCGGCTCGTTCCGCACGTACCCCGGCTGGACGACCGTCGCGGCAACCGGCGTCATCCTCGCCGCGATCTATCTTCTCTGGCTCGTGCAGCGCGTCTTCTTCGGACCGATCACGAACGAAGAGAATCGCCACATCCCCGACATCGCCTGGAATGAGCTGCTCGCTCTCGCGCCGCTCTTCGTCTTCATCGTCTGGATCGGCGTCCACCCGAACACGTTCCTCAGAAAGATGACGCCCAGCGTCGAGCAACTCCTCGCCCAAATGAGCAACGAGAAGCCTCAGGAAAAGGTGATGACGGCATCGTCGAGCACTAAGGACTCAGGACTCAGGACTCAGGACTCGCGAAAGGCGGTGTCCCGATGAACCTGACACCGCTCCTGGAAGCGCACTGGATCAACGCCATCCTGCCGGAGCTCGTGCTCTGCATCGGCGGCATGTTCCTCATCCTCTTCGACGCCTTCGCGCCGAAAGCGCGCTCGCTCACCGGACCGATTGCCGTCGTCATCTTCATTCTCTGCGCGTGGTCGCAGCGCTTCGTCGCCGTCGGCACGTTCTTCGGCGGCACGTATGAAGTCGGCGGAATCACCCGCGTCTTCGACATCACCTTCGTCCTCGCCGGCATTCTCTGCACGCTGCTCTCCGCCGATTACCTCGAGCGCGAAGGCATCACCGGCGGCGAGTTCTACGCGCTCTTGATGTGGGGAACGGTCGGAATGATGATGATGGCGAAGGGGCTCGATCTCCTCATCATCATCCTCGGGCTCGAGCTGCTCTCGATCTGCATCTTCGTCCTGCTCGGATTCCAGCGCCGCCTTCCCGTCTCGAACGAAGCGAGTCTCAAGTACTTCCTGATGGGAGCGTTCGCGACCGGCTTCATCCTCTACGGCACGGCGCTCTTTTACGGCGCCACGGAATCGACGAACATCAATGTGATGGCGCGCTGGTTCGCGAACCCCGACGTCACCATCACACCGCTCCTCACCGTTGCATTCGTGCTGCTGATGGCCGGCTTCGGCTTCAAGCTCGCACTCGCGCCGTTCCATCCGTGGGCTCCCGACGTTTACCAGGGAGCGCCGACGCCGGTGGCCGGCTGGCTTTCCGTCGCGCCGAAAGCGGCCACGCTCATCGCGCTGATCCGGATCTTCCACGCCATGGGACCGGTGCTGCCGCAGACGAAGTGGATGACGATCGTGGCGTGGCTGGCCGTGCTGTCGATGATCATCGGCAACTCCGTCGCCATCGCGCAGCGCGACCTGAAACGGATGCTCGCCTACTCCGGCATCGCGCAGGTCGGCTACATGACCATCGCCATGCTGACGATCAACGAAGACGCGGTCGCATCGATCGCCATCTACACGATCGTCTACGCGCTGATGAACCTCGGCGCCTTCGGCGTCATCTCCATGCTCGCGAAAAATCAGAACGATCCGCAAACGCTCGACGACATCGCCGGCCTCGGCTGGCGCCGTCCGTTCCACGCGCTCGCGCTCGCGGTCTGCATGTTCTCGCTCTCCGGACTTCCGCCGACCGGCGGCTTCGTCTCGAAGTTCTACATCTTCCGCACGGCCGTGCAGTCGGGACACACCGGCATCGCGCTCATCGGCATCATCACATCGATCGCGTCGGTCTATTACTACCTGCGCGTCGTCTATTACCTCTACATGAAGGAATCGGCCGAAGGGCAGACGAGGATCGATGGCGGGATTTTCGCGACCGGCGCGCTGGCGATCTCCATCATCGGCATCTTCCTGATCGGCATCTGGCCGACTCCGCTCTTTCACGCCGCGAGCTACGCAGCACATCTACTACTGGCCAGGTAAACGCCCCACATGGCGACGAACCCGAATACTCGTCCGACGAACGATCGCGATGTCATTTCGGAGCTGACGACAGGAAGACTGTCCGTCTATCTCCGCTGCCTCACGTATCTGGAGTCGGTCCAGCAACAGACGATCTCATCGCACGAGCTCGCGCAGCGCTTCCATCTCAACTCCGCGCAGATTCGAAAAGACCTCGCCTGCTTCGGTGAGTTCGGCACGCGCGGCGTCGGCTACAACGTCTCGGAGCTGCGCCAGCATCTGACGCGCACGCTCGGCATCGATCGCGTCCGCAACGTGGTGATCGTCGGCGCCGGCAACCTCGGCATGGCGCTCGCCGACTATCGCGGCTTCAACGACAGCGGCTTCCACCTCGTGGCGCTGCTCGACGTCGACGCCGACAAGATCGGCCGCGAATCGCGAAGCGGCATTCCGGTCCTTCCGTATGAGGAGCTTGGAAATCTCGTGCGCAAACGCGGCGTCGAGATCGGCATCATCGCCGTCAGCGCCGACAGCGCGCAGCAGGTCTACGACAATCTCGCCGACACCGGCGTGCAGGCCATTCTCAATTTCGCGCCGGTGCAGATTCGGCTCAAGCCCGATGTGAAGTTGAAGAGCGTCGACCTGCGCATCAACCTCGAGTCTCTTTCGTTCTATCTCAAGAACGTCGAAGACGAGTCGTGATGGAGGACAGGCACGAGCGCCTGTCCTCCATCGCAGAAACTCAGCGGCGGTATTCGCCGATGTTGTCGAGACGGTACGCCTGAAACACGCCGGAGCGCGTCCAGTCGCCTGACACTTCGACGTAATCGCCGGCACGAAGATCATCCCAGCTGCGATCGCCGCCGGTCATCACCGACGTCACGAAATTGCCGGACTGGTCGTCGCGAAGGACGAACGTGCCGCGGCGATAGTCGACGCTCTCAACGACACCACGGATCGTGCCCGACGAGTACACGCCGGCCGGGCCGTCGTAGTAATCGTAGTAGCCGGCCGAGTTGTAGTAACCGCCGAGACGAATGTCGATGCCGACGCCGAAGCGCGGGAACAGACGGAAGCGCGCTTCCGGAATGAAGAACGGATACGGAGCACCGACGATCCAGACGCGATAGCCGCCGTTGTACCGGTCGTAGCGCGAGACACGGCCGTGGTAGTACGACGGAGTCCCGCGGTAACCGCCGCGATACGAATCGTTGCGACCGTACGAACCGCCACGATTGTAAGAACCGTTGCTGCGATTGTCGCGGTTGTACGAACCGTTGTTGCTGCGGTTGTCGCGATTGTAGGAGCCGTTGTTGCTCCGGTTGTCGCGGTTGTACGAGCCGTTGCTCGACGATCCGTCGTTGCCGCGGTTGTTGCGGTTGTACGAGCCGTTGCTCGAGCCGTTGTTGTTCCGGTTCTCACGGTTGTACGAACCGTTGCTCCGGTTGCTCGAGCGATTGTCGACGGAGCTGCGCGATTCCTGCGGCTGAACCTGCTGCGCCGGCGCCGTGCGCTCGACCCGGCCGCCGTTCCCGGCCTCTCGCGTCGCGCGAGCTTCGTCTCGCGTCCCGTTCCGATGACGATCTTCCGCAAATGCGGACGGTCCGCAGAGCGTCGCCACCGTTGCCACTGCCACCAATTGCAAACCCAACTTGTTGATTTTGTTCACGTTACCCTCCTGGGGTCTCTGGACGACTGCTCTCCCATATCGCAAGCGGCTTGCCGACTTTTGGTTTCTATGTGGGGGCGGCCGCTTCGGCCGTCCAAGGCGGGCGAAGCGCCCGCCTCCACACAACTTAACGGGTCC
>JAOBAU010000381.1 GCA_025463165.1 Acidobacteriota bacterium | reverse complement strand
GCTTTCAGGCGGTTGCGACGGTGCGGAAGACGAATGGGGTGTATACGCTGCAGGTCTCGCCGAGCAGTCAGAACATGCTGACGATTCAGTAAAGTCAACATCGGGGGTCTGACCCCGGAAGTTGACTTTGCGTTATCCAACCGCGCGCCGAATCCGCGCCAGCTGATCGAGGTGCACGAGGTCATGCCCCGCAAGCAACCGCAGCGTGTAGCCGACCGACTCCGCGCCGCGCTCGGTGTGAATTCCGACTCGCGTGAACTCCTCGGGCGCCAGTTGCCGCGCCAGCCGCACGTTCGCGGAGCGCATGACGGCGAACTGTTCGAGCACATCATCCAGTTTCGCGTCGCGATAGTGAAGCTTCTGCGACCAGAGATCCTGATCGTACGCAACGATCGGCGGTCGATCGTGCGCGACGATCATCCGAATCCGAACGCCGAGCACCAGCTCGCCATCCGCGAGGTGATGCGCGACTTCGATCATCGACCATTTGCCGTCCGCTTCCGGCCGGCGGATCGTGGCATCGTCCAATCCTTCGAACATCGCACGCGTCGCGGCGACGGAGCTGTCGAGCACCGACAGCACGTCGCGATCTCCGAGACGATTGAGCAGTCCGCGCGCGTATTCGCCCGGCGAGTCGATGGGAATCGTCATTTCTTCACCGCCAGCGCCGCCACGAGTTTCTTTACATCCTCATCGCCCGGCTTCGCCTCGGCGAGTTTTGCGGCGACCGTTCGCGCTTCGTCGTTACGGCCGAGCTCCGACAGGATGATCGCTTCGTTGTAGCGCGCCTGCCACTGATCGGGCGCTTCGCTTCCCGCCTTCTGAAACGCGATGAGCGATTTCTCGAGCTGGTTCGATTGCTTGTAGCAAATCCCGAGATCGGTGCGGACGTTCGGCTCTTCGCGAACGGCGAGCGCACGCTCATAGAAATCGATGGCCTGCGGGAACTTCGCCGCGTCCATGTACATGTTGCCGAGTTGCACGAGCGCTTCGAAGTTGCGCGGCTCGCGCGCGACGGTCTGCTTCAGGTTCTCGAGTTGCTGCATGACCATCGGCATCGGATTGCCGCCGGTCGCGGTCGGCGCCGCGGTCGCGGGCGGCGCGGTTTCGGTGAGCGACGGAGCGATGTCGGCGGAGTGCGGAGCGGCGAGTTTCGATTGAGCGATTCGCGGTCCGATCACGAGGCTGCCGATGATCAGGCCGAGGAGGAGACCGCAGGTGGCGAAGACAATGTTGTCGCGCGTCATGTCGCGCGCATTCTAGTCGTCAGCCGCCGCGAATGATCTCCTTCAGCATTTCGTCCTGCAGGTGGTACACGGCGTACACGCCGGTGTGGTACCGATTGAACAGAAACGAGAACGCGTAGACCTTGCCGCTCTGCGCGTGGACATAGCCGGAAAGTCCGACCACGCCGACGATGTAGCCGGTCTTCGCGTAGACCTGCCGCGCGTACGGCGCGGTGCGCAGGCGATGTCCGAACTTCGCGTCGGGATCGCCGGAGTACGGGAGCGAGCTGAGGAAATCTTCGCGGTACGGACTCTTCCACATGTACGACAGCAGCTGGATGAACGCGTTCGCCGACGCGCGGTTGTAGCGCGACATCCCGGAACCGTCGGCCTGGCTGTATTCGTTCGCCGGCACGCCGATCTTCTTCGTCAGCCATTCGGTGACGGCGGCGCTGCCCGATGCCCACGAGCCTTCCTTCCGCTGCTCGGCGCCGATGATCTTCACGAGCTGTTCGGCGTAGTGGTTCTGGCTTTTCTTGTTGATGACGTAGACGACGATGTTGAGCGGCGTCGAATGCTGCGCGACGCGGCGCCAGTCGGGCCGGTCGTCGCGCGGCGTGACAATCACCTGTCCCTGCACGTTGATGCCGTCGCGCACGAACGCCTCATGCGTCACCGACGCGAAGTAGTGAATCGGATTCTCGACCGTCACGAAGACTTCCGTCGGTCCGGAGCGCGACGGCACACCGCCGCGCACGAGGATCGTGTTCGTGCCGCGATGGCGCGTGATGAACGGCAGGCCGCGGCCGGTCACGCAGGAGTTCTGCAATTCGAGAAAGCTCGTCGGCGGCTCGAACTGCACCGTGCACTGCTGGCCGGAACGCGACGGCAGCACGCGAACCTGCACGCAACCTTCCTGCATCGAGAAGGCGGAGACCGGCGCCTCGTACCAGTTCACGAGCTGATCGACCGGCCACGTCGGGTGGATGTACTCGGTGTCCATGTAGCCGTATTCGAAAATGAGGTTGCCGCGAATGGTCTTGATGCCGGCGCGCTTGAGATCGTTCGCCCATTCGTCGATGACGGCGGTGGCGTGACCGTCGTGAAAGCGTCCGCCGATGGTCGGATCGCCGCGGCCGACGACTTTCACGTCGCCGTCGAGCGTGCCTGATGCGTCGGCAGTGCCTCGCGCGAAGACGCCGGTGGTCAGCTCGAAATTCGGTCCGAGCATGTCGATCGCCGCGGCGGTCGTGAAGAGCTTCATGTTCGACGCCGGCGCCACCGGCATCCGCGGATTGCGCTCGGCCATGACGCTGCCGCTTTCGAGCTCGACGATCTGAATGCTGGCGTCGGAGCTGCGCGCAACGGAACCGTTGACGAGCGACGCGAGCCGCTCCTGCAGAGTGCCGCCGGATGCCGCGTCGAGCGGCGCGGCGGCGACTTTCTTTTTCTTTGCCGCCGCCCGTTTGCGCGTCGAAGACGACTTCTTTTTCGCCGCGTCGGCGTCGGGAGTTACGAGGAAGGTTGTGAGTACGAGAATCGCGGTCGCGATTTGTCGGATACGTCGACGGGTCATTGAGAAGAGGATACCTTTCAAACTCGGGCCAGCCACTGCAAAAGGAATGCGCGCGGACGACTCACAACCTCTGCCACTCCTCCGGCAGCGCCAGCCGGATTCGATCGCGCAGCACGGCAGGACAGCGACGCCGAATGCCGTCGCGAATCTCGCGGCGGCCGTAGCGCCTCGAGAAGTGTGTCAGCACGATCAGTTCGTTCTCGAACGTTTCGGCAAACTCCGCGAGATCGTCGAAATGGATGTGGCGATAGGCGGCCGCGCGGTCCAGATGCTCATCCTCGATGAACGAGCACTCGATCATCAGCACCTCGGCGCGGAACAGCGCCGCGTTCGTCTCGAGGATGCCGCGATCGGTATCGCCGGTATAGAACAGCAGCGGTCGCCGATACTCCTCCGCGACTTCCACGCCGTCACGACGCAGCCTCGCGAGCTCCGCGGAGTCGAATCCCGAATACTCCGCGCGCAGGTGATGCCGCACCTCGATCACTTCATACGCGCGCGCCGGCACGCGATGCGTCGCCGCATGCGCGCGCACTTCCAGTCCTCGCGAAATGCGCACGACTTCTCCCGCGGCGATCCCGGCGATCTCGATGTCGTACGGCGTTCCTTCCAGCCGCTCATGAATGGCCATCAACGCTCGAAAATCTTCCGCCGCCTCGGCGGGAACGAAGATCCGCCCGCCATCCATCCGATGCAGCTTGCGTTGTCCCGCGTAGAACGGAATGCCGACCGCGTGATCGAGATGCGCGTGCGAAACGAAGACGTTCGACAGTCCGACGATCACGTCGGGACAGCGGCCGATGTCGAGCGCGATGCCTAGC
>JAOBAU010000011.1 GCA_025463165.1 Acidobacteriota bacterium | reverse complement strand
CGGTTCACATTGAAGTAAGTCCCAAATCAACAACCGAAGGAGCAGAAATGGCAACCGTCAACATCAGACGGGTCGGAGGCGTCATCGTCTTCGACCCATCCCCTGTCGCGCTCGGATCCAATGACTTCGTGATGTGGGCGAACCTCGATCCGGAGGCGCCGCATCAGCCGACGCCTGACAAAACGCAGCCCGCTCTCTGGATGGATTTTCCTCTCCCACCGTTCGTCGACGGCGAGCCTGCCGCGACCTCTCCCGCCCTTTCCATCACCGGCGCGGCCGGAACTTCGAAGACGTACTACGACGGCTGCGATCCCGACGGCCCCGCCGGCACGATCTCGTTCTGACGCGCGACCGACGAAGGAGAGGAGAATTCATGACAGAGATTTCCAGCGAGCTCACGATCCCCGCGCCCGCGGATGAACCGGCGGGCAGCATCACGCGACGACGTTTTGTCGCGCAGGCGGCCGCGGTCACGACCGCCGCGGCCGTCGCCGGCATCGTGCCGCGCGCGTTCGCGCAGACGTCGGCCGAATGCGCAACCGAAACGCTGCTGGCGATCGATCAGATCGTCAGTCGCAATCACAAGCTGAAAGGCGTGATCAAGATCCGCAACGCGCAGAAAAACTTCGCCGGATTCGGCTCGAAGCAGAAGCCGATGATGCGATATTTCGAAGGCTACGATCAGCAGGCGCCGAGGAAAAGAATCTGGCCGCCGACGAGTGATGCCTGTCTGCCCGGTCCGACGTTGCGGATGAGCGTCGGCGATCGCGTCGAGATCACGTTCCTCAACCAGGTCGACGTCGGCGCGTTTCCCGGCGGAACGCTCGATGCCGCGGAGACCGGACAGGCGACCGGCTGCGATCAGGCGACGAACGGCAACACCGGCGACAAAGGCTGGTACCCGACGACGCGCGGCGATTCCTTCCCGAACTGCTTCCACGGTTCGAGCACCGCGAACCTGCACTTCCACGGCACGCACGTGACGCCCGACGGTTTCGGCGACAACGTCCTCGTGCAGCTCCGTCCCGATCCGACGATCACCGAAGATAAGGTGACAGCGATCTTCGATGAGGTCTTCGCGCAATGCGAGGCGCACGGCAAGCCGCAGCCATGGAAAGATCTCCCGGAATCGTTCCGCACCTTTCAGGAGAAGGGAACGCGTAACTACGATCTGCACGCGATCTGGCAGAGCAAGCGCGGGCCGATCAAGGACGCGAACGGTAAGGACGTGCCGGCGCTGCCGGAAGCGAATCAGCTCACGCCGGCGAACGCGGAGAACATCGCGCACGGACTCTGGCCGCAGTACTTCGTCGGCGCGTTTCCGAACTGCTGGAAAGTCACCGACGGCAGCGGCGGCGAGAAGATGGCGCAGGCGCCGGGCACGCACTGGTATCACTCGCACAAGCACGGCTCGACGTCGATCAATCTCTACAACGGACTGGCCGGCGCGATGATCATCGAGGGGCAGTACGACAAGGACCTCGAGAAGATTTATCCGAACATCAAGAAGACGGAGAAGGTGCTCGTCGTCCAGGAGTTCACCGATCTTCCCGATCTCGAGCGCGTCGGTCCCGGCCGCACGGCGAAGACGACGACGAACGGCACACCGATCGTGAAGGCGAAAACGAACGTCGCGCAGGTCGCGCCGACGATCGTGATGCGTCCCGGCGAGATTCAGCTGTGGCGCATCGTCAATGCGCAGGTCGGCAGCAGACTGACGCCGAAGTTCACCGGCGTCGCCGGCGTGGCGGTTTCACCGCTGCCGAAGTTCCGCCAGATCGCGCAGGACGGCGTGCAGTTCAACCGCTTCAACTACAACCTGCAGCCGCTCACGACGAAGGACGCCGACGGCAACGGCACGACGTTCTCGCTGATCGCCGGCGGCCGCATCGACATCCTCGTGCAGGCGCCGAAAATCACGACGGCTTCGGAATCGTACGAATTCGGCGGCATCGTGAACGTCGTCGTCTGCGGCACGGCGGCGGACGATCAGTTTCCCGATGGCTCCGCGACCGGCAACTATCCGACGTTCCCCACCTTCCTCGGCAACATCTCATCGTGCAATCGCCAGCGCACGCTGACCTTCGACTGGGAACCGTTCCGCATCGCGACCGCGCCTGCCGCGGCGACCGGCACGCATGCTCCGTCGAAGACGCTGCCGTTCGATGTGCAGGTCGGCAATGAACGCGTTGGATTCAAAACGATCACGATTGCGGAGAATCGGGCGCCGTACTACATGATCGACGACGAGCAGTTCAGCGAGCACCGCTACTACCAGACGATGATCCTCGGCGATCAGGAAGAGTGGCTGATCGAGAACAACACGATCGTTCCGCATCCGTTTCACATTCACGTGAATCCGTTTCAGGTCGTGGAGGTCGTCGATCCGAACACGCCCGCGAACAATTACACCGCGCCGTCGACGGGCGGTTTCTGGCAGGACGTCATGGCCATCCCCGCTGCGAAGGCCGACGCGAACGGCGACCTGGAGATCGATCCCGCCACCGGCCGCGCAACGAAGGCCGGCTCGATCCGCATTCGCAGCCGCTTCGTCGATTTCCCCGGCACGTTCGTGCTGCACTGCCACATCCTCGCGCACGAGGATCGCGGCATGATGCAACTCGTCCGCGTAATCGACGGCTCCACGACGATCAAACATCACTAACGCAAAGTTGTGAGTGAGTGTGGGGGCGGGCGCTTCGCCCGCCCCTTTACCGTCGGAACGTCAAATGCGTAACGCTCGGCGCCGCGATCGTGCGCACGAGTTTCAATCCGTGCAAATCGGTTCCCACGCCATTGAACAGCCGCTCGCCGCTGCCAAGGAGGATCGGGACGAGGTTCAGCGTCATCTCGTCGACGTGACCGGCGGCGAGATATTGCGCGCATGCACTCGCGCCGCCGGCGAGTGAGATGTTCTTTTCGCCGGCCGCGTTGCGCGCCTGTGCGAGCGCCGATTCGATTCCGTCAGTCACGAACGTGAACGTCGTTCCGCCCTTGAGCACGAGCGGCTCGCGCGGATGGTGCGTCAGCACGAACACGGGATGATGAAACGGCGGATCGTCGCCCCACCAGCCGTTCCACGGATTGGCGAGATCCCATTCGCCGGCCGGACCGCCGAACATCTTGCGGCCCATGATCGTCGCGCCGGAATTCGCGAGCGCCTCCTCGATGATCGGCGTGCTCTCATTGACCTCGCCGCCTTCCAGTCCGTGCGTCGAGCGCCACGCTGCCAGCGGGAAAACCCACTCGTGAAGGCGCATCCCGCCGACGCCGATCGGGTCGTCGACGCTTTGATCGGGGCCGGCCACAAAACCATCGAGTGAGATCGCGATTCTGAGACAGAGTTTCGGCATAAGGCGCGCGAGATTAGCACGCGTCGTCTTAACGATCTCTTAACGTCGCCGGCGTCACTCCGCGCCATACACTCGACTGCTGCGCACTCGCGCGAGGAGATCAGTTTGGCGGATGGAGTGACTTCAACACACCGGGAGGAGCCGACCGGTAAGCGGCTTCTATCGCTTTCGCTCCTCGCCCTCGGCATCGTTTACGGCGACATCGGAACCAGCCCACTTTACGCGTTCCGCGAATGCTTTTTCGGCGCGCATGCCGTCGCGGTCTCGCGCGGAAACATCTTCGGCGTGCTGTCGCTGACCTTCTGGTCGCTGATCGTCGTCGTCACGCTCAAGTACCACGTCTACGTCATCCGCTTCGACAACCGCGGCGAAGGCGGAATCCTCGCGCTGATGGGACTGGTCGGTCTCGACAAAGAGCGCCGCGCGGCCGTGAAAACGGCGCTGATCGCGATGGGCGTGTTCGGTGCGGCGCTGCTCTACGGCGACGGCATGATCACGCCGGCGGTCTCCGTGCTGAGCGCGATCGAAGGGCTCGAAGTCGCCACGCCATTCTTCAAGCCGTATGTCGTCGCGATCACCATCGTCATCCTCGTGCTGCTCTTCGTCTTTCAACGCAAAGGAACGGCCGGCGTCGGCTCGGTTTTCGGGCCGGTGATGATCTTCTGGTTCACGACGCTCGGCGTGCTCGGCATCCGCGGCATTCTGTGGGAGCCGACCGTGCTCTTCGCGCTGAATCCGTATCACGCCATTCGCTTCTTCATCGAGAACGGCGCGCACGGATTTCTCGTCCTCGGCGCGGTCTTCCTCGTCACCACCGGCGGCGAAGCGCTTTACGCCGATCTCGGACACTTCGGCGAAAAGCCGATTCAGGTCGACTGGTTCAATCTCGTCGGTCCCGCGCTCGTGCTGCAATATCTCGGACAGGGCGCGCTGCTGCTTCGCCATCCGGAAGCGGCCCACAATCCGTTCTATCTCCTCGCGCCGAAGTGGGCGCTGTATCCGCTCGTCGCACTCGCCGCGATGGCCACCGTCATCGCATCGCAGGCGATCATCTCCGGCGTCTTTTCACTCACGCGCCAGGCGATCCAACTCGGCTATCTGCCGCGCATGGAGATCGTCCATACGTCGCGCGCGGAGATGGGACAGATCTACATTCCGTCGGTGAACTGGGCGCTGATGGTGGCGACGATCATTCTCGTGATCGGCTTCCGCACGTCGTCGAATCTCGCCGCGGCATACGGCGTCGCGGTGAGCACGACGATGCTGATCACGACGATCCTCGCGTACGTCGTCGCGCGCGATCTGCTGCACTGGAGCGTGCTGCGCGCCGGCCTGATCACCGCTGCGTTTCTCATCGGCGACATCGCGTTTCTGACCGCGAACTACTTCAAGATCGTTCACGGCGGCTGGTTCCCGCTGCTCATCGCCGCGATCGTCTTCACGATCATGACGACGTGGCGCAAAGGGCGCGAGATTCTCACCGCGCGGCTGCGCGATGGCGCCCTTTCGCCGGAGGAATTCGTCGAGTCGCTGCGGCATCGCGCGCCGGTGCGCGTGCCCGGCACCGCGGTCTTCATGCATCGCACGCGCGAGATCATTCCGTCGGCGCTGCTGCACAGTCTCAAGCACTACAAAGCGCTGCACACGCAGGTGATTCTGCTGACGGTCGTGACCGAAGAGGTCTCGCATCTTCACGACACGGAACGCGTGCAGTTCGAAGAGCTCGGCGAAGGTCTCTTCCGCATCACCGGCCGCTACGGCTACATGGAAGAGCAGGACATCCCCGCGCTGCTCGAGCGCGTCACCACTCTGACGATTCCGCCGATGGACACGACGTACTTCCTCGGGCGCGAAACGCTGATCATCACGTCGCGGCCGAGCGGTATGGCGACGTGGCGCGAGAAGCTCTTCGCATCGATGATGCGCAACGCGGCGGGAGCCGCGCGATTCTTTCGATTGCCACCGAATCGCGTCGTGGAGCTCGGCGCGCAGATCGAATTCTGATCACGGTTTCACGCGCTCTCTTCGCGCCGCGCGAACAGCGTCGGCGCGAAGATCCAGGCGAAAAGGAAAACGTTGCGCAGCAGCGGGCGATCGGGTGAGCCGATGAGCGAGAACCACGAGTGGCCGAGGCGCGTGGACATCGTGATTTCCGCGACGATCGAGAGCGCGAGCCACGCGATGCCGACGGAGAGCGCGTGAGTCGCGCCGGCGTTTTGCGCGACGAGCCGCGTGTAGCAATACGCCGTGACGATGATCGCCCCGATGGTCGCCGCGGCGCCGGCCATCGGCGAGAACGGATCGACATCGACATGTGCGGCGACGACGAGTGCCGCGGCCGCGGTCCAGAAGAGCGTCGCAAACGCGGCGATGGTCAGCGGGTGATGGCGAGTCATGATGGTCATCCCGACCTCCTGACTCATCGCAACGCGGTGGCGCGCACGCGGTCGCAAGGAAGTGCGAAGGATTCGCGTCGGAAAGGCGAAATGGTGCGTGAAGAGATCGTTAAGGTCGCGCGCGCGTCACACCGGCTCAGCGATGAACCGATACCCGACCCACGGCTCCGTCACGATGTAACGCGGCGATGACGGATCGGGCTCGATCTTCTTCCGCAACGCGCTCATGTGCACGCGCACGGTGTCGGTGGTCGTGCCCGGCGCGTCGCGCCAGACGCGCGCGATGATTCGATCGGTGAAGACCGGTTTTCCCGCGTTCGTCGCCAGCAATTCGAGCAGCGTGTATTCAGTCGGCGTCAGGCGGATGTCGCGTCCGCCTTCGACGACGCGACGGCGCTCAAGATCGATCGACAATCCTTCGAACAGCAGCGTCTTCGTTGCCGGTCCGCCGATGCGGCGCAGTTGCGCGCGAATGCGCGCCAGCACTTCGCCCATCGAGAACGGCTTGGTCACGAAATCGTCGGCGCCGAGATCGAGCGCGCGGATTTTGTCGGCGTCGTTGCCGCGGACGGAGATGACGAGGATCGGCGTGTGCGCGGTGGCGCGGATCGCGGAGATCAATTCGAAGCCGTCGGAGCGCGGCATCGAGAGATCGGTGATGACGAGCTCCGGCGCGTGCGTTTGAAATGCGCGCAGGCCATCGATTCCATCGCTGGCCACGACGGTCGTGTACGCGGCCGCGCGCAGCTCGGTGGCGAGCGATTCGCGGATCGAAGGATCGTCATCGACGACGAGAATGACCGGCGCGATGGTCATGCGGACTCCGTCATCGGCAGCGGCGCGGCCGGTACGTCGAGGCGCGCGATCGTGCCGCCGCCCTGTCGCGGGATGATGCCGATCGTCCCGCCGTTCGCGACCGCGAGGCTGCGCGCGATCTCGAGGCCGAGTCCGCGCTGGGCGACGTCGGTTGTCGCGCCGGGGAGGATGTTGCCGTCGGCGTCGGCCACTCCGGGCGGCAGTCCGGGTCCGCGATCGAGCACTTCAATTCGCACCTGCGACGCGTCGAGCGGATGGACGCGCGCGACCAGTTCCAATGGCGCGTCGGGCGGCGAGACGCGATGCGCGTTCTCGATCAGGTTCACGAGGATCTCGAGCGCGAGCGATGGATCGACGTTCGCGTCGGGACAGTCGGCGTCGACGGTGACGATGAGCGGTCGCGACTGCAGCACGAGCGGCAGGTTCTCACGCACGGCGCGAAAGAGATCAGCCGGCGGCGTCGGCTCGCGCCGCGGTTTCGCTTTCCCTGCTTCAAGACGCGCCATCGACAACAGGTTGTCGATCCGCCGCCGCAGCCGTCCGGTCTCGCCGCTGATTCCGCCGACGGCATCTCTCAGCTCCGGATCGGCAGACGCTTTGCGTCGCAAGGTTTCCGTATGAATCGTGATCGCGGTGAGCGGCGTCGTCAGATCGTGTGAGATGGCGCGCAACAGCGATGTCTTCAGCGTTTCACTTTCACGCAGCGCTTCGACGTGCGCGTTCTCTTCGATGAATCTCTCGCGCTCGACCGCGAGTCCGACCAGTCGCGATGCCGACACCAGCGCCTGACGCGACGCTTCGGTGCCGCGCGCGACGAGTGCGCCGGTCGTTCGTCCGCCGATGAGCAGCGGGAGATAGACGTCGCGGCCGAGCGGCGATGGAAATTCGAGCGGTTCTTTGTGGCGGCCGACGCCGGCGATCAGATCTTCGATCTCGTCCGGTTTGTCGCCGAGCCACCAGATGACGTTCTGCCGATACGGACTGCCGTCGAACAGCACCAGTCCGCCTTCGCGCGCGCCGAGCAGCGTCAGCGCGCGGCCGGCCGCTTCGCCGAGCGCGCCGACGCGATTCGTGGCGGTGAAGAGATCGACGCTCAATCCGTACAGCGTCTCGAGCTCGAGTCGCCGCTGCTCCGCGCGCTCGGCCTGAATGCGCGCCGCGATCACCAGCCGGCTGACGACGACCGACGTAACGAGAAACGCGGTCAGCGCAACCCAGTTCGACGGCTCGTGAATCGTGAAGGTGTAAAGCGGCTCGAAGAAAAAGTAGTTGTAGCAAAGCGTCGCCACGATCGATGCGACGGTGCCGACGAGCAGCCCGCCGCGGATGGCCGACGCCAGGACGACAATCAGAAATGCGAATCCGATCGTGTTCGGATTGAGCCGCATGACGCGGCCGATCGCGGTCACGGCCACACTGCCGGCGAGCGCGATCAGCCACGGCGTCACCGCGGCGAACATCCGGCGCGAGGTCATACCTACACCGATAACACGAATCGGCGCGCGGGGTCGTTAAGGGAGGATAAAGATCGGCTATTGGATCGCGTCGCGGAATCGCTCGGCCACGCGCTGAATCAGATCGGCCGGCGTTTTGTAATTCGCTCCCTGCACCGTTTCGGTCTGGAACGCGACGACGCTGCCGTCGCTGACTTTCAGCAGTCGTACGGTGACGGCGGCGCGATCGCTGCGATACGTCATCGGCGCGACGCTGTAGTAATCATTCACTTCGCCGTTCAGCACGTACTGCACGTTGCTGTTGCGTGCGAGCGCGACCGCGTCGGCATCAGACAACTCTTTGTTCGCGGCGACAGGCCGCGAGATCGGCGTGACCTTCATCGTCGGTCTCGACGCCAGCACGCGCGCGTACATCGGTCCCGCTACGTTGCCGGAGCCGGGGCAGTCATCTTCCTGCGACGGAATCACGCAGTCGCGGAACGACACGACGCCGATCGTCGCGCCGGCCGGCACCTTCTCGTTGACGACGACTTTCGGAACGGACGACGCACAACCAAACGAGGCGGCAGACAGAATCAACACGCTGACGATTCGTGAAACACGCATCACTCTCTCTCCTCCGAACGGATATCGTAGCGGCGATGCGATGCTCATTCCAACGAATATTGACCGCGCATGGCCGGTTCACTAAACTCGCGATCCCGCCGAAGGATGGCGACGTAGCCAAGTGGTAAGGCAGAGGTCTGCAAAACCTTCATCCGCCGGTTCGATTCCGGCCGTCGCCTCCATCCTCACACCTGCAGGATTCAACTTTCGTTCGACCGTTGAATCGCACGGCTGGTATCACCTCGCGCCGTTTTTGTGGTCGCCACGTGATGCCGTTTTGCGGCGGACGGAGCTCATCGGCGGAAAGCCGGTTGCGCTCTCGATCACGCATCGCCGCGGAGCGCTGCACGTCGATCACCCCATCGATGACGAGCTGCGCGCGAAGCTGAAGCGCATCTTTCAGCTGCACGTCGACGTCGCCGACTTCCATCTGCTGACGCGCAACTCGTCTGCACATTCGTGGGTCGAGCGCGAAGGATTCGGACGGCTGCTCTGCGGCGCGACGCTCTTCGAAGACATCGTCAAGATCATTGCCACGACGAACGTGACGTGGTCGCAAACGGTACGCATGGTCGCGAACGTCGTCGCAGTCTGCGGACGCGGCGGTGCGTTTCCGACGCCGCGCGACGTCATCCGTTTCGATCCTGCAACACTTCAGGAGCGTTGCCGCCTCGGATACCGCGCAAAGCCCGTGCATGCGCTCGCGTCCGGCATCGTTGATGGCTCGATCGATCTCGCAAAGCTGGCCGATCCGTCGCAGCCGACGAAGGAACTATTCGCGAGCTACATGACGTTACCCGGTGTCGGTCCGTATGGCGCCGCGCATCTGCTTGCGATGGACGGGCGCCACGATTTCATCGCCGTCGATACCGAGTTCCGGCGCTTCGTCCGTGAGACGTATCACGGAGGACGAAAAGTCGGCGATGCGACGATGCTTCGCAGATATGCGAAGTGGGGCCGCTGGAAGTATCTCGCGTACTGGTCGGAGCATTGGGGCTCCGCGGCCGGACGCCTGCAATCGGAGTAAAGTGCAATCCAGAGGGTAATGGACGACAAGATCAAGCAGCTCCTGCGCGACCTCGGCAACGCGATCAACGAATCGATCTCCGCTTCCGACGACGTCAATCAGCACATCCAGCGAATCCGCGACGAGGGCTACAACCTCTACGTGGTTCTCGACGCCACTATCGGCCTCAACAAACAGGACGACGAAGAGCAAACCGAATCGTCCGGCGAGCTGACCGTGAAAAGCGACAAAGACGTCTCCTTCCGCATCAACGTCAACGACCTCGCGCTGCTTCGCGCCATCGGAATCGATCCAACGCGGAAGGTCCGCTCCACGCGACGCATCGAACCGCTCGCTCACGCCAGTGACGACGAGTGAGCGCATCAATCTTCACGATCTCGCCCCCGCGCAACTGAGCGCGACGGTCGGCGAGGTCGTCTCACCTCCGTTCCGCGCGAAGCAGATCGAAGAGTGGCTCCATCTGCGCGGCGCCAGCTCGTTCGACGCGATGACGAACATCCCGAAGGAATTGCGCGCGCAACTCGCCGAGCGTTTCAGCGCAGCGTTTCCTGAAGTGATCGAGCGCACGACACCGGCGGCGGATGGCAGCCAGAAGTATCTCTTCGTGCTCGAAGACGGCAATCGGATCGAATCGGTCTACATGCCGATGACCGATCGGACGAGCATCTGCCTTTCATCGCAGGCCGGCTGCGCGGTCGGCTGCACGTTCTGCGTGACCGGCTTCTTCGGCGCCGGACGAAATCTCACGCCGTCGGAGATGACCGGACAGTTCTTCACGATCGCGCACGAGCACGCGGTGCCGATGGAACAGATGAACGTCGTCTTCATGGGGATGGGCGAGCCGCTGCTGAATCTCGACCACGTCGTGACGACGCTCGATGTTTTCTATCGCTCGATCGCGCCGAAACGGATCACGATCTCGACGTCGGGCATCATTCCCGGAATCGAAGAGCTGGCGAAACTGCCGCGACGTCCGAATCTCGCGGTCTCGATCAACGCGCCCGATCAGAAACGCCGCGAAGAGATTATGCCGATCACGAAGAAGTATCCGCTCGGCGAGCTGATCGCGACGCTGAAGCGTTACCCGACGGAGAAAGGCCGCGAGCTGACCGCCGAATACGTGCTGCTCGCCGGCTGGAACGATTCGATCAGCGATGCCGTCGCGCTCGCGAAACTGCTGCGCGGACTGAACGTTAAAGTGAATGCGATCCCGTTCAACGAGGATGCGAATCTGCCGGCGTGGATGAAGCGTCCGACCGACGTGGCGATCGATCGCTTCGTCTCGACGCTGGTGCGCAGCGGAGTACATGTAACCGTGCGACGTTCGAAAGGACGCGACATCGCGGCGGCGTGCGGACAGTTGCGCGGAAAAAGCGAACCGCGCAAACGCTCGCGAGTGTGAATGTGGAGGCGGGCGCTTCGCCCGCCTCGGGGCGGCCGAAGCGGCCGCCCCCACACCTGGCTAAGCCAGCGCGAACGATCTTTGCGGCGTGTGGATCGCTCCCTGCGGATTCAGCTGACTCGAAAACAACGTGATCGTGTCGACAGTGAACGGCGCCGAACGGTAGTCGCGCAGCGTCCTGCAAAAGAGATCGGCCGACGCCGGCGGCCAGGGATCGCGAATCCGCATGATCGTCAGATGCGAGCGGAACGTCTCGCGATCGAGCGTCAGTCCCGTCGCGACGACCGCTTCACGCACGGCACGCGCGACGACGTTGAACGCGCTCTCCGGCTCGACACCGACCCAGCCGACGCGCGCGTGTCGCGGATTCGGAAAGAAGCCGCAGTCGTGCAGCGTCGCTTCGAACGGCGCAATGCGCGAAAGATTTTCCGTCAATCGCGGCGCGAGAGTCTCGATCATCGACTCCGGCTGCTCGCCGAGAAATCCAAACGTCAGGTGCTGCGATTCCGGGCGAACCCAGGAAGCGCTCGGCAGCCGCGATCGGATCGCTGCAATACGATCGTTGATCGGATCGGTGGCGGCGGCGGGAAACGTCGTCGCGATAAAGAGTCGCATTCGATTGTTTGAGGACGGTGCAGACGATTCTATGTCCGGTCCGCCTGTCCGGCGAGGAAGTCCGGCGTAAAAATCGCCGCGATCTCGTCGTCCGACAGCAGCTTCCGCTCGCGAATCAGCTCCGGAATCGGACGTCCCGACTTCGCCGACTCCTTCGCGATCTCCGCCGCCGCCGCATAACCGATGATCGGATTGAGCGCCGTCGCCAGCGATGGTGAGCTGATGTAGTACGCCTCGCAGCGCTCGCGATCGGCGCCGATTCCGCGGATGCATTTCTCGATGAGCACCGGCAGGAAGTTCTTGAGGATCTCGATCGAGAACGTGATCTCGAACGCCATCAGCGGCATCATCACGTTCAGCTCGAGCTGTCCCGCCTGCGACGCGTACGCGATCGCGGTGTCGGCGCCGATGATGTGGAAGAGCAGCTGGTTCATGCACTCCAGCATCGACGGATTCACTTTGCCCGGCATGATCGACGAGCCGGGCTGCACCGACGGCAGCGTGATCTCCGCGAGTCCGGTCATCGGTCCCGATGCGAGGAGTCGAAGATCGTTCGTGATGCGCGTCAGTTCGAGCGCGAGATTGCGCAGTGCCGCGGAAACGGCGACGACCGGCAGCTGTGACTGCATCGCTTCGCGCAGATCGTCTTGCGAGCGAAGGTCGAGCGCGGTCAGCTCGCCGAGATGCCGCACGATGACGTGACGAAATCCGGTCGCGGTGTTGATGCCGGTGCCGGTCGCGCTGCCTCCGATGCCGAGCTCGTGCAACTCCGTTGCAGCATCGCGCAGCAGGCGAGTGGACCGACGGACGGCGGCCGCGTACGCACGAAACTCCTGGCCGAGCGTGACCGGTACCGCATCCTGCAAATGCGTGCGTCCCGACTTGATCACGTCCGCAAACTCGGTTCCTTTCGCATCGAGCGCGTCGCCGAGCGCATCGAGCTGCGGCGCGAGCTCGCCCATCAGCAGCAGCGTGGCGACGCGCATCGCGGTCGGGAACGCGTCGTTCGTCGACTGCGCCATGTTGACGTGATCGTTCGGATGGACCGGCTTGTATGTGCCGGGCGCGTCATTCGCGAGGTTCGCGATGACTTCGTTGCAGTTCATGTTGAACGACGTGCCGGCGCCGGCCTGGAAGACGTCGACGACGAACTGCTTTCGGTACGTGTCGAAGTCATCAAGGATGAGGTCGCAGGCGCGAGTGATCCGCGCGGCGACATCGGGCTCCATCACGCCGAGCTCGCGATTCGCCAGCGCCGCCGCTTTCTTGATCAGGATGAAGGAGCGGATGAAGGTCGGATGCTCGCGCAATCCGCTGATCGGATAGTTCTCGACAGCGCGCTGCGTCTGCGCGCCGTAAAGCGCATCATCGGGGACGGCGACTTCGCCGAGCGTGTCTTTCTCGATTCGCATGCCGCGGACGCAGCAGTGATCATGCCTTCAAAGCGGCCAGACGTTCCTTCGATTCTTCAAAGATGTTGCGATGGAGCGATTCGCCATGCGAATCCATCGTCACAATGGCCATGAACTCTTCCACCCACAGATGCCAGATCGCCTCGGGTGACCCGAGGTCCATCCAGTCGACGCCGTCAACGCGTTTGATCGACGCCGCACAAACCTGCGCCGCACCGCCGATCGCGTGCAGATAAACGGCGCCGTACTCGCGACAAGCGGCGAGCGTCTTCTCCCCCATCCCGCCCTTTCCGATGACGCCGCGAATCCCGTAATCGCGAATGACTTCGTGCTGATACGGCTCCTCGCGCGATGAGGTCGTCGGACCGGCCGCTTTGCAAACCCACTGATCGCCCTCTTTCACCATGACCGGACCGCAGTGATAAATGATCTCGCCGCGCAAATTGACGGGAGGTTTCGTCCCTTCATGAATGCGGTGATGCACGGCGTCGCGTCCGGTGTAAAGACGGCCGGTGATGGAGACCGTATCGCCGACATGCAGCGAGCGGATGGTTGCTTCATCGATCGGAGTGTTGAGTTTTACGAGAGCCATTCAGTTTCCTTCGAGCCAGGCTTTGTGGCAGCCGCGACATTCAACGGTGTTCGGACCGCGCATCAGGAAGTCAGCGAAAGCCATGTCCGGATGCGGCAGCGCGACGTGAAGATCGACAGGAAGTTCGAGCGTGTGCGCGGCCCACTGCATTATTTCGCCATCGGATGCGATCACATCGGATTCGAGTCCGAAGACCTCGCCACGGGGTACCGGTTCGCTCAGGCGTCCATCGCTGCCCGTTGCCCAGATCGCGTAGTGATGCGCCGACGCGTGATAGATGATCGGGTTGTTCCATCCGTCGCGAGGATTCAGCGTCGCATTACCGAGCTGCGCTGCGATGCCCGAGATCGGACCAAAATATCCCGGCCGCGGCATCGCGTGATGCGTTCCGGCGTAGCGATCGACGGCCTGCATCCATTGCACTACGCGAAAGTACGATTTTTTCTGCCGCCCGCGATCCATTTGCGTGAGGAGCCAGGGAATCTTAAATGCGAGCACCGCAATGATCGAGAGCGCCAGCAGGTTCAGCGCGACGCGATGGTCCCTGCTCAATACAGCCACTCCGTCGCCATTCCGCTCGTCGCATCGATCTCCACGCCGCGCCGCCGGTACGCCCAGCACATATACGCGACGCTCACGAAGAAACTCGCCGGCAACCGATTCTGCGTTCCGATCTTGCACGCGAGGAGCGTGGTCTTTCCGCCGAATCCCATCGGGCCGATGCCGCTCTGATTCGCCTTATCGACCACTCGCGCTTCGAGCGCGGCGAGCACTGCATCATCATTCGTGTCGTCGAGCGTGCGGAGGAGTTGTTCCTTCGCAAACATGTAGCCGGTGCCGCGATCGCCACCGATGCAGACGCCGAGGATGCCGGGGCCGCAGCCCTGGCCCTGCGCCTGGAGAATGCAATCAAGGATCGCGTTCTCGACGCCTTTGAGATCGCGTCCGCCGAAGTCGGGATGCGGGAGCGAATACTGCGCGTTCATGTTTTCGCAGCCGCCGCCTTTGAGCATCAGCTTGATCTCGACGTGCGGTTCGCGCCACTGATGAAAGTGAAAGACCGGCGAGCCGGGACCGGTGTTGTCGCCGGTGTTTTTGCCGGTGATGCTGTCGACGCTGTTCTGTCGCAGGTAGCCTTTCTTCGTCGCGGCGCGCACGGCGTCGACGGCGATCTCTTCGAGCGTCAGCTGGTCGTAGCCGACCGGCGTATGGATGTAGAAGAGGATCGTGCCGGTGTCCTGGCAAAGCGGCAGCGAGCTTTCTTTGGCGAGGCCGATGTTGCAGCCGATCACGTTCAGCGCGACGTCGGCGTTGGAGCCTTCCACTTCCTGGCCGCGAGCGGTGGTGACGGCGCGGACGACGTCGTCGGGAAGCTGCGTCGACGTGCGGCGGATCAGCTCGAGGATCGTTTCAAAGAGAGCGCTCTCCGGCGCGGCATCACGAATCGGGGCAATTGCGGTCATGCGGTTCTCCGGCGGACGAGTGTATCGCCCGCCGAAGAACGCGGGCAACTTCGCTACGGCAGCGGCAGGAAGCCGCCGATCTCACCGCGCTTCCACTGCTGGTTGTAGGTGTAGACGTAGCAGGTATCCCACGGCGCGGGATCGCACATCTCATCGCGCGACACGCGCGCCGATTGCTGCAACGCAATCTCCGGCTGTGCGCGCCAGAGCTTCTCGCCATCGCCGAACGTCACGTCGAGCGAAACCTGCGAGCCGAGGTGCGCCTGCGGGCCGTAGGTGTTTCGCGAGTCCTGGTTCCACGTGTAGTAACTGCCATCCGGGTTGTCCCACGTGTACTGCGTCGCCCAACCCTCGGAGTGATACGTGACGTCGCCCGAGTAACGCATCCAGCCGATGCGCGTGTACGGAACGCCGATCGGATCGCGCTGACAGGCGTCAAAGAACAGCGTGCCGTCTTTGCTGAACGCCGAACTGCACCAGCCGCTCGTCATGCCGTCGGGACGGAACGAGGTGAACGCGGCGGAGAAATCGGAGACGAGGTTGCCATCGCTCGTCTCTTTCACATGCATCGATGAGCTCTGAAAATTCATCGGCTGTTTGATCCACGCCATGAAGACCGCGCCGCCCTCGAAACCTTTGTAAGTCGAAAGCTCATGACGCGTCGGTCCCGTCTGTTCGAATGCGTCATCGAACACGACCTGATCCGCCTCGGCGTAGTACTCGTCCATCTCATCGGCGCTGTCGTAAACGCGCACGGTCGCGCTCGTGCTGTTGTTGAGAAGATCGTAGTCGCCGGGCGCAACGTCAGTGACGGAGATCGTGACGTTCTTCGTCCCGGCGCTCGTGAACGTGTAACCGAACGTGCAGGTTACGCTGCCTTTCGCGTCGACCCAGATGCCGGGCGCGCGATCGACTTGCGTGCCGTCGACGCTCAGCGTGCAGTTCGCGCGCGCGCCGACGTCGCCGTTGCGCTCGGAGACCGGCGCCATGAACGTGATCGGCACTCCGGTGAGCGCATCCTTCGCGCCGGAGACAGAACCGACGGCAAGATCGGGACGAAGTTTGACGATCTCGTTCGCGCTGACGATGTCCGTACGCGAGCCGTCGATGCCGCTGACGTTCGTCTGCAGTTGCAGCGGCTCATGCCAGGGCAAAGTGCCGAGCGGAACGGAAACGGTGCTGCCGCTGAGCTGATTGAAATTCGAAGTCGCGCCGGCGACCTTCACCTGCAACTTTTCGATGTTGCCGGCAGCGGTGCCGCCGTCGAATGAGCCGGTGGTGACGTCGAGCGCGACGTTGCCGTCTTTCGCACGCAATGCGCGCGCTTCGATCGATGCGCTGCCGCTGCGGCCGGTGGCGTTCTTCACGCCGGTGTCTTTGTATTTGATCGTGTTCGGGATGTGCTGGACCTGGGCGATGACAGCGGTCGAGAAAAGAGAAACCGCGATGAACGTTGCCGCGGATGTGATGCGCTGGAACATGGGGTTGTCTCCGGATCAGGGTTCTGTGGCGACGTCGAAGGCGCTCTTCGACACGCCGTGAATCTGGTTTTGCGTGCAGACGCCCGCGTTGCAGGCGCGGGGTTCGTTGACGTTGCGCTCGACGGGAACGAGCGTCATCGATGACTGTGCGGTGAGAACTGCGTCGCGTGCGCGGAGGGTGACGCTCATCGTTGCGGTTGCGCCGAGGCGCAGTTGCGGACCGCTGACTTCGTGCGTGTCGACGTTCGCCTTCCCCGATTCCTCGGCGTGATACGTGACGTCCTGCGACTGGCGCGTGATCGTCATCGTCGTGACGCCTGCTTCCGGTTTGCTGCAGACGAGCATCGTCACGGCGCCGGCCGGGCCGTAGACGCAGCGGTGATCCGTTTCCGCCGGCGAGAATTGCAGCGGCACGTCGTTGAGCTCGATGATCGTGTGGTCGTCGGTCGTTTCGGTGTAGCTGATCTTCACGTCGTCGAGATTGATCGGTCCCTGCAGCACGGTGTTGAAGCTGGCGCTGCCGTAGTAGCCATTCGTTCTCGTCGCCATCCGCTGGCCGGATGACGTTTCGGTAAGCGTGGAGTTTTCGACGACGTCCTCCCAGAAATTGACGCGCCACGCGCCGAGCGGCGCGCCGGCAATCGCGGCATGCGGTGTGTCGACGGCGGCGTGAGGAAGGTTGACGACTTTGTGGCGGCTTTGGGCGAGGGCGATTGCGGGGAAAAGGCAGCTGGCGAGTATCGCAGCGGCTGCGAACCGGGGGCTGGGCATGCATCGGTTATTTACAGTAACCATGCCAGTCTCGCTCTCTTCTTGCACGCTGGAATTGTGTGCAAATATTGCCGGTTTATTGATCTGAGTCAATTGGACTCAATGTGAGGTAAGTCTATGAATATGAACAAGCTAACGGTCAAGGCTCAGGAAGCCGTGGTCGAGGCGCAGAACCTCGCACGCGGAGCCGGCAACCCTGAATTCACCGCGGAACACCTTCTGCTGGCGCTTCTGCGGCAGGAAGGCGGAATCGTCACGCCGATCCTCAACAAGCTCGGGCTGAATCCCGCGACGATCGAAGCCGAAGTGGCCGGCGAGATCGCGAAATTCTCGAAAGTCGGCGGCGCATCGGCGGAGCCGCTCACGTCGCCGACCCTGCGCAAAGTCTTCGACAACGCGTTCAAAGCAGCCGAAGACTTCAAGGACGAATACGTATCAACCGAGCATCTCTTGCTCGGCATCACGCAGACGAAAGATGCGACGGCGGCGAAGGTGCTGGCGAAGCATGGCGTCGTCGCCGATGCGGTGCTGAAAGCGCTGCAGTCGGTGCGCGGTACGCAGCGCGTCACCGATCAGAATCCCGAAGACAAATACCAGGCGCTGGAGCGTTACGCGCGCGACCTCACGCAGCTCGCACGCCGCGGCAAACTCGATCCGGTCATCGGCCGCGATGAAGAGATTCGCCGCGTGATCCAGGTGTTGTCACGCCGCACGAAAAACAATCCGGTGCTGATCGGCGAGCCGGGCGTCGGCAAGACGGCCATCGTCGAAGGGCTCGCGCGTCGCGTCGTCGAAGGCGACGTTCCCGACGGCCTGAAGAACAAGCGAGTCGTCTCTCTCGACCTCGGCGCACTCATCGCCGGCGCGAAGTATCGCGGCGAATTCGAGGATCGTTTGAAGGCGGTCATCAAGAAAGTCGAAGAGAGCGAAGGAAACGTGATCCTCTTCATCGACGAGCTGCATACGCTCGTTGGCGCCGGCGCGGCGGAAGGAGCGATGGACGCATCCAATCTGCTGAAGCCGGCGCTTGCGCGCGGCGAGTTGCGCGCGGTGGGCGCGACGACGCTCAACGAATATCAGAAGTACATCGAAAAGGATGCGGCGCTCGAGCGGCGCTTTCAGCCGGTGTATGTCGGAGAGCCGACGGTCGAAGACACGATCGCGATTCTGCGCGGACTGAAAGAGCGCTACGAAGTGCATCACGGCGTGAAGATCCAGGACTCGGCGATCGTGGCGGCGGCGACGTTGTCGCATCGCTACATCACCGATCGTTTCCTTCCCGACAAGGCGATCGATCTGATCGATGAAGCGGCGTCGAAGCTGCGCATCGAGCTGACGTCGATGCCGCAGGAGATCGACGAGCTGACGCGCCGCATGACGCAGCTGCAGATCGAGAAGCAGGCGCTCTCGCGCGAGAGCAATCCGGTATCGAAGCAGCGGCTCGCCGAGATTGAAAGTGAGCTCTCCGAGCGGCAGGAAAAGATCGCCGGACTGAAGTCGCAGTGGGAGTCGGAGAAGAACGTCATCACGCAGATCAACACCGCGAAGGCGCGACTCGAAGAGACGCGCGAAGCGGCCGCGCGCGCGGAGCGCGAAGGCGATCTGAGCAAAGCCGCTGAGCTCCGTTACGGCGCGCTGCCGGCGATTCAGGCGGAGCTCGATGCCGCGTCGGCGAAGCTCGCCGAGATGCAGAAGTCGGGCGCGATGCTGAAGGAAGAGGTCACCGAGGAAGACGTCGCGGAGATCGTCGCGAAATGGACCGGCGTGCCGGTCACGCGAATGATGGAGTCGGAGATTCAGAAGCTCGTGAAGATGGAAGACAACCTGCAGCGGCGCGTCATCGGCCAGGAGGAGGCGATCACCGCCGTCTCGAATGCCGTGCGCCGCTCACGCGCGGGACTGAAAGATCCAAGTCGTCCGATCGGCTCGTTCATCTTCATGGGACCGACCGGCGTCGGCAAGACGGAGCTCGCTCGCGCGCTCGCCGAGTTTTTGTTCGATGACGAGAACGCGATGATCCGCATCGACATGTCGGAGTACATGGAACGCCACGCGGTCGCGCGGCTGATCGGCGCGCCGCCCGGCTATGTCGGATACGAGGAAGGCGGCCAGCTGACGGAAGCGATTCGTCGCCGGCCGTACGCGGTCGTGCTGTTCGACGAGATCGAGAAAGCGCATCCGGAAGTCTTCAACGTGATGCTGCAGGTCCTCGACGACGGACGCCTCACCGATTCGAAGGGACGCGTCGTCGACTTCAAGAACACGGTGATCATCATGACGTCGAACGTCGGCGCGCAGTACATCTTCGAGTATCAGAAATCGGTGAAGTCGCCCGACCAGGAAGAGGAGATGCGCCGCGCGGTCGAAGAGGAGCTGCATCGTCATTTCCGGCCGGAGTTTCTCAACCGGATCGACGACGTGATCATCTTCCATGCGCTCGACATGTCGCACATCAAGCGGATCATCGAGATCCAGCTGAAGCGGCTGGCGAAGATGATCTCGGACCGCGGACTGGAGATCGAGATCAGCGAGCAGGCGAAGGAGCATCTCGCGCGCGAAGGCTACGATCCGGCGTTCGGCGCGCGGCCGCTGAAGCGCGCGCTGCAGAAGCTGATCGTCGATCCGCTGGCGATCCGGCTCCTGGACGGAACGTTCAAGACCGGCGACACGGTGTTCGTCAACTACACGCCGGCCGGCAAACTCGAGCTCGCACTCGAGCCGGAGCCGATGAGCGTTCACTGATTGCGCACGTAGTAGAGCCGTATCGAGCGTCCGATCCGCCGATACGGTTTTCCATCGAGCCAGCTCCAGCCGAACATCCGCAGCGAATGCTCGCTGATCGCGATCCAGCCGGTGGTCGCTTGTCCCGAGTCGGCGTTGAAGTGCGGCGGAAATCCGAGCGCGTCGAGATCGGCCGGCCCCATCAGCGAGACCCCGAGCCGTGCGACGTGCAGCTCGCGTACGGCGCCGCGCAGGCGAAGGACGTCCTGTCCCCAGTCGATGTTGCTGTCGATGAGATAGCGCGATGGCTCGCGTCCCGCGAGTGCGTTGAAGAACGGGAAGTAGTCGGGATGCGCTATCGCTGAAACGATGCACTGCACGGCGATGAGCGAGATCGCGAATCCGCGCATGACGCGACGTCGATCGCGCAGCATCGCCAGCGCGCACGTGGCGGCGGTGAACGTCAGCGGAACGTAGAGCGGGAGCACGTAGCGAACGCCGATGTCGAGCGTGCTGCGCGTCGCCATCGCCAGAATCGCGACTGCCGCGGCGGCGGCTTCGGTCGCGCGCCATGCGAGCTCCTCGCGCAAAAAGAACGGGCCGATGGCGAGGAGCAGTAAGAGTGCGAGCGTCGTTTTCAGCAACACGGCGACCGGGAAATACCACCACCATCCTTTCATCGACACGTCGCCGAACGCCCACGAGAGGAAGCCGGCGTTGTTGACGCGGATGATGCTGGCCAGTCCGCCGAAGAACGCGCTGACCGTGAATCCGTAGCCGGCCCAGACGACGAACGCCGCGACGATCGGCACGATTGCGATGACGGCGGCGAGATCGCGGACGAGCGTACGGCGGAGCGTGCCGTCTCTCGCGATGCGAATCACGTAAATCGCGGCGCACGCCAGAGGGACATACGCGAGGCAGGTGAACTTGCAGAGGACGCTGAAGCCGAACGCGGCGCCGAGGAGTGCGGCGCGCGCGGGTGTGCGTCGTTCGAGCCAGTACGACATTGCGAGGAGTGAAACGGCGACGCCGGCGGTCGCGGCGCCGTCGTGTGTCGCGAGTGCGGAGTAGCCGAGGATGATCGGCTGCGTCGTGAAGAGAAGCGTGGCGATGATGGAGGCGAGAGAGCCGAGCTCGCGGTGCGTCCACATCGCGAGTGCCGCTGCGGCGATGACGAAGAAGAACAGCGTGCCGATGCGCGCGAGGAAGAGATTTCGTTCGTACTTGCCGTGGCCGTAGAAGACGCTGTGGAGTTGTTGCGTGAAGTCGCCGTGCGGATTGAAGCGCGTGCCGCCGAGCCACGGCAGCGTGGAGAAAACGAGTCGCGCCAGCGGCGGATTTTCAGGCTGCAGTCTGTACTGATGCTGTCCGATCAGCTCGAGCCCGCCGCCGACGTGCGTCGCTTCGTCGTTCGTCGCGGAGAAGACGCGAAACGTCGTCGCCATTCGCGCGCACGCGATGCTGATCAGCAGAGCGACGATCGCGGCGGGTTTGCGGTGCATGCAAGAGCAGAGCACGGTCCGGACTCCGAACGGCTGCGCACGCCTTTTGCGAGCGTCTTTACGCGAAAGGAGTTTCACACAAATGCGCCGTCTCTCGCTCTACCTGCTCGCAGCGCTTTTCGTCGTCTTCGTCTCGTGCAAAGGGCACGAACCGGCTGCTGCTGATACGACCGGCAACGCCACCGATCGCGCGGCCGACGGGACATCGGGCACCGGCGAGCCGCATCCCATCGCCAATGATTCCGCGGCGTCGGCGACCGCTCTGGCGACGGCGCCGCCGACCGGCACCGGCGGTCCGACCGGCTTCGACGCGCCCAAACCGATCGCGGTCACCGGAACCGCGGTCGTCAACGGCGCGCAAACGCAGACGACCGGCACGCTGGTGACGCCGACTACGACGACGATCTCTGTCGCGACGCCGACCGATACGTCATCGACGATCCACACGCCGGCCGGCACGAGCACGCGGAAACATTAAGGAGACGCCGATGCCGAAGCTGCTGCTGACGCTGGTCGCGGTGCTGCTCTTCGCCGGCTGTCCGGGCGGCGAAGTGAAAGACGAATCGCAGTCGGGACCGCGGCCGACGACCGTGACGAGAACGACCGGCACCGCCGATGCCGCGTCGTCGACGATCGCTGTCGATCTGCTCGAGTACGAGATCCGGATGCCGGAGATCGCGAAGGCCGGACGGCGCACCTTCTCGATCATCAATCACGGCAAGGAAGCGCACAGCTTCCGGATCGAAGGAAATGGACTCGACATCGGACTGACGGAACCGCTCGAGCGCGGCGACACGGGACAAATCACGGTCGCGCTGACGGCCGGCAGCTACACGATTTCCTGTCCGGTCGATGGCCACAAAGGAAAGGGAATGACGCGGACGCTGCGCGTTGAATGACGCGAGCTACCAGCTGCCGCGCGCGCTGGCGAACATCTCTTCGTACACGCGCCGCGCCCAGCTCCGCTTGCCGAACTCGACGCGTCCTTCCTCTTTCAGCCATTCGCGAATTGGCAGCGTGAAGCCGGTCTTGCGGCGTTGCCGCACTTCGGGCGGCAGCGCCGGACGCGGCGCATTCGCGAGGAGTTGCTTGCCGCGCTCGCGTCGCGTGACGAGCGCCGGTGCGAGCTTGCGCAGCAGATGCGCGTCAACGAGCGGCACGCGCACTTCGAGCGAGTGCGCCATGCTCGCCCAGTCCATGTCGCGCAGCAGCTGGTTGCGCAGATAGAGCGACGATTCGAGTGCCGCGACGCGCGCGTAGGCGTTGCCGGGATCGGGAGTGACGGCGCGCTCGATGACGCCGAGCATGTCGAGACGCGCCAGTCCTTCGCGCGCGATGTCGTCGCCGAGGACTGAGGGGAGCTCGGCGGCGAGAAAGCGTCCGCGTTTCACGAGGTATGCGCCGGCGTAGCTGCGGCCGTAGCGGACGATCTCGCCCATTTTCGGACTGACGTGACGGCTGCGCTTCGCGAGCGCCGCGTTGAGTCGATGCACGCCGTCGCCGAGCCCGGGAACGCGCGCGAGCAGCGACGTCACCGGCATCCAGCGCGGGATGTCGCGGAACGACGTGTAGCCGCCGAACAGCTCGTCGCCGCCGGTGCCCGACATCGCGACTTTAAGCCCGAGCTCCGCCGCCGCTTTGCTGATGAAGTAGCTGTTGAGACCGTCGACGGTTGGCTGATCCATTGCCGCGAAAATGCGCGGCAGCTCGGCGCGGAAATCGGCGAGCGTCAGATCGCGGATCGTGTGTCGCACGCCGTACTGCCGCGCGACGAGCTCCGCCAGCGGCGCTTCGTCGTTGTCGCGGCCACGATACTCGGCGAAGCGGAGCGTCATCGTCTGGAGCTCGGTCGCGCCGGTTTCACGAGCCAGCGCGACGACCGCGGTGGAGTCGATGCCGGCGGAGAGAAACGCGCCGACCGGCACGTCGGCGACCATGTGATAGCGCACCGATTCGAGCACCGCTTCGTG
>JAOBAU010000453.1 GCA_025463165.1 Acidobacteriota bacterium | reverse complement strand
CCGCAAAATCGGCCTGCTCCGGCGTCGCTTTCGCGAACGCCGCGGCGCCGGTCTTCCGCGCCTCAGCCACGTTGCCGGCTTTCGCCTGCATGCGCGCCTTCAGCCAGAGGTTGTTGATGTTCTCGTTCGCCTTGATCGAATCGTCGATCCACTGCGTCGCATCGGGATTCGTCGCGCCGGCATCGAACACCGTCTGCGCGGCGAGGTACGGAAGACGCCACGCGTCGCCCTTCGAATTCGCCATCGCCTTTTTGATGTTGCCGAGCGTCTTGTTCACCGTGTCGGTGTTGACCGTGAACGGCACCGAGACGTTCTCCCAGCGGATGGCGACCGTCGTCTGATCGACCGACAGCTGCGGGAACTCGAAGGTCAGCCACTCGCGGAACTCCGACTTCTCCGGCTTCACTTTCACGCGCAGCGCGTCGGCCTTCTCGTCGTAGCTGTAGCTTCCCCACTGCTCGGCGACCTTGTTGAAGATGATCGTCCACTCGTCTTTCGACGGGATCGTGTGCAGGCTGTACGTTCCCTTCGGCAGCGCCTGACCGTTGATCGTCACGTCATCGCTGAACGCGATCGACGTCGCTTCGTTCGCGCCGGTGCGCCACACCTTGTCGTACGGCACGAGCGCGCCCCAGATCGCGCGTCCCTTCACGCCGGGACGGCTGTAGTTGATGGTGATGTCGGTGACGCCGACCGTCTGCGTGACGATCTGCTTCTGCGACGGACGCGGAGTGCGGAGCTGCGGCTGCTGCGCCGCCAGCGGCAAGGCCGCCGTCAGGAGGAGGGCTGCAAGTGTCAGTCTTTTCATCAATTGCTCCTTGTTGGTGTTTTGGCGGCGCGGATCGTAGCAGAACGCAACCGCCGCTCGGCAGCTTCACGCTGTCGCTCACGCCGGCGTCATTCCGCCGCGAAGCGCGCGGCTGGAGACGGCCACCGCCCGGCCAAAACCTTCGCCCTTTCGCAGACGTATCACTACCGTGCTCCCACTCATCCTGGTTGTGTTTGCCTTCTGCTTCGTGCTCGAGCGCGTTCGTCCCGGCTGGCATCTCCCACGCGTCGAGACGTGGCCGCTCCGCGTCGTACTGGTGAACGTCGCTCAGCTCGGCATCGTCCTGCTCGCCGGCGTCTCGTGGGAGCGATGGCTGTCAAGCGCATCCCTCTTTCATCTCTCGGCGCACGTCCCTGCAGTCCTGGGTGGATTCATCGCGTACTTCATCGCCACCTTCGTTTTCTATTGGTGGCATCGGTGGCGGCATGAATCAGATCTTCTGTGGCTCGGCTTTCATCAGATTCACCACAGTCCGCAGCGGATCGAGGTCATCACCTCGTTCTACAAGCATCCGCTCGAGATGACCGTGAACTCCATCCTCGGGTCACTCATCGTCTACACCCTTCTCGGTCTCGACCTCAGGGCGGGTGCCGTCTACACGGCATGCACAGCCCTGGGTGAATTTTTCTATCACACCAACATTCGGACGCCACGGTGGGTCGGGTTCGTCTTTCAACGTCCGGAGATGCACCGGATTCATCACGAGTACGGTCGCCACAAGAACAACTACGGCGATTTCGCGTGGTGGGACATGCTGTTCGGCACGTACGAGAACCCCGCGGAATTCGCATCGTCGTGCGGCTTTGACGACGCGCGCGAGCAAAGGCTGCTGACGATGCTCGCTTTTCGTGACGTGCATCGTGAGCTTCCTGCCGGAGAGGCCTGACGTCTTACGCTCATGAAAACGCTCGTCACGGCGCTGCTCTTCACCACGCTGTTCGTCAATTGCCGCGGCGCCGCGTCGTCGAATGCGTTCGATGCAGCCGAGGATGCGATCGGGAACAACAAGTTCGAGAAAGCGCGGGAGCTTTATCGCCAGGCGGCCGACAAGGATCCCAATCGGAAGCAGCGCGATCGCGCATTGCTCGCGCTCGCGAACATCGAGTGGCGGGTCTTTCACGAAGACGCGGCGGCGCGAACGACGCTCGCGCGTGTCGCGGCGGACAGCAGCGAATACGCGAACGCGTTGTCCGAGCGCGCGCGGATGGAGAGCGAGCGTGCGGCCGATTTCACCACCGCGCAGAAATTCGCGCACGACGCGGTTGCCGCGGCGAAGAAGCGCGACGATCGCCGGCGTGCGCTGATCACGGAAGCGATCGTGACGATCGAGCCGCTGCTGCGCGCACGTCGCGCGAAGGAATGCACGGATGCGACTTCGCTGCGTACGACGGTCGCGAGCATGCGCGGACTGATCGAGCGCGACGGGCCGCTGCTGACGCTCACCGGACGTCTCTTCGATGCCGCGCTGCTGCTCGATGACGGACCGTCGATGCTCGACGCGTGGCGCTGGTACTACGGCCTCGCGCCCGGCACGCCGACGACCGCGCTGCTCGCCGCGCCGGAAGCGACGCTGACCCGATTGCTGCCAGCGTGGCGCGGCGCGTCCGCATCAACGGCCGAACGTCGGGAACTGGGACTGGCGCTCGCCGCGTCGCGTTTCTTCCCGCAGGCGGCGCTCATCCTTACCGATCCGTGCGCGCGCGAGCCGCTGCCGCACGACTCCGAGGTCGATACGATCGTCGCGTACACCGAAGCGCTGCGGAGAATTCACGACACGGCGAACGAGTACTACCGGCGCGTCGCGCTCGGCAAAGGCGACAAGGGAATTCTGCACGGCCGTGTCGACGAAGAAGGCCGCGCGCTCGCGCGCTGGCTCGGCCAGCGCGACTATTCGCAAAAAGCGCTGATGAGCGAGCTGCAGAAACGTTTCGGCACCGTCATCACGCTCGGCGAGACATCCAACGTCAGCGACATTCACCTCGGCCACTCCGTGATCGACGAGCAGCGTTCCGTCGAGCAGTACGGCCGCACCGCGACGCTCCGCTTCATCGCCCTCGACGGCATCGTGTCGAACGGCTATCACGAGTGGGCGTTCGACGGACGCAGCGGCGACGGCGGCTGGGCGGCGGACGGGACGATCTATCAGGTGCGACCGATGTACGCGGACGGACCGGTGCGACTCTGGCTTTCGGTCGCCGATCGCGAGAGTCGCGCGGAAGAAGATCAGAAGATCGCCGAAGAAACGGAGCGCGATGTCGCGCGCGCGGCGGTGCAACCGATTCGCGGTTTCCGCGGACTGGAGCTGCGCATGCGCCGGCAGGATGCGGAGCGGCTGCTCGCCGCATATCCGCAACGCGACGCATTCATTGCGCACGCACGCGACGAGAAATTTGCGACGTCGATCTGGTCGCACGAAGGTCGTCACTCCATCGATCACAAATACGAGAAGCGGCTGAAGAGCGAGGAGCTCGAGTACCGCGCGAAGCTCTCTGAGGTCGCGCTGACGCCCGCGCCGCGCAATGCGCTCTACGGCGGCATTCTCGCTGACGTCAGCTCGCCGACGCCGCACGGCCGCGCGAATCGGAGATTGGTGGAAGGAGTCACGGCGTGGATGCGCGCGAACGCAGTCGCTGGTCTCGATCCCGCGAAGCCGCTGATGCCGCAGATCGACAAACTGTCCGACGAACAGCTGCGCGCGGCGTTTCGCTCGCTCGATCCGTACGCGCGCAACGTCACGGCCATTCGATGAAACGGTTCGGGAGCAGCGTCCGCGCGCCGCGGCCGTCGATGATCTCTACCTGCACGTCGGTCATCCGCCGCACACCTTTCGGCCGTTTCGAAAATGCCGCGACGAAACGCGGTTTCGGCGTGAGCGGATAAAGCGCGACGACGTCCGCGAGCTTCGGATCTTCGACGAGCGTTGCCGGCAACCTTGTGCGCCCGTTGTCGAAGAGCAGATTCACTTCGTGAATGCCGGACGGCGAGAACGCGCGGCCGGAGATGAAGACGCGATCGGTCATCCGCTCGTCGTTCGACGGATAGTCGAGCGCGCCGAACGTCGCGTTGCCGCGCGTCGGACGTCCGGCGAGGAATAGGTCAACTTCACCGCGATCGGTCGTCGTGGCGCCGCGCGTCGTGAAGAGCCAGTCGCCGAATGTCGCGGCATCGAAGCGGCGCACGAACCCGATTCGTCCGCCATCGAGCTCGCGCCTGAGCCACTCGCGCGTCGCGGGCGATACGTGCTCGCCGTGCACGAGGATGAGCGAGCAATCGATGCGGCGGAGCTCATCAACGAGGGCGTCGCCGATCGGCGTTTCGTGCGCGAGCGCGGAGATGCGCCGCAGCTCCGGCGGACGAAACCCGGAGACGCCATTAACGATCGGACGATGATGCTCGGTCGCGCGCAGCAGGTATTCGTACTCGAAGATCCCCTCTTCGATTGGCAGCTCGAGCACGGCGCCGCGGAACTCCGCGCCACGCAGCCAGTGATAGACCGGCGGCGCATCGGGAACGGTGAGATGCCAGCGGATTGGCGTCGGCCAGAGCGTCACGAGGAAGAGAATCGCGACGAGCCATTGCAGGCGCTTCGCGATCGATGCCGTCGTCAGTGCGATCAACATCGACATCCCGACATACGTGATCGCCGCCCATCGCGCCGGCGCGCGGATGGCGCGGAAGCCGGGAACGTAATCGAAGAGGAAGCGATGAAAGAACGCGTGCGCGCCGAGGGAGCCGAGGAGGCCGATGGTGATCCAGAGGAGTGCGATGGCGAGCGGACGTCGTTGGCGGCGTGCGAGAAGAAATGCCGCGAGTGATGCGAGTATCGCCAGCCATCCCGGAAACAACCGTCTCTCCGGCTCCGCGACATCGCTGCGAATCCAGTCTTGCCACGTTGCGCTGAACAGCGTCACCTCATCGAGCGGCCGCGTCATGCCGTACAGCTTCGACACCGTCTCGTACGGCACGAGAAACGGTGCGAGCAGCGCGAGTGCGGCGAGCGTCGCAACCGCCAGCGGCATGATGCGCGGACGGACGATCAGCAGCGTCGCGGCGATCGCAATCGATCCGAAGAGCAGCCAGTGAATGTTCGTCAGACCATTCATCAGGAACACGGCGCCGAACAGTGCGGCGCGTTTCCATGTCGGACGCTCGCTGTAATGCAGCAGCGCGACGAGCAGCATCGGCAGCCAGCCGCCCCAGATGTGCTGCACGTGAACGAGATGCGTGAAGCGGAACGGCACGAACGCGTAGAAGATCCCGGCCGCGATTCCTGCCGCAAACGAATCGGTCAGGCGGCGACCGAGCAAGTAGGCGGCGAAGCCGGAGAAGGCGAAACCGGCCAGGATAGCGATGTTGTACGCGGCAATCGGCGTCACGCCGATCGCGCGCAGCGGAAAAAGCAGCATCGCAATCCCGAACATGTTCTCGCTGAACGCCAGCGCATCGCGCGCCGGGAAAAACGCGTTTGCCTGGAAGAGCGCGAGCGGCTGATGGAACGTCGCGTACCAGTCCCAGTCGAGAATCCAGATATTGATGAACGGATCGCCGGGCGCGGCGACTGCGCTGCCGAGGTGTGTGGCGAGCGGCCAGGTCATCAGCACGGCGAGCGCGCAGAAGAGCGATGCGGCGGCGGCGTGCTGCTTCGACATGAAGGGTGGCGATGATAATCTCCTCCAACTCACTATTTCCGGGAGAGAACCAATGGTCGCAATTCGATTTACAGGGAACTACGACGATCTTTCGACCGATCGCGGGTACCAGTTCAAGTTCTATTGCGAGAAGTGCAACAACGGCTACATGTCGAGCTTCAAGACCTCGACGGTCGGCATGCTCGGCTCCGCGGCGCGCGTCGCCAGCAGCCTGTTCGGCGGCGTCTTCAGCAGCGTGGCCGACAGCTCCTACGAAGTGCAGCGCGCTGTCGGCGGACCGGCTCACGATTCCGCGCTGAAGGAAGCGGTCGACGAGATCTCGCCGATCTTCAAGCAGTGCACGCGCTGCGGTAACTGGGTCTGCGAGCCGATCTGCTGGAACAAGAAAGCGGGTCTCTGCGAAACGTGCGCCCCCGATCTCGAAGAAGAGATGGCCGCCGCGCAGGCCGAAGCCGCGCGCGAACAGGTGCAGACCAAAGCGCGCGAGGTCGACTGGCTGAAGAACAAGAACGTCGCCCAGGTATCGGGCGCGGTCTGTCCCGAGTGCGGCAAGAAGACGCAGGGCGGCAAGTTCTGCATGGACTGCGGCGCCGCGCTGTCGCCGAAGAAAACGTGCGGGCAGTGCGGCCACGAAGCGGAAGGATCGCCGAAGTTTTGTCCCGACTGCGGGCAGAAGTATTGAGGCACAGGCATGAGGGATGAGTAATGAGGCATGAGTGCCTTTACTCATACCTCATGCCTCATTGCTCATGCCTCATTGCTCATGCCTCATGCCCTGGTTCCCCCCTTGCACAACGGCGCCTCATGACCGTCATCGTTCTGTTCGGCGGGCGCAGCGATGAGCGCCACGTCTCCGTAGCTTCTGCACAAAACGTTCTTCGCACGCTGCCGCGCGCGATGGCGTGGTTCTGGTCGCCCGAAGGGCGCATCCACGACGTCGCGCCGGCCGAAGTCATCGCCCATCAGAATCCGTTCGACGCTGATTTCATCCCGTCGCGTCCCGCCATCTGGCCCGATCTCGAACAGGCGCTCGACACGCTGCCGGTCGACGATCCGCTGTTCCTTCTCGCGCTGCATGGCGGCGAAGGAGAAGACGGCACCGTGCAGTCACTCCTCGAAGCGCGCAACATTCCGTTCACCGGCTCCGGCTCCACGGCCAGCGCCGCCGCCTTCGACAAAGCGCGCGCGAAAGAGCTCGTACGCGAACGTATTCGCGTCGCCGATGAGCGGGTCGCTAAGGATGTGGCGACGATCCGCGACGACATTCGCGACATGCTCGCCGCACACGAACGGATCGTCCTCAAACCGCTCGCGGCCGGCTCTTCGCGCGGTCTCTTTTTCCTCGGACGCGGCGACGACGTCGAACGCGTCGCGAATGAAATCGCGGCGCTGCGCATCCCGTACATCATCGAGGAGCACATCGCCGGCCGCGAGCTGACCGTCGGCGTCATCGAGCGCGACGGCAAACCGTTCGCGCTGCCGGTCATCGAGATCGAGATGGATGCCGGCTTCACGTTCGATTACGCCGGCAAGTACCACGGCAAAGGAACGCGAGAGATCTGTCCCGCCAACATCCCCGACGAGTTGCGCGACGAAGCGCAGCGCATCGCCGTTGAAGCGCACGTTTCACTCGGCTGCGAAGGCTACTCGCGCACCGACCTGATGGCCGGCGACGACGGCTGCCGCTTCCTCGAGCTCAACACGCTGCCGGGATTGACGACCAGTTCGCTCGTGCCGCAACAGCTGCGCACGGCCGGCATCGAGTTCGCCGCGTTTCTCGAAGAGCAACTGGCGCTGGCGCGCGCTAATCGCCGCCCGGCGCCTTCGTCTTCTTCTTCTCGTTGAGCACGGTCACGCGGCCGTCCGTCTTCGGCGCGAGCGGCTGCGGCATCGCCTGGAGCGCGGCGATGAACACCTCGCGCAACGGACCGTCCTCGTAGCGAATCTTCAGCCGCTCCGGCGGCAGCGCGCTCATGATCGGCATCAGTCCGTCGCCGCCGGCGGCGAGGAAATCGGGGATCGCGACGGTGTACGTCGCAGTCGGATCGAGCGGCTTGCCATCGGCCATCGTGATGCTGACGATCCGATCGCGCTCCGCGTCCGGCTTGTCGGCGTCCTTCAAACGATCGACGACGTAACGCAATCCACTGACCTGCAGGACGCGACGCTCGCCGACCGTCGTCAGCCGCAGCAACTCGTGAAGCTGCGCGCCTGTCAACGTGATCACGGCCGGATAATTGTCGAACGGACTCACTTCGAAGATGTCGCTGTAAACGAGGTCACCGGCGCGAAGATCGGTGCGCAGTCCGCCGGGATTCAGAATCGCGACGTCGGTCTTTTCGTACGAGCGCAACGCATCGGTGAGCAGATCGCCGAGCGCCGAATCGGCGGAATCGCCGCGCCCGAACGACGCCGTCGTCGAGACGTTCAGCGGCGCGTTCCGCTTCGCTGCCGTCTGCGAAAGATACGGCTGGAACAGCGCCGCGACTTTCGCATCGGGGACGATCGTCTTTCCTTCGTAAACACGCGGCACGAGCGTCACGCCCTCTTTCTTGCCGCGCGGATCGCACGACTCGGTTCCGCTCCAGACCTGCGAGCAGATCATCGTCAGCGGACGAAGCTCCGTCTTCTCATTGATCACGTGATGCTTCGCCGGATCGACCCAGAGATCGATGACTGAGAACTCGCGGCTGTACGCCAGTCCCTGCATGACCGCGACGCCGTTGATGACGTGGCGCATCTGCGAGTGCGTGTGGCCGGCGAAGTACGCGTCGATCGTGCCGCGCGGCAGCTTGTCGAGGTAATGCATCACTTCGTGGTTCGTCTCGCAGCTGGCGATGTCGGTGATGTCTTTGACGTCGCTGCAGCGTCCGCCCATATGCGCGATGACGACGATGGCGTCGGCCCCTTTCGCGCGAAGATCGGCCGCCTGCGCGACGGTGGCCGCGACCGGATCCCCGAAGTTCAGCATCGCGACGTTCTGCGGATTGGTGACGTTCGGCGTGTCGGGCGTGCTGATGCCGATGAGGCCGACCTTCACGCCGCCGGCCGTGACGATCATCGACGGCTTCGCCCACGACGGCACCTGGCCGGTTGCTTTCTCGGTCATGTTCGCGGAGAGCAGCGAGTAGCTCGCGTTCGCGGCGTTCTTCTTCAGCGCGCCGAGCGGATCCTGCGACGCTTCGCGCGCCACTGCATCAGGACCGACGGGACCGTAATCGAATTCGTGATTGCCGACCGCCGCCGCGACGTAGCCGAGCATGTTGTAGCCGCGCACGACCGGCTCCCCTTCGAAGATGTTCGACTCGAGCGTTCCCTGAAACATGTCGCCGGAATCGACGAGAACGACGCGTCCCGGATTCGCGGCGCGCAGCGCATCGAAATAACTGGCGAGCGTAGCCAGCCCGCCGTAACCTTCCTGGTGTCCCGCGAACCAGCCATGCAGATCGGTCGTGCCGACCATGACGACGTGAACCGGCGCCGCCGAAACCTGCGGCGCGGCAGCGGGCGGAGTCGAGGCGGTCGTGCAGGCGAACAGCAGCGAAACGAGAAGGAGGGAGGCGCGTTTCATGCGCGGGGATTATAGGCGGCGCTACACTTCCACTTTCGAATGAAACGTATGCTCTACCGCACGCTCGCCGATCTCGTCGCCGTCATTCATCTGGCGTTCATCCTCTTCGTCCTCCTCGGCGCACTCCTCCTGCTCCGCTGGCCGAAAGTGATGTGGCTCCATCTGCCGGCCGCGATCTGGGGCGTCCTCATCGAGTTCGCGGGACTCTTCTGCCCGCTCACCCGCGTCGAGAACTGGCTGCTGCGAAAAGCAGGCGAGAGCGGCTACAGCGGCGGCTTCATGGCACACTACATCTTCGCCGTCATCTACCCCGCCGGACTGACGCGCGGGATGGAAGTGGTGCTCGGCCTCATCGTCCTGGCGTTGAACGTCGGGCTTTATGTGAAAGTATTGCGCTGAATGTTTACCGGAGCCATCCCACAGCACCCTGTTGCCACCACTGACAAGACGTTCGACGAGCTCGGCCTTTCCGCCGAAGTGATCGAAGCCGTCCGCGCCATCGGCTTCGTCAACCCGACGCCGATCCAGGCCGCCGTCATCCCGATCGCCGTCACCGGCCGCGACGTCATCGGCCTCGCGCAAACCGGCTCGGGCAAAACCGCCGCCTTCGTCCTGCCGCTCGCCGAACGCCTCACGCACGGCAAAGGCGTGCGCGGCCTGATCCTCTCCCCGACACGCGAGATCGCCCTGCAGACGCAGGCGTTCCTCGAAGTCTTCGGCAAAGGTCACGGACTCACCACCGCATGTCTCATCGGCGGCGTGCGGATGAAACCGCAGATCGACGCGTTGCGCGCCGAGCCCGACATCGTCGTCGCCACACCCGGCCGCCTCCTCGATCACGTGAAGCGCGGCAACGTGAAGCTCGACCACGTCGAGGAGCTCGTCCTCGATGAAGCCGATCACATGCTCGACCTCGGCTTCCTTCCGCAAATGCGCGAAGTCCTCCGCCGTCTCCCGCGCGTGCGCCACACCACGATGTTCTCCGCGACCATGCCCGACTCGATCGAGATGATCGCGAAGGAGTTCATGAACGAGCCGGCCCGCGTCGACATCACGCCGGTCGGCGGCGCCGCGGAAGGCATCAGCCATCGTCTCTATCTCGTGAAGCTCGAGGACAAGCGCAACTGCCTGCTGGCGCTGCTGCATCAGGAGCTCGGCTCGACGCTCGTCTTCGTCCGCCGCAAGATCGACGCGGAGTGGCTCTTCCACATCCTCGATCGTCAGGGACATCCGGTCACGCGCATCCACGCCGATCGCTCGCAGGGTCGCCGCGTCGAAGCGCTCGATGATTTCCGCTCCGGTTCGCACCGCATCCTCGTCGCCACCGACATCGCCGGACGCGGCATCGACATCCCCGGCATCACGCACGTCATCAACTTCGACATCCCGGAATCGACCGATGACTACGTGCATCGCGGCGGTCGCACCGCGCGCGGCGCATCGGAAGGCGTCGTGTCAACGATCGCCACCTGGCAGGACGTGCCGATGGTTCGTCAGATCGAAGCAGTCCTCGGCGAAAAGATCCCGCGCTGCACCGTGCCGGGAATCGAGCCGTGGGTCGAGAGCGACCGTCCCGCGGCGCGCACGCGGCGCAATCGCGTTTAGGCGCTGCGCATCACTTCGCGCCGCTCGTACATCTCCGCATCGGCGACACGAATCGCGTCATCGAGCGCGCGCGTGTCGCCGAACTCCGCCGCTCCCCACGACAGAAAGAGTTTGATCGGCGGCTCGTCGCAGACCACACCCTCGGCGAGCGGCGCGAGGCGTTCCTGAACCTGCTCGAGCGTCGCCGCCGGCATCACGGCGAGGAACTCGTCGCCGCCCCAGCGGAAGAGGAGATCGTCGGCACGAATGCGCGACCGCAATGCTTTCGCAGCCGCGCGGATCGCGCAGTCGCCGGCGGCGTGACCGCTCTCGTCGTTGATCTGCTTGAGGTGATCGAGATCGATCATGATCACGACGCCGGAGAGTCCGCTCGGCATCGTGTTGAATGCATGTCGGCTCAGCGCGTCGGTGAGCGGATCGATGCGCAGCTTTTGTTCGAGCTGATCGCGCGCGATGCGCAGCGCCGTCACCGCATCGTGCAGCTCGCGATGCGCTTCCTCCGACGTCACCAGCACCATGCCGAACCCGAGCAGCACGCTGGCGAGCAGATCGGCGAGCGATGAGTACGTGAGGAAGCTCAGCTCCCAGCCGAACGCCAGTGCGCCGTACAACGGCACGTACGCGTAATAGAGAATCGTGATCAGCGCGATCGAGACGCGCATCATCTGCCAGCCGGCGGTGCGATGCGTTCGCCTGCCGAGGGCGATGAACGAGAGCAGCGAGCCGGTCGCGAACACCGCCGCTTCGAAGACGAAGAGCGCGTTGAAATTCGGCATCACGCGCGTCAGCACGACCGCGACCGCGATGGCGATCGGCACGCCCCAGATCAACCGCCGCAGATCGACATGACGATCGGTCAGATCGCGGCAGCCGCCGTACAGCAGGATCAGGAAGCACCATTGCGCGACGAGATAAACCGCCCACCAGCCGCGATCGTGCGTGCCGATGTACGTCCGCACCGACATCAGCGCGAGAAACATCGCCGTCCACGCCAGCGCCCAGCGGCGCGCGTAGCGCCACGCGAAGATGCGGCCGAGCTGCGCCATCATCAACGCCAGCAGCAGAGTGCCGCCGCACTGAAACGTCACTGCGATCGGGGAGAAATCGTTGCTGTCCACGGGGTTGGCCCGCAGACAATCTAGGTCCCTTCGAACTCGCCGAGTGTGAAACCTGTCACACCGATCGGAACGTCGGCCCCTTCTTTGGGCGGCGCACCGCGGTGGCGGCTCGCTTCGATCTGCTCCTCACCAGCAGCCGAAACCGCCGTCTCACGCGCGAGCTGCATCCGCGCGCTGGCGAGATAAACGCGCACGCCTTTCTCGGCGTAGATCTGCGCGATCTGGAGCGGGTCGGCGTCGATGACGATGTAGTCATCGATGCGGCTGGAGTGGATCGCGAATTTGCCGTTCGCCTGCTTGTCGATGCGCCAGGCCATCAGTGCGTCCATCGTACGCCGAAGCGAACGGAGCGCGGTTGCGCGAGCGTGATGACCGGCGTCGCGCTCACTTCGATGCGGCGATCGAAAAGATTTTCGACGGAGAGCGTCGCGTCGAGATGCGCGATGAGCGTCGCGGCCGCGAAGAGATCGGCGGCGAAATAGCTGCGCAGCGGGAGCTGATTGAGATCGTCGTCGAACTGCATCGATGACCAGCGCGTCTGCACGCCGCCGCGCCAGCGCGACTGCGAATACGCGAGCTGCGCGGTGGCCTGATTGCGCGGCACCTGCGGCGTCCGTTTGCCGCTGCTGACGGTCGCGTCGGAGAAGAGCCAGCCGGCTGACGCGCGCCAGCGATTGCCGAGCAGCCAGTCGCCTTCGACCTCGACACCGCGCGAGCGGCTGCTGCCGAGGTTTTGACGACGGCGCGTGATGAGCGAAGGGGTGGTGGAGAGGGTGACGTTGGCGATGGTGTCGTCGATCGTCATCGAGAACGCGTTGACGCGCAGCCAGCGATAGCGAACGCCCGCTTCGATTGCGGAGAGGCGTTCGGCGGTGAGCGCGGAATTCGCCTGCGTGAAAACGTTGCCGACGCGGAAGCCGCGATAGAGCTCGTTGAGTGTTGGCGCGCGGAAGGCGCGATACGCGGACGCGGTGAACGCGAGATCGGATGTCGTGCGATGGAGGAGCGAGAGTCGCGGACTCCACGCCTCGTCGCCGCGCCAGCTGTCGAATCGCAAGCCGGCGGTGATGCTCGTTTGCGCATTCATCGCGAAGACATCCTCGGCGTACGCGGACGACGTCCGCTGCTTTCCGCCGTTGCTCGCGAACGTGTGCGTGCCGTTCACCGCGATGTTCTCTTCGTCGGATGTGCCGCGCACTTCCTGCAGTTCCGCGCCTGCGACGACGGCGTTGCGCATGCCGAACGCGCGGGCCAGCTGCACGCTCGCGCCGCTCCCTTTCGACGGCACCGATTGCAACACCGTCAATCGTTCCGAGTTGCGATCGGCCGCGATGGCGGAGAACGACTGCGTGTAGTCCTGATCGCTGCCGTACGCGCGCAGCGCGATGCTGCCTCCGAGCGCACGGAGATCGGCGCCGAGGGCGAGCTGTCGCGTGGTCGTGTCATTGATCTGGAGCGGGGTGCCGTTGTTGCGCGACTCGTCGAAGTGTGACGCGCGAACGAACGCGCGCGCGTTGTCGTCATCGAGTGCGCGTGACAGCGTGAAATCGAGCGCGCGATGATCGGCATCCGCTTCGCGATCGACCC
>JAOBAU010000446.1 GCA_025463165.1 Acidobacteriota bacterium | reverse complement strand
CGTTCGCGCTGGCGTCGACGCTGACCGAGCGAATCGACGCGGCGCTTGATCAGGTGTTCTCGACCTTCACCGCCGGCCGCTGGAACGAAGCGCGCTCGCTGGCGATGAATGCGCTCTCGCTCGTCGAGGAGACGCAGGGCGATCGCGCCGCCGGCGGATTGCTCTTCACGCTCGCGTATCTCGCCGCTGATGATGGCCAATGGGCGCATGCAGCGCAACGCATCACGCGGCTGCGTCACTTCTACTCAGGCACGCACGACGAGCGCCGGCTGCGCGAGCTCGACCTGCTCACCGCGCATCTCGACTTTTCGCGCGGCCGTTTCGATGATGCTCGCCGCGGCGCCGGTGCGGTGCTGCGCGAAGAGTTGCTGCATCCGCAGATCCGCGAAGCAGCGGCACTCATCGTCGACGAGATCGATCGCATCGAAGGGATCGACGCGCCGCTGCGCTCGACCGGCAAAACGAGCAACCGCGAATTGACCGCGCGTCACATCGCGCTGCGCGATCGTTCCGCAATCGTCATCGATAGTGATGAAAGCCGCTCCGCAAAACTGAAGCGCTTTCGTCGCGCACTCATTGACGGAGATGGCGACCTCGCCGCGCCGCTCGCAAGCGAGCTCGGCATCACGATCGATCTCGCCGCCGATGCCGCGAGCGCGGAGCTGCGCATTCTTCGGATCGCGGCCCGGCGTCCGTTCCCGTTCGACGTCACCGACTTCGGCGCGCTCGGCTGGCGCTTCGCGACGCGCAATCGGCTCGGTCAATGGCAGGAGCACGGTTCGCTGCCGCCGCTCGCTTCCGCCGAGCTCGATCGTATCGCCGCTGCGGGCGAGACCGACTGGATTGCGTGCAGCGAGCGCGAGCTGCTCTACCTCAACGGCGTCGAACGCTGGAGCGCCGATTCGCGCGAGGCGATCGCCGCGCTGTTTCGCGTCCGCTCCGAACATCATCGGCTGCAGCGAATCGTCGCGCAGGAAGATGCAGCGATTGCCGCCGCGCCGCCGTCATCGATCGAAGGAATCATCGGCGACTCGCCCGTCATGCGCGAGCTCTCGCACCTCATCACCCGTGTCGCTTCACGCGACGTCGCGGCCTGCATCCTCGGCGAATCCGGCACCGGCAAGGAGCTCGTCGCGCGCGCCATTCATCGACACTCATCGCGTCGCGGCCGTCCGTTCACGCCCGTCAACTGCGCGGCGCTGCCGGAGAACCTCATCGAGAGCGAGCTGTTCGGCTGCGTGCGTGGCGCGTTCACCGGCGCCGACCGCGATCGCGCCGGACTGATCGAGACGACTGATGGCGGAACGCTCTTTCTTGATGAGATCGGCGAGCTGCCGCTGGCGGCGCAGGCGAAGCTGCTCCGCTTTCTGCAGGAGAACGAATTCCGGCGCGTCGGCGATACGCAGACGCGCACGGCGGACGTTCGCATCGTCACCGCCACGAATCGCAAACTCGAAACCGCGGTGGAGGAAGGGCGCTTCCGCGAAGATCTCTACTATCGCGTGCGCGGCATCGAGGTGTTGCTGCCGCCGCTGCGTGAGCGCGCCGGCGACGTCGTGCTGCTCGCCTCGACATTTCTCGCGCGCGAACGGGAACGGCATCGCGGCGGCGCGTCGAAGTTCTCGCAGGATGTCGAAGCGCTCTTCGCGTCGTATTCATGGCCGGGAAACGTGCGCGAATTGCAGAACACGATTCGCGCCGCGCATGCGATGGCCGGCGATGCGTCGACGATCGGCCTCGCTCATTTGCCGGAGCGGATGCGCAACGCGACGATCGTCCGCTCCAGTGCCGGTTCTTATCAGGATTCGGTGGCTCGTTTCCGGCGCGAGCTGATTGAAAAATCGCTCGGCGAAGTGAATGGAAATCAGAATCGCGCGGCGGCGATGTTGAAGATGTCGCGGCAGGCGCTTGCATATCAGATTCGCGAGCTTGGGATTCTCGTTCATCCGGTGCGATGAATGCTGGTGGACTGTGTCAAAATTCGCCCGGTCCCTTTCAGCAAGCACGAGTTTCGCAGTGGGTCGGTACCCGGAGAACGATTCTGCACAAGACCATTCAATGGCTCGTGATGATCGCGCTCGTCGCGGGAAGTTTGTTCGCGGCGTCGGGCGATGATTTTTACGACAGCTTGTACCGGCGCGGCGTCTCGCATTTCAATGACGGTAAATACGAAGCGGCGCGACGCGAGCTGCAGATCGCCGCATTCGGTTCCATTGAATCGATTCCGCGATACGAGACCGCGCATGCGTACCTGATTGCAGCCGCGCGCCAGCTCCAGCTGAATGGCGATGCGCGCCTTTCACTGCAGCGGCTGCTCAATGCGGAGAAGGTGGAGCGTCATTACGCGTCGCTGCCGATTCCCGCGCCGGTCCGTCAACTTGTTGACTCCGCCGCGCGCGCGCTGTTGACGAAAGAGGAAGCGGCCTCGCTTCGCGAGGGAGCTGGAGCGGTTCAGGCCGCCGCGATGGAAAGCGCGCCGGCGCCGCAGGCTTCGGGTTCGACGACGTCGGTGCCCAGGTCTGCGCTTCAGCCTGCTGTATCGCCGGCGCCGACATCGTCGATGACCGCGCCGAATGATGCGCTGACAACGCCCGCTTCGCCCACGCCGACGTCACAGCCTGCTACGCCGCCAGCTTCGTCGAGTGTTGTGCCAACACCGGCGGTGCCTGCGCCAACAGTCACCAAGCCGATGTCGTTGCAGACGCCGATGTCGCCGCCTGAGTCTGCTGCGTCGTCAGGGCCGTCGCCGTCGATGAGCACTGAGCCGACGACGTCCGCTGCACCGACGGCGTCAACAGCGACACCGCCGTCATCGTCGATGGCCGCATTGAGCAGTGAGTCGACGACACCTGCACCGACGACGTCGACAGTCACAACGCCGACTGTTTCGGCACCGCGGGCGCCGACGTCAACGCTGATGCCTCAGCCTGCTACATCAGCGACAGCGCCGAGAGCGGGAGTGCCCACCAACAAACCGAGCACGCCTCCTTCCTCCACCTCCTCCGACGGCTGGAAAATGCCGGCGTCTTCACCCACTGACGTCTCCGTGCAGTTCCGCGCCGGCGACGACGCGATCGCGCGCGGCGATCTTGCCGACGCACGCATCGCCTATCGCTCCGTCCTCGCTTCCGACAACCTCTCGCACGCGAACGCTTTACGCGTCGCGGAAGGGCTGTATCGCGCGCGCGACTTCTCCGGCGTCGTCTCCGCATTTGCTCGCGCGGGAACGATTTCCCGCGGTGAGGAACCGTACCGCTACTACCTCGCGGTCGCGTTGTATGAGACCGGCCAGTACGCGGCTGCGAAGCGCGAGCTGATGGCGGCGATCCCCTTCATCGAGGTGACGGCGGACGTCGCGCGATACGACGCGAAGATCCGCGCGGCCATCGAGTAGCTTCCCACTAGCTGCCGATTTCATTAGAATCCCGAAAAATTCAACGATCGACTCCCCCGTGTCGAAAGGTGCGTTCATGAGAAAGTTTGCCCTCGGAATCCTGCTTCTGATGTGCGCGATGGCCACGTTGGCCGCCGATCGACAGACCACCCCTGAGATCAACCCGCCGAACAACGGTGAGGAATGGCTCCGCCTCAGCAGCAGCGAAAAGCTCTTCTGGTCAATCGGATACGCACAGGGCTATCTCGACGCGCTCAACAAGATCGACGTCGCTTCCGGTCCGAACAGCGCCTGCGCCGGTCTCGCGGCGCGCACCGAGCGGCAGTCATCCACCTCCGGCAAGGTGAGCGGCTTCGAGCTCGTCTCCGGCCTGGAGAAGTTTTACGCCGACCCGGCCAACGTCCAGATTCCGATCGGGAGCGCAATTCGCATATACCTGCTCCAGGCGAGTGGAAAAGATCAGACGACGATTCAGGAACTGATCGAAACGGCGCGCGTGCTCGGCGCCGAAACGGCTCGCCGGCCGACGAAGTAAAAACGTTTCGCTTCACTAACTCGGGAGGGCGTCGTGGGATCTCAGCGAGTTGCCGCGTTCGCGCTATTTCTTCTGATTGTTCCATCGTCCGAAGCGCTTGCCGAAGAGCCGCTCCCGGTCGTCCGCGCCCGCACGTTCCTCACCACCACCGTCGATCTTCCGGTCGAGCCGCTCCGTGACGAAGCCTTCGTCACGGTTGCGCTTCCCGACACACTCAGCACTCCGGCACGCGCGATGGACACTTTGCACGCGGCTGTCGCCACGAATGACTTCGCAGGTTTTCGTTCGGCGCTGACGCAGGCAACAGCGCTCGCCGATCGGATGCCGCTCGGCGATTCGCGCAACACGCTTCGCCGCAATCTTCTGATCTATCGCGATGTCGAGCAGCTCTGGAACTTCGCGCGCAGCGATCGCTTCGGCGCGTTCTTCGATGATGAAGCGCTGCCCGGGATGCGCGATCATCTCGCCGCCGACTATCGCGGACTCGACGCCTTCCTCACCGCGAACCGCATCGTCGATCGCAACGGCGTCGAGCTTTACCCGACGTCGGAAACGCGCACGTTCCTGATGCGGCTCGTCGAGCCGTCGCCGCGCGGCGTGCGCTCGCCATCGCTCATCGCAGCAAAGCCGGCCACGCCGAAAGCAGTCCGTCATCGCATCGCGCGTCACGTCGTTCCGCAGGTTCCTCATGTCGTGGCCACCGTTTCCGCCGCGGTCGTCGCGCCGCCGGTAACGGTCGCTCAGGCGCCGCCGATCGCGACGCCGAAGACCGACGCCTTCGCGATGCCGGAGACGGTCGCGGTGCTGCCGAAGGAAACGCAAACGCCGACGCCCGTGCAGCCGGCGCAGGTCGTCTCCTCTCCATCGTCGGGCCGCGGTCTCTTCTTCATCATCATCGCGCTCGCGCTCCTCGGCGGCTTGATGACGATGCTGCGCGCGGCCGATCCCGTTCCGACGATCGTGCCGGCGCCGGATGAGAAGCCGGTCAGGCGTGAAGATGACGTCGTGCCGCTGAAGAAAGCGCAGTGATCACGAGATCGCCTGGATCGCGCTGATCAGTCGCGCACCGGCAGCGCTGCCTTTCATCACGATTCCGTTCACGCCGTGCCGCAGCAGCTCGCGATCTTCTTCTGACAGATCTTTCGCGGTGAAGACGAGGATCGGAATGCGCGCCGTCGCTTCGTGCTCTTTCAGCCGCGCCGCGACCTGGAAACCGGTCATGCCCGGCATCGAGAGATCGAGGATGATCACGTCCGGCTTGCCGCGCTCGGCGCGCTCCAGGCCATCGCTTCCTGAGAACGCTCTCTCGAGGTCGTAGCCGTTGCGCGTCAGCTCCGGTTCGAGCATCTCGTGTACGGCAACGTCATCATCGATGAGCAGCAGACGCGGACGATTGGGCGTCGCGGTGTGCACGGTCAGCTCGCGCAGACGGCGCATCAGTCGCGGCCAGTCGACCGGCTTCGTGAAGTAATCGTCGGCGCCGAACGCGAGGCCGAGCTCGCGATTCTCGATCATCGAAATGATGATCACCGGCAGCGATGCGGTCCCTTCGTCAGACTTCAGTTTGCGCAGCACTTCCCATCCTTCGATTCCCGGCAGGATGATGTCGAGCGTCAGCGCGATCGGCTTCATCGTGCGCGCGAGCTTCAGCGCTTCATCACCGCGCCGCGCGCGGATTGGTACGTAGCCGCCGGAGACGAGATAGGTGCTGATGGCGCCGTACGCGTGATCGTCGTCTTCGACCACGAGCACGCGATTGCCCGGCGGGACGACGGTGCCGTCCGCGCTGACGATCGGACTCGGGATCGTCGCGCCCTGGAAATGGACCGGCAGCGTGAAGGTGAACGTGCTCCCTTCGCCGGGCGTGCTCGTCACGCCGATCGCGCCGCCCTGCAACTCGACAAATTTCTTCACGAGTGAAAGGCCGAGTCCCGTGCCGCCGTACTGCCGGCTCGTCGTCGCATCGACCTGGCGGAACTCTTCGAAGATGACGTCGAGATATTCGCGCGCGATGCCGATGCCGCGATCGATCACGTCGATGGAGATCGACTCGGGCGCCGCATCGATGCCCGGCACGTGACGCGCGCGGATCGTGACCGTGCTTTCCGGCGGCGAGAACTTCACGGCGTTCGACAGCAGGTTGTAGAGGATCTGTTTGAACTTCGCCTGATCGGTCTCGAGCAGATCGACGTCGTCGGCAACGTCGATCTCGAACGTGATCGACTTCCGCGCCGAGAGGCCTTTCATCACCTGGCCAACGCTGTCGATCGCGCCGGTGACGGAGAAGCGCTCCGGGAAGATCTCCATCTTCCCCGCTTCGACTTTCGAGAGGTCGAGGATGTCGTTGATGATCTCGAGGAGATGTTTTCCCGAGCTCAGGATCGAGCGCAGGAAGTTCATCGACTTCGGATCGATCTGCGTCGCGAGACGATCGGTGAGGATCTCGGAGAAGCCGATGATGGCGTTCATCGGCGTCCGCAGCTCGTGGCTCATGTTCGCGAGGAAGCGGCTCTTCGCCTGGTTCGCTTCTTCTGCTTCCGCGTTCTTGATCTGCAGCTCGCGCAGGATGCGCGCTTTGCCGATCGCGGAGATGGCGTGCTCGCGCACGCGCGAGACTTTGCGAACGTCGTTGCGGCTGAACGCTTCGCCGTCAGTGAAGTTGTCGAAGATGAGGAAGCCTTCGATGCGGCCGTCGAGCTCGACGACCATCGCCAGCATCGACTTCGGAATCGGCAGATGCGCGGTCTTGTCGCTGCCGGCGCGATCGCGGAAGACGTCGCCGCGAATGAGATAGACGCCTTCTTCGAGTTGCTCGGCGCGTTCGGAGTAACGGCGCATCGCTTCGTCGAGCGACAGATGCACGCCGCGGAATTGCTCCGGCTCGTAACCCGACGCGGCGATGACTTCGGTGCGGTGCTTGTCGTAATCGAAGCGGAGGAAGACCGCTTTCTGCGCCTGCGGAAAGAGCTTCAGTCCCTGTTCGAGAATCGCGTGCAGCACGTTCTCGAACGCCACTTCGCGATTGATGATCTCGAAGATGCGGTCGAGCGTTTCGAGCTCTTTCGCCTGCGCGCGAATCTCTTCGGTGCGCGCGAGCACGAGATCTTCGAGCGCGCGGTTGCGGCGTTTGAGATTGCGCGTGCGGAAGCGGTTGATGAGATGGCCGATGAAGAACATCACCGCGAGGTAGCCGAGGAATGCCCACCAGCGCAGCCAGAGCGCGGGAGTGATGGAGAGTTGCCAGGTGAGCGGCGTCTGCGTCCACGCGCCGTCGCTGTTGCGCGCCATCACCGCGAACGTGTAGTCCTTCGGAAAGAGATACGCGGGAAGGTTCGTGTAGCGGATCTTGACGTCGCGTTTTTCCGGCGACCAGTCGCGGTCGTAGCCGATCAGCTTCGTCCGATAGCGAACGCGCGATTCATCGGTGAATGCGAGCGCCGCGTACTCGATCGACACTTCGTTGTTGCCGCGTCGATCGTGGCTGATGTTGATGTGGCGAAAGCGAAGGATCGGCGGCTTCGTGACGATCTCGCGCAGCGACGGATCGAAGATCGAGACACCGCTCGGCGTCGCGAGATAAATGCGGCCGTCGTTGGCGATGGTGACCGGCCCGTACGCCCACGCTTCATCATCGACGAGTCCATCGACTTTCGAAACGCGCGAGACGACCTGAAACGTTTTCGGATCGACGGCGGCCAGTCCGGCGTTCTGCGCGGCCCAGACGTAGCCGGTCTTCGGCGATGCGGCAACGCCGATGACGAGGTTGCCGCCGAGCGCGCTGCTCGGAAGCATCGCCACCGGTTTGATCGGCGACGGTGACAGCACGACGAGACCGCTCGACGTGCCGGCCCACAGCAGTTTGCGATGCCACAGCAGCGTGCGAACGGAGTCGGTCGTCGCGCCGCTGGCGCGCGACCACGCCGATGCGAACATCGGCCGCGTGATCTCGTGCGCGGTGTTGCTTTCCGCGCGCAGTCGCGTCACGTCGATCGGCGAGAGGCTGCGCAGCAGTCCGGCGTCGGCGGTGCCGATCCAGACGATGCCGTCGTCGTCGACGGCGATGCTCGTCGCGCCGCTGGCAGGCAATCCGGCGGCGGTGCGGAACGTGAACCATTCATCGCCGATCATGCAGCTGACGCCGTGCACGCCGGCGAACCACATCGAGTCGACGCCGCCGGCGAGCACGAGATTGCGCACCGCATACGTGACGTCGAATGGATACGACGTCACGATCGCCGGAGTGCCATCGAACACGATCGATTTCTGCGACAGCGGACGTGCAGTTGATGGCGCTTCGTTCGGACGCGAGAGACAGCTGAAGCCGCCGACGGTGCCGATCCAGAGTCGTTGCCGGTTGTCGTATCCGAGCGAGTAGATAGAGTTGCTGAGCAGCCCCTGTTCGACGCGCAGCGTCGACGTGCGGCCGCGTGCATCGATCGCCGCTGCGCCGCCGCCGGTACCGATCCAGAGATAGCGATCCCACGGACCGCTGCCGTTCGCTTGCGCGGGAATGACGGCGAACGCGCTCGGATCGGGAAGCGCCGGTTGTTCGCCGGCGTGCGACTGACCGCTGTACGCGAGGAAGGCGCGATAGTCGGCGCGTAGTCGCGATGCGCCGCCGTTCTGCGCGAACCAGATGTTGCCCTCGCGATCTTCGATCATCGACCAGAGCGTGTCGCCGATGAGACCGTTTTTGCGGCGTACGAGCTGATGATCGGCAGGATTGCGCGGATCGATGCGCATCGCGCCGGCACCGAGACTCGCGGCCCAGATTTCGTTGTGCGACGTCTCGATGATCGTGACGATTCTTTCGGTGAGCTCGCTCGGTACCGGCGTGAACGTCCGGCCGTCGTAAACCCACAGCGCGCCGCCGGTGGTGCCGGCCCACAAACGTCCGTCGCGCGCTTCGAGCATCACGCCGACGGTCTCGGCCGGCATTCCGTTCGTGCCGTCGAGCGTGCCGATGAGATGGCCGTTGCCATCGAAGCGAAGGAGCGGACCGTTGTTGACGGCGACAAGCACTTCGCCATTCGTGCGCGCCATCAGACACGACGTTCCTGCCGGCCGCTCGACCGCGACCGCCTGCACCGGCGCTTCCTGCAGCTTGCCGTGCTGAAAGCGATAGCGAAGCACGCCGTCCTGCGTACCAGCCCAGACGCCGCCGTCGCGGTCGGCGATCAGACAGTTTCGGCGAATGCGAACGCGCGGCAGCGAGATGCCGTCGATGAAAGAGACAAAGCGAACGCGGCCGCCCGGCTCGTATGCGTCGAGCGGTTTCTCGGAGACGACGAGTCCCGCTTCGGAGCCGACCCACAGGTGATGCGAGGAGTCTTCGACGATCTCGCGTGCGGTGAGATCGGCGATGCCGTCGGCGGTGCCGTAGTTCTCCATCGCGTGGCCGTCGTAACGGGTGAGGCCGGAGGAGTAGAAGGCGAACCAGATGTAGCCGAGGTGATCCTGCAGGATCTTCTGGACGCTGGCGGACGAGAGCGGTGAGACCTGATCGTTCGGGGTGAAATGGGTGAACGGAAGTTCCTGGCCGGAGAGAGGGAGAGATAGCAATGCCGCCAAAAACAGAAAGTACAGGCGTTTGAGGGGCATCGGCAAAGTGTACCTCCGGGTGACACTCGCAACCCCCCGCTCCCCCGCCCGTACAATGCCGGCGTGGCGCGTTTCCGCGATTGGCTGGACCTCGGCAAGAGCACGGTGAACTCTCTCAAAGGGAGCGACGTGACGAATCTCTACGTCGTCGAGTGGCCGGAAACGAAAAAGATGCTGATCGCCGATCACATCGCGTCGATCGACAGCGAGCCGCGCCGCGTCAGGCGCTGGCTCCGAACGATCAGCGCGATCATGTTCGGTCTTGCGAAACGGCTGGCGCCGCATCGGCGCGTTCTTTTCGCCGCTTCGTTCGTCGCGTTTTTCATCTGTCTCTTCTCGCTCTATCTGAAGATGCGTCGTCCGCCGATCTGGACCTTCGTCGAAGTCGCGGCGACGTTCGTGATGCTGACGGTGCTTCTGGCGATGGAACTGATCGACAAGATCCGTTTCCGCGATGAGCTGGAGCTCGCGCGCGATCT
>JAOBAU010000442.1 GCA_025463165.1 Acidobacteriota bacterium | reverse complement strand
CCATCCTCGTCGTCGACGCCACGCCGGGCGTCGAAGCGCAGACGCTGGCGAACTCCTATCTCGCCCTTCACCACAACCACGACATCCTGCCGGTCATCAACAAAGTCGACCTGCCGTCGGCCGAGCCGGAACGCGTTCGCGAGCAGATCGAGAACGTCATCGGCCTCGACGCCAAAGACGCCGTCCTCGCTTCGGCGAAAGCGGGCATCGGCGTCGACGAGATCCTCCGCAAGATCGTCACGCACATCCATCCGCCAAAAGGAAATCCCGACGCTCCGCTGCGCGCGCTCCTCTTCGATTCCTGGTACGACCCGTATCGCGGCGTCGTGCTGCTCGTGCGCATCGTCGACGGCGAGCTGCGCAAAGGAATGCGCATCAAGCTGCTGTCGACCGGCCGCGTGTATGAAGTGACCGAGATGGGGATCTTCACGCCGAAAGCGCGCGCCATCGAGCGCCTCGGCGTCGGCGAGGTCGGCTTCATCTCCGGCAACATCAAAGACATCGTGCAGGCCAAGATCGGCGACACCGTCACCGACGAGAAATCGAATCCCGAACCGCTGCCCGGCTTCGAAGAAGTGAAGCCGATGGTCTTCGCCGGCATCTTTCCGATCAACACCGAAGACTACGAGAATCTCCGCGACGCCGTCGGCAAGCTCAAGCTCAACGATGCGTCGTTCAGCTTCGAGCCCGAAAGCTCGCTCGCACTCGGCTTCGGTTTCCGCTGCGGCTTCCTCGGCCTTCTCCACATGGAGATCATTCAGGAACGCCTCGAGCGCGAGTTCAATCTCGAGCTGCTGACGTCGGCGCCGGGCGTTCGTTATCGCGTCACGAAGACTGACGGCGACACCGTCGAGATCGAAAATCCGCAGAAGATGCCGGACCCGTCTTACATCAGCTCCATCGAAGAACCGTTCATCGAAGCGACGATCCTCACCACCGACGAATTCGTTGGCCCGATTCTGGCTCTTGCGATCGATCGGCGCGGCCAGCAAAAGAAGCTGGAGTACGTGGGCGCCAAAAGAGTCATGATCGTTTACGAGATGCCGTTGAATGAGGTGATCCTCGATTTCTTCGACAAGCTGAAATCGATCTCGCGCGGTTATGCCTCACTCGATTACCAGTTTCTCGGGTATCGCGAAAGCGATCTCGTGAAGATGGATATCCTCATCAACGGCGAACCTCTCGACGCGCTCTCGCTGATCGTGCATCGCGACAAGGCGTATGCGCGCGGCAAGATGCTCGTCGAGAAGATGAGGGAGTTCATCCCCCGCCAGATGTTCGAAGTTGCTTTACAGGCGACGATCGGAAACCGAGTGATTGCCCGCGAAACCGTGAAAGCGATGCGCAAGAACGTCCTCGCCAAGTGCTACGGCGGCGACATCTCGCGCAAGCGCAAACTCCTCGAGAAGCAGAAAGAGGGGAAGAAGCGGATGAAGCGGGTAGGCAAAGTGGAAATACCGCAGGAGGCGTTTCTGGCAGTGCTGAAGATCGACTAGGTCACCCCTCCGGCGAGGAGGGTTGCCATGAAGTACCGCTCGATCGCGTTCTTTACAGCCATTCTTATCTCCGCCGCCGCGCAGGCCGCGCACGTCGACATGAAGGAGCCGCGCCGGGCGGTGGGACGTGAAGACGACATCCGCGTCGATGCCACGCTGACGCAGGAGACGCTCACCTCCGGCACTTCCATCGGCGTCATCTATCAAATCGAAAATCTCACCTTGTCGACGATCGCCGTCGCCGATAAAGTCGTCGACGTTTCGTACGACAGCGACTCGCGCACGATCACGTTCGGCATCGGCTCCGAAGTTCCGAACGCGACGATGCCGCACCTCGTGCTGATCGCGCCGGGACAGAAGCGCGTGCTCACCGCCGGCGGAACGGCGCACATCATCGTGCCGCGCGCCCGCTCGCCGTTCATCGCCGTTCCGCAGCAGCTGCAGATCAAGGTCAACGTGTTGCGTGATGTAACGCCGTTCGCGCAGCTCGCGGTCGCGCAGCGGATCAGCGATGCGCTGTTCGACACATGGGTGGAAACGAACGACTCGATCGTCCTCAATCCGCTGCCGGTGCGCTGGAAAGACAACGGCCGCGGTGTGGCGGAGCGCACCAGCGCCGAGGTCGCGGGGAACGGCAGCTGGTAGCGTCACGATAGCGTCACGGGAGAAAGGATTTTCCGCGGGCGAGCTCGGCGTTGCGCTTCACACACACGGAGGTTTTCGACGTGAAACGCATTGCTGCTGTTTTGCTGCTGCTCACCGCCGCCGGCTGCGCTTCGTCTTCGAAACCGCAGATCAACATGAACGAGCCGCGGCGCATCGTCGGCACCGAGAACGACGTGCGCGTCGACGCCGAGATCATTGGCGATCGAATCACTCCCGGCTCGCCGATTCCGATCAGCTACGTCGTCACCAATCAGCGCTCGACGCCGATCCTCATCGCCGATCTTCTGCCGGAGACGAATTTCGACGCGGAGACCGGCATGGTCACGATCGAGATCGGCACCGAGATTCCGGGCGAGCAGTTTCTGCCGCGGCTGATCTCGATCGCATCGGGTGAGAAGCGGAGCTTCGCGTCGAAGGCGACGCTGAACGTGATGTCCGCAAGAAATCGCGCGCCGAACTCGATCGGGCCGCAGGCGCTCCGCATCCGCATCAACTTCCTCGGCGAAACGAAGCCGTTCGAAAAGCTGATCAACATTCCGGAGAAAGCGATCCACGATCCGCAGCTCGCGTCCGACATCTTCACGAAATGGGTGGAAGGAAACGAGACCGTCGTGACCAATGCGATCCCGATGCGCTATGGTCAGAGTGCGTCCGACGAACCGATCAGCACGCCGACGCCGAGCCGCCGGCGGCGCGGCAGTTCCGGTCCTCCGTAAACACGAAGGGCGGGCTCATCGCCCGCCCACGTGGTCGTCGCCCGGAGGAATCGCATCCGCTCAGTAGCTGGCGATCGCGTCCTTTTCGTTCTCATACACCTCGAACACGGTGATGAGCTGCGTGACGTGCAGAAGCTCGTTGAGCTTCGCCGGCAGATGAAGCAGCTTCAGCTTTCCGCCGCGATTGGTAACGGTCGTGAACGAGCCGACCAGCTCGCCGATGCCCGACGAATCGATCGTCGACACGCCGCCCATGTCGAGCAGGATCTTGTTCTTGCCGGCGTTGATGGCGTTGCTGATGACGTCGCGAAGCTGCTGGTCGCCCGCGCCGATGGTGATCTTTCCGTCGAGCTTGATGACTTCGACTCCCTCGACGCTGTGTGAAGTGGCTTTCATCTCAATCTCCTTTTGCCGCTGCCGCGAATGCCGCGGCGAGCGTCGTTCTCATGCGTTCGTGCTCGCCATGCCGCTCGCCTTTTCCAGGTTCTTCGTCATCACCAGCGACGTGCCGCCGCCGGGATTGAAGGACCAGGCGATCCGGTCCATGAACGTTTTCATGTAAAAGATCCCGCGCCCGCTCGTTTTCATCAGGTTCTGCGGGTTGAGCGGGTCGCTCACTTTTTCGGGATCGAATCCCGCTCCCTCATCCTGAATCGTGATCTCGAGATCGTGGCCGGCAAGCTCGAAAACGGCGCTCACTTTCTTCCGGATATCGAGCTTGTTGCCGTGTTTGATGGCATTGGCGACCGCTTCGCGCACCGCCATGCCGATCCAGTGCGATCCGTCTTCGTCGACTCCTGCGTTCTCGCAGAGATGCTCCGCGATCACCTGCACCAACTCGATGTTCTCGAATCGACTGGAGATAGTGATCTCGATCCGCTCGACGTTGCGTTCCATGGACCCCTGAAAGTCGTGCGGCATTCTATGTGACGCTGAGACGGGTATTCAACAAATTCGGCCGGAATGGCCGCGGAGGCCGTGCGCGTTGCGCACCGCATGTCCGGACGGTTCATCTCCTTTGCCGTTGCACTGCTCACCGCCGCCTCCGCCCTCGCGCAGCCGTCCGCGTCCGATTCGCTGGCCGGACCGATGAAAGAGGTCGAGAAGCTGCGCGGCCTTTCGTTTCGTCACGCCGTCGCACATCAGCAGATCGACCGTTCCGAATTGCCGGCTCGCATGCGCGAGCAGCTTGCGAAGTGGCTGCCGTATCCGCCGGAGGATCTCGTTACGGTTCTGCGCGCGCTGCAACTCGTCGATCCGCAAACGAAGAACGTCCTCGACAAGATGATCGAGCTCTACGACCAGCAGGTCCTTGCGTATTACGACCCGCAGACGCACGTCTACTACTCACTCTCGAAGCCGCCCGCCGCCGCCGCGGGAATGGACGCCGACATGCTCGCGGAGACGGTCGAGCTCCACGAGCTGACGCACGCGCTGCAGGATCAGATCTTCGACGCCGGCGTTCGCGACGAGAAGCTGAAGGACGACACCGACGGCTCGATGGCGTATCACTCGCTGCTCGAAGGCGAAGCGACGCTGGTGATGATGGCCTCGATGATGTCGAAGCTCGGCAAGAGCGTCGACGATCTCGCCGCCAACGACATGCTCCTCGGCGTCCTCAGCGAAGCGGCCGCCGCCGACAAGTCGATGGGCACCGACATGCCGAAGTACTTCACGGAGTCGCTGAAATTTCCGTATCTCGAAGGGCTGCGCTTCGTCGTCATCGCGTATCGGCACGGCGGCTGGAAATCGCTCGATCGCGTCCACGCCAATCCGCCGCGCACGACGCGCGAGATCCTCCATCCCGAAGAGTATTTCTCGCGAGTCGATGGCAAGACGCCGGCGCCCGCACCGTTCGACGATCGCGAGCGGAACGATCCGAATGTCCTCACCGTCGAGCACCTCGGCGAATTTCACTGGCGTTTTCTCGTCGGCGCCGAGGCATCGAAAGGATGGATGGATGACCACGTGGTCGTGACGCAGGACGCCGCCTGCCGCACGACGGTCCACGCGGAGACGCGCTGGGAAAACGCCGCGCGCGCTTCCGCCTTTCGCGATGCGTACGTCGCATTTCTTCGCGACCGCGCCATCGAGCCGATCAAAGTTGCGAGCGACGGCAACGTCGTTCGCGTGGAGTACCGCGCAGAATGAACGTCGATTACGCATCGCTCGAAGCAGACATGGAGAGCGGCCTCTTTCGGCAGACGCTTGAAGAAGAGTTGCTGATCGGCTTCCGGCTGCTGCAGCAGTCAGGCGAGCGGCTTCCGCTGGCGTCGTACTACGCCGCGAAGATCGCCGAGATCGTCAACGCGGGCGCCGAGGAGCCGCTGCCGCCGGAGAGGGCGTTCTATCTCTATCAGGAGATTCTGAGCGCCGTGGAGTCGGCTCGCGCGAAAGTGCTCGACGAGCCGACGCCGTTGACGTCGTGATGCGGAGCCGGCCGCTTCGGCCGGCAGGGCGGGCGAAGCGCCCGCCCCCACATTCTCCGCCGCGATAAGATCGCTGCGTGCGCCACAAACTTCGCACGTCCTACCCCGCGCTTTCCTCATTCGCCACGACCGGCGGTTGAGCCTGCAAGCTCGGTCAGGATGACCTGAGATCCGTCCTCGCGAAACTCCCTTCTCAGGAAGGGCTGGGGGATCTTTTGGTCGGAAATTCGACGAATGATGACGCGGCGGTCCTGCGCATCGCCGGCGATCAGGCCATCGCGCAGACGGTCGATTTCTTCACGCCGATCGTCGACGATCCTTATCTCTTCGGCGCCATCGCCGCGGCGAACTCCATCTCAGACATTTACGCGATGGGCGCCACGCCGATCCTCGGGCTCGCCATCGCGGCCTTTCCAACGGACGTGCTGCCGCTCGAAGTGCTGCACGAGATCTTGCGCGGCGGCGCGGAGAAAGCAGCCGAGGCGGGGTTTGCGGTGGCGGGAGGGCACACCATCATTGATGATGTGCCGAAGTACGGGCTGTGCGTCACCGGCATCGTGCATGTCGACAAACTCGTCCGCAACTCGACGGCGAAAGCGGGCGATTCGCTTTACCTGACGAAGCCGATCGGCAACGGCATTCTGGTCAGCGCGTATCGCGCGATCACCGGACGCCGTTTCTTTCGTCGCCAGCCGCCCGATCTCGACGAAGCGATCCGCTGGATGACGATGCTCAATCGCGACGCGGCGAAAGCGATGACCGACATCGGTGTCAGCGCGGCCACCGACATCACCGGCTACGGACTGATCGGCCATCTGCTCGAGATGTGCGTTGGATCCGGCGTCGGCGCGGAGCTCGCGATGTGCGAAGTCCCGCTGCTCACGGGCGCGCGCGAGTTGCTGGCGCGTGGTTTTCGTCCGGCCGGGACGATGCGCAATGTCGAGACGTTTCTTCGGCACATCGAGCTGCGGACGAGCGAGTCGGATCTCACGCTGGCGTGCGACGCGCAGACGAGCGGCGGTCTGCTGATTGCGGTTTCTCCGGAGCGCGAAGCCGCGCTCGCCGCCCGTTTCCGCGAAGGCGGCCTGTTCTGTGCAAAGATCGGCCGGTTGACGGATCGTGCTGGCGCCATCACTTTGAATCCGTAGGAGACGAATCGAAATGCCGCATTGCCCGACTTGCAAAAACGAGTTCCCCAACGACGTCAAAGAATGCCCGAACGATCGCACCGCGCTCGTCGATCAGTTGCCCTATCAGACGGTGGCGAGCGACGGCGGCACGACGTGGGTCGAGATCGCGAGCGTTGGCGGCGTCGACGAAGCGCGCCTTCTTCAGGGCTTTCTCGATGCGGAAGGGATTCCGGCGCAGATCGAGAACCTGCAGTTCAGTATGGAGCCGACCACGTTCGGCACGATGGGCGACATCCGCATCTACGTCGCCGCGACCGAGGAAGCGCGCGCGCAGGAGTTGCTGCGCCAGCGCAACGCCGAGTACGAGCGGCTCGATGATGATGACGAGACGCTCGTGACCGACGAAGGCGTGGCCGACATCGACGAGAACGCAACCGCGGAGTCCGAGCCGGAATGAGCGAGCAGCAGCCGCCGGCGGACAACGGCCCCGAGCCCGAGACGCCGCGCGAGCATCGCGCGGAAGTCGAAGAAACTCCGGTGATGCCGAGCTGGGTGCCGGTCACGATCGGGCTGGTGCTCGTCACGATCGCCGGGCTCGCCGTCTACACCGGCATGCGGTATCCGAACGAAACGCTCGTCGATCGCATCATCAAGCCGCGCCGCAACACGCGCACGCCGGCCAATCCCCCGCCGGGATCGACGCTCGTGTTTCCTGGTGAGGGGAACGAGCGCACGCCCGACGCACGCGAGCCGGTCCCGAGCCGCACGCGCGCCGAGATCACCGGCGGCGGCGCGAACGCCGTCACCGCGACGATGCGCATGAGCGCGCGCCGCGGCATGCTCACGCGCGTCACGCCCGACGACACGATGATCTTCGTGAACGACGTCGCCATCGGTGAAGCGCAGCAGTTCAACTCGCAGGACGAGGTGTACGACTTTCCCGCGCCCGGCAGCTACACGGTGCGGCTCGTCGCGCCGGGATACGAAGAGCGGCAGTTCATCATCACCGCGAGCGAAGACGCGAAGAGCGAGCTTGCGGTGATCGACGCGAAGCTCGCTCCCCTGATCCGGTAACGGTTAGTGCGCGGCGTGGTGTTGCGCGTGCGCGTGCTGCTCCGCGATCTTCCGCGTCTCGACGATGATCTTCTCCTGCAGATTGCGCGGCACTTCCTCGTAGTGCGACATCTCCATGTGAAACGTTCCGCGTCCCTGCGTGATCGAGCGCAGCGTCGAGCCGTACGTCAGCATCTCCGACAGCGGCACGCGCGCGTGGACGGTCTGCATATCCTCTTCCGCGTCGACTCCTTCCACGCGTCCGCGGCGTGAGTTGAGATCGCCCATCAGATCGCCGACGTACTCCGACGGCGCGCTGATGTCGACGTGCATGATCGGCTCGAGCAGCGTCGGCCGCGCCTGCTCCATCGCCTGCTGATACGCGAGCGAACCGGCGATCTTGAACGCCATCTCCGACGAATCGACGTCGTGGTATTGGCCATCTTTCAGGCGCACGCGGAAGTCGACCATCGGATAGCCGGCGAGGAAACCTTTCACTCGCGCGTCCTGGATTCCCTTCTCGACGGCCGGGATGTACTGGCGCGGAATCGAGCCGCCGAAGATCTCATCGACGAACTCGAAGTCGCCGCCGCGCGGCAGCGGCTCGACGCTGATCTTGCAGTCGGCGAACTGGCCGTGTCCGCCCGACTGTTTCTTGTGGCGGCCGTGCGCGTCGGCGTGACGCGTGATCGTTTCGCGATACGGAACTTTCGGCGGATGCAGGATCACGTCGACGCCGTACTTCTTCTTCAGCTTCGACACGACGATCTCGACGTGCAGCTGGCCCTGGCCGCTGATCAGGAACTCTTTCGTCATCTCGTCGCGGCCGAAACGGATCGTCGGATCTTCTTCGATGATGCGGCCGAGCGCGACGCCGAGCTTGTCTTCATCGCCGCGCGCTTTCGCTTCGATCGCGAACGAGATCGCCGCTTCCGGAATGGTGATGTGCTCGATGACGATCGGATGCTCTTTCGTCGCCAGCGTGTCGCCGGTGTGCACGTCTTTCAGTTTCGCGACCGCGCCGATGTCGCCCGCTTTCAACTCGGAGACCGGCAGCTGTTGCTTGCCCTGCAGCACCTGAAGTTTGCCGAGCCGCTCTTCGTGATCCTTTGACGTGTTCCAGTAGGTCGTGTCCGATTTGAACGTGCCGCTGTAAACGCGGAAGAGCGAGACGCGGCCGGAGAACGGATCGGAGAACGTTTTGAAGACGAGCGCGGCGGGGAACGCTTCCGGCCGGCGATCGAACGTGATCGGCTCGCCCTTCTTGTCGCGCCCGTCGATCGATTTCGCTTCATCGGCGGGCGGCAGCAGCGAAACGAACGCATCGAGAATGGCGTGACCGCCGACGTCGTGCGACGCCGACGTGAACAGGATCGGATAGATCTCGTGATGCGAGACTTCGCGGCGCAGTCCGTCAATCAGCTCTTCCTGCGACAGTCCGCCCTGTTCGAAGAAGCGTTCCATCAGCCCGTCATCGCCCTCGGCTACTTTCTCGATGAGCTTCTCGCGCCACCCCTCGGCGTCCGCTTTCATGTCGGCCGGAATGTCGACGGTGTCGTACTTGCCGGAACCGTCGGCCGCGTAGATGAACGCCTTCATCGAGACGAGATCGACGACGCCTTTGAAGTCTTTCTCTTCACCGATCGGCAGCTGAATCGGGACGACGTTCTTGCCGAACTTCTTTTGCAGCGCTTCGAGCGTGCGGCTGAACGACGCACGATCGCGATCCATCTTGTTGACGATGAGGATGCGCGGCAGCTCGTAGCCTTCGGCGAACTTCCAGACGCGTTCGGTCGTCACTTCGACGCCGGTCACGCCGCTGACGACGACGGCCGCGGAGTCGGCCACGCGCATCGCGCTCTTCGCTTCCATCAGGAAGATTCCGAAGCCGGGCGTGTCGAGCAGATTGATCTTTGTGTTCTTCCATTCTGCAAAAGCGATCGCGCAGGAGATAGAGTGTTTGCGATCGATCTCATCCGGATCGAAATCGGTGACGGTCGTGCCGTCATCGATGCGGCCGAGACGCGTGATGGCGCCGGCGTTGAAGAGCAGCTGAGAGATGAGGGTCGTCTTGCCGGTATCGTTGTGACCGACGACAGCCACGTTGCGAATCTCGGAACCCGAATAAACCTTCATGCGGTTCACCTCGCGTCGGATTTCAGCAGCAGGAACGTGATCATAATTTAAAATGCGCGCACGGGCGCGTACGACCGAGGAGTTATCATTGACCGCTTATGGCACTCCGCTGCAGCCGGGCGAGAATCCTCGGGGAGAACGCGATTCGGTGAAGCTCGGCCGGTATGAGGTGGTCCGCGAGCTCGGCAAGGGCGCGATGGGGATTGTCTACCTCGCGAAAGACCCCCTCATCGGCCGGCTCGTCGCTCTGAAAACGATCCGTGTCGCCGCCCATGCCGACGACGACGAAGCGAAAGAGTTCCAGCAGCGCTTCATCCGCGAGGCCCAGGCCGCCGGCATCCTCAACCATCCGTCCATCGTCACCGTTCACGACATCGGACAGGACGAACCCTCCGGCGTTTCGTTCATCGCCATGGAGTACGTCGAAGGAAACAACCTCAAGGAAGTGCTCTCGCAGGGACGCGCGCTGACGTGGGATCAGATCGGCGAGATCATCGCTCAGGTCGCTGATGCGATCGACTTCGCGCATGCGAAGGGCATCGTTCATCGCGACGTGAAGCCGGCCAACATCATTCTGATTGAAGGCAACCGCGCGAAGATCACCGACTTCGGCATCGCCAAGATCGCATCGGGCGGCGCGAACCTCACCACGACCGGCCAGTTCCTCGGCACACCGAACTACATGGCGCCCGAGCAGATCAAAGGCGCGCCGGTCGATGGCCGCACCGACATCTTCTCGCTCGGCATCTGTTTCTACGAATGCCTCACGCGCCGCAAGCCGTTCGGCGGCGACTCGCTCACGTCGATCTCGTACAAGATCGTGCACGAGCCGTTTCCGTCGCTGCACGAGATCAATCCGCAGATCCCGGAAGGATTCGAGGAAGTGGTCGGGCAGTGTCTGGCGAAAGATCCGTCGAAGCGCTATCAGCGCGGGAAAGATCTGGCGAATGCGATCCGCGCCGTCATTCGCGGCGAGCGTCCGATCCGTCCGTCCGAGCCGGTGTTCGCGGACGAGACCGTCGTCACGCGCGATCGCGAGCGGACGCCGACCATCGAGATTCCGTTCCCCGATGCCGATACGCCCGCTCCGCCGCCGTCGCCGATGCACACGGTCGCGGTGAATCGGACGACGCCTGCGCCGGCGATTCCCGCGGCGAAAGCGCGTCCGTCGGCGGTGCAGAAAACGCTCAGCAACGTGCGCGCGAATCCGCTCTGGTATCGCGCCATCCCTCCCGCGATTTTCTTCGGCATCATCGCGCTGCTGCTGGCCGGCCTGCTCGGCGCCGTTGCCTCGATCCGCAAAGCGACGCTGCCGACTCCGGCATTCGATGCCGCGCTCGAAACGAGAGTGCATCGCGAGCATCAGCTGCGCATCGCCGCGAATGAAGCGCTGCGCACCGGACGTGTCAACGATGCGTACGACCGCCTGAGCGAGCTGCAGAAACTCGCGCCGCGCTCGCCGTACGCCGCGCGTCTGCTCGACAAGCTTTCGCTGCTCCGTCATCAGGATGAGCTGACGAAACAGCAGCTCGGGCTGGCGAAGCAGAAGTTCGATGAAGGGCTCGTCTTCTTCAACAACAAGCAGTACCAGGAAGCGATCCCGCTGTTCCAGGATTCGTTTCACATCAATCCGGATTTCATCGAAGCCGGCAACTACCTGAGGCTGGCGCAGCAGGAAGAAGACAAGCTGACGCAGGCGAAGATGCGCGCGAAGCAGGCGGCCGCGAGAGGTCCGGCGACGCAGACGCGTCCGACGCAGACCGCGACGATTCCGCATACCGCGACGACCGCCACGCAGGCGCCCGCTCCGATGACGCCGGCGCAACTGACGACGACGTTCATCAGTCCGGCCGCCGATGGCGACATCATCGTGCGCGTCGGCTCGCAGGTGGCCGTACGCGAGAATCTCTGGATGGACAGCGGACGGCTGATGTTCAAACGCCGCGTGGTGAAGCCGGTCAACGTGACGCGCGAGCTGACGCCGGCCAACACCGACATCGAGGTGTGGATCAACATCCCTACGCTGCAGATCAAAGAATACCGTTCGATCCGCGCGAACTTTCCGGCCGGGTCGACGCATCGACTGGCGGTGACGTTTGACGCGAAGACTCGCCGCTTCGACTATCAGCTGAATTGACGAACGACTACGCGGTTGCGTCGCGTGACGAGCTCTGGTCCGGTGGAGCGCCGGTGGAGTCGCGTCTGTCGCACGGTCGCGCGTTGCGGCGCGGTGACGAGATCACAGCCGACGATGCGCGTGATGACGAGCTCGTCGCGCGATGTGAAGCGCGCTTCGCCGAGTTGCGAGCGGTCATTGAATCGCTCGGACCGTTGCGCCAGCGCGGAGTCGTTGAAGTCGTTCGCGAAGACGGTGTGATCAATGAGACGTCGACGCTGACGATCGCGTACGGCGCGGTGTCGATCGTGACGATGCCGGAGCACGCGCACGAAGACGCCGCGATGTTGCGCGCGCTGATGTCGGTGCCGGCGAGCGTGAGCGTTAATGCGCACGAGCATCCGATCGTCTGGCGTCGCGGATCGGCCGCCGTGCTCTTTCACGAAGCGGCCGGACACGCCGCCGAACATGCGCACGCGCCGATCGAGTGGCCGTCGTGGTTGCGCGTGACCGACGGTGACGTCGATCTGCTCGCCGGTAAGCCGCCGTCGGCGTTGCGGCGCGCGTCGTTTCGTGATGTGCCGCTGCCGCGCATGCAGAAGCTCGTCGTCGCGCACGTTGATGCGCCGTTCGTGTTGCCCGAGACGCGCATCGAAGTGCATCTCGTCGCCGGCGGCTCGTACGAACCGCTCACGGAAGAAGTGACATTGCGAATTGCCGTCGCCGATTTGATCGAAGGCGACGTCGTGCGACGCGCGCGGCCGTTCGAGCTCCGCGCCTCGCGCCGCGAGATCGCTGTGTCTGTTGCGGGCGCAAGTGGCGAAGCGGAGCGATATCCGGGCGTGATCTGTTCGCGCGAAGGACAGGAGCTGGTCGTTGGCTCGTACGCGCCGGTGGTCATCCTTCTCCCTCCGGGAGAAGGTGCCGCGGAGCGGCGGATGAGGGGCGCCGCCGATTCGGAAGCGTATTCGCCGAGCCCCTCACCCGGCCTTCGGCCACCCTCTCCCGGAGGGAGAGGGATATGAGCCGCTACCAAAAACGCGGCGCCGTCATCCGCCGCGAAGGCTCGGTGCTCCTTCGTATCAGCGAAGCCGGCGAAGCGATCGACGACGGCGCGACATTCATCGTTCGTCCCATCGCAAGCGCGCCGATCGACATGCCGCCAGCAGACGCGGTCATCAACGTCGCCGATCAACTCGCGTCACTCAATCCCGAACGTCTCATCGTCAGCGAAGGCGTCGCGCATCACGTTTGCGAAGGCCGCGAATGGCGCGAAGAATCGCGCCGCATTCACATCTCGCTCACCCATCAACGGCTGCGCGTCCTCGTCGATCACGCCGATTTCGATCAGCTCGAAGACATCATCCGCATCGCACACGCACTGCGCGCCGTGCGCAACGAACGTGCAGCGGGCCGCGTGCGGCTCGCGCCATCCGTAACAGCAGCGCTGCTGCCGTCACTACTCGAAAAAATTGACATTGAACAGGTGAACGCACCGCACGACGGCCGCGGCCTGCCGGTACCAAAACGTGACGCCACCGCTCCGCATCCGAACGTTTTTCGTCCGACCTATCGCCAGCGTCCGATCGCCATGCCGTTCAATCTCCGCGCGAAACCGTTCGGCACAATCGAAGACGCGCCGCTCGCGATCGCCATCGTCAACGGCTCGCAACTCCTCTGCGTCGATGGCTCTGCCATCTTCCTGATGCCGCTCCGAATCGACGACATTCGCGCCGTCGGCGAGCCGCAACGCTGGTACCCGCATGCAGCAGGTTCGTTCGGCGCGGAGCTGATGCTTTAGAATCGCGGTACGCAAGGGATGAGCGGTGCACGACAGGTGGAGTTTCTCGCCAGAGCGATCGTCAATCGCCTGGAGGACCGCGGTCTGGTCGAGTTCAGTGACGCCGAGGCCGGGATTCTGGTCGTGACGCGCACGCTGGCCGATCTGTTCGGCGTGTACGACGCCGTCGAGCAGGAAGCGCGCACGCGCCTCAACGGCACCATGAAACGCGAGCCTTCCGCGGAAGAAGTGGAAGACGAGATGCGACGCGTCGCTGCCGAAAAGAACATCCTGTTGTAGGAGCCCATTTGTCATCACGCGAACTTCATCTCGAAGAGCTCGAGCGACGCAAACGCGACAGCGAGCTTGGCGGCGGACAGCAGCGCATCGACCGGCAGCACAACGAAGGCAAGCTCACCGCGCGCGAACGGATCGCGCTCCTTTTCGATCCCGGCTCATTTCAGGAGCTTGACCAGCTCGTCACGCATCGTTCGACTGATTTCGGTCTCGAGAAACAGCGCGTGCCGGGCGACGGCGTCGTCACCGGCTACGGCACGATCAACGCGCGGCTCGTCTACGCCTTCGCGCAGGACTTCACCGTCTTCGGCGGCTCGCTCTCCGAAACGCACGCCGCGAAGATCGTCAAGATCATGGATCTGGCCATGAAGAACGGCGCGCCGATCGTCGGGCTGAACGACTCCGGCGGTGCGCGCATTCAGGAAGGGGTCGTATCGCTCGGCGGCTACGCCGACATCTTCCTCCGCAACACGCTTGCGTCGGGCGTCATCCCGCAGATCTCCGCGATCATGGGACCGTGCGCCGGCGGCGCCGTCTATTCGCCCGCCATCACCGACTTCATCCTGATGGTGAAGAAGACGAGCTACATGTTCGTCACCGGTCCCGACGTCATCAAGACCGTCACGCATGAAGACGTGACGAAAGAAAAACTCGGCGGCGCCGACACGCACAACCAGATCTCCGGCGTCGCGCAGTTCGCGGCCGAATCCGACGAAGACTGCCTCGGCATGATTCGCGAGCTCCTCTCGTATCTGCCGTCGAACAACATGGAAGAGCCGCCGAAGCTGGCGACGTCCGATGATGTGAACCGCGTCGACGCGAATCTCGATTCATTCGTTCCCGAAAATGCGAACCAGCCGTACGAGATGCGCGATCTCATCAAGACGATCGCGGATGACGCGCACTTCTTCGAAGTCCATCAGCACTTCGCGCGCAATCTCGTCGTCGGCTTCATTCGCCTGAACGGACATCCGATCGGCGTCGTCGCCAATCAGCCCGCGTTTCTCGCCGGCGTCCTCGACATCAACGCATCGCGCAAAGGGGCGCGTTTCGTTCGCTTCTGCGACTCCTTCAACATTCCGCTGCTCGTGCTCGAAGACGTGCCGGGGTTTCTGCCGGGAACCGATCAGGAGTACGGCGGCATCATCATTCATGGCGCGAAGCTGCTCTACGCGCTCGCGGAAGCGACCGTGCCAAAGATCACGGTCATCACGCGCAAGGCATACGGCGGCGCGTACTGCGTGATGAACTCGAAGCACATCCGCGCCGACATGAACTTCGCGTACCCGACCGCGGAGATCGCGGTGATGGGGGCGGAAGGCGCCGTCAACATTCTTTACAGGGGCGCTGAAGATCGCGCCGCGAAAGTCGCCGAGTACAAAGAGAAGTTCGCGAATCCGTACATCGCCGCGGAGCGTGGTTACGTCGACGAGATCATCGAGCCGCGCTTCACGCGGAGGAAGCTGATCACCGCGTTCGCCATGCTGCAGAACAAGCGCGATCGCAATCCGCCGAAGAAGCACGGCAACATCCCGTTGTGAAGCTCCGCCGCGCCGTCGCGCTTCTCATCCTTCTTCTATGGGTCGGATGTGCGAGGACCGAGAGTCGCAAGCCGAACGTCGTGCTGATCACGCTCGACACGTTCCGCGCCGATCGCATCGGCGCATCGACGCCGAACCTCGCGCAGCTCGCATCGCGCGGCGTGAAATTCGCGAATGCCGATTCGCCGGTGCCGCTGACGCTCCCCGCGCACGCGTCGATCTTATCGGCGTCGCTTCCGCTGCATCACGGGTTGCGGAACAACGGTGCCGGCTCGTTTCCGGCGGATCGTCAAACGCTGGCGACGCTCTTTCGCGCTGCCGGATATCGGACCGCCGCATTCGTCAGCTCGTTCGTGCTCGATCATCGTTTCGGACTCGATCGCGGCTTCGATCGTTATGACGATGAAGTGCCGCGCGATCCGGGGAACGCATCGACATACGACGCCGAGCGCCGCGGCTCCGACACGATCGATCGCGCGCTCGCCTGGTTGAAGAGCGGCAGCGCGCAACCGACGTTTCTCTGGGTGCATCTCTACGATGCGCACGCGCCGTATGCGCCACCGCAGCCGTATCCGCAAACGTACGACGGCGAGATCGCGTACGTCGATGCGCAGGTCGGACGGTTGCTCGCCGCGGCCGGCGGCGACAACACGATCGTCGTGGTCGCCGGCGATCACGGCGAATCGCTCGGCGAGCATGGCGAGCTGACGCACGGCCTGCTGTTGTACGAGCCGACGCTGCACGTCCCGATGTTCATCGCCGCGCCGAATGTGAAAGCGCACGTCATCAATGAAGCGGTCAGCACGATCGATCTCGCGCCGACGCTTGCATCGCTTGCCGGTTTGCCAGCAGCGGAGTGGAAACATGACGGCCGCGATCTCTCGAAAGAAATCATCGCGGGCGATGAGCCGCACGCGTCCGACATCTACGCCGAGACCGAGTACCCGACGATCTTCGGCTGGAGCGAGCTGGCGGTCCTTCGTCGCGGAACGATGAAGTACATCTCATCGCCGGCGCCGGAGCTTTACGAGCTCGCGCGCGATCCGAAAGAAACGCGAAACATCCTCGCCGATGAACGACGCACGTATCGCGATCTCTCATCGCACCTCGATGCATTGCGCGCAACCGCGGTCGCAGCATCGACGACCTCTCCGCTCGACGCGGAAGCAAGAGCAAAACTGGCGAGCCTCGGCTACATCGCTCCGACTTCGCTGACGACCACCGGTCCGCGCGCCGATCCGAAAACGATGGCGCCGCTCTTTCGCCAGTTCGAAGAAGCGACGTGGGCGCTCAACGCCGGGCGTCTCGATGACGCGATCGCAAAGTTTCGTCCCGCCGTTGCGAGCGATCCGCGAAATCCCGTTTTCCGCGCCAGCCTCGCGCGCACGTTGCGGCAGAAAGGCGACCTCGCCGCCGCCATCACGCTGTACCAGGAGTCGGTCGCCATTCGTCCCGACGATCCGGAAGCCTGGTACAACCTCGCGGTCGCGCTGCAGGAAGCCGATCGGATGAAGGAAGCGGGCATCGCCATTCGTGAAGCGGTGCGCCGCGATCCGCTCCGGCCGGAAGCGCACAACGCGCTCGGCATCACGTACTCCGCGGAAGGCGATTTGAAATCAGCCGAAGCGGAGTTCCTCAAAGCGTCGCAAATCGATCCGCACGATGCGCGCGCGATGAACAACCTCGGCAACGTCTATCGCGCCACCGGCAGAACCGACGAAGCGCTCGCCGCGTATCAGCGCGCCGTCGCGCTCGCGCCGCGATATGCCGACGCGCTGAACGGACTCGGCGTCATTGCCGTGCAGCGTGATGATCCGCGCGGTGCACTCGAGCAGTTCGATCGCGCGCTGGCCATCGCTCCGAAGTTTTACGAGGCGCAGCTGAATCGCGGCATCGCGCTGCAGCTGGCCGGAGAGCGCGGCGAAGCGGCGAAACAATTCCGGAAGCTGCTCGTTGAAATCCCTCCGGGACGAACCTTCGATGCGCAGCGTCAGGCTGCCCGTCAACTGCTCGCGGCGCTTACGAAATAGGTGCGTCACCGCAATCACGGTGAATGTTCACCGCGACCCGCTTCCGCCTTCACGGCGAATTGATCTATATTGCACGGAAATTTTCATCGGTTCAGGCAGCAAAATTTCGAGGAGGCTCTTATGCCAGGTTCTATCCGAGCACGTATCTCGGTTTTTGTATTCGCGATGCTCCTTCTCTCGACCGCGCTTTTTGCGCAGTCGGGCAGCGGCTCGCTCAGCGGTCGCGTCATGGACGACACGGGAGCAGCACTTCCCGGCGTCACGATTACCGCGACAAACGATGCAACCGGCTCCAACCGCACGGTCGTGACGGCGGCAGACGGTACGTATCACTTCGGATCGATTCCGATCGGCACCTACACGGTCGTTGCAGATCTCTCCGGCTTCGCGGTCGTCACGACGAAGAACGTCATCGTGAACGTTGCGACGGAGACGAATCGCAACATCTCGCTGAAGCAGGCGGCGGTGAAGGAAGCGATCACGGTCACGGCCGAAGCTCCGCTCGTCGCAACGGAAGCGAGCGTCGGCACGGTCGTCAGTCAGAAGGAGCTGCAGAACCTTCCGCTGAACGGCCGCCAGTTCGCGAACCTCGGCTCACTCGCGCCGGGAACTTCGCTCTCGGTCAACAGCGATCCGACCAAGCCGGGTCAGCTGACCATCGCCCTCAACGGCGGCAGCGGCCGCAACGTCAACTTCGTCATCGATGGCGGCGACAACACCGACGACACGATCGGTGGCGCGCTGCAGAACTTCAACATCGAAGCGGTCGAAGAATTCAAGATCCAGACGATGCAGTACAAGGCCGAATACGGCCGTTCGTCCGGTGGTGTGCTCAGCGTCGTCACCAAGACCGGTACGAATGAGTTCACCGGCTCGGCGTACGAGTTCTACCGCTCCAAGAGCCTGAACGCGCCGAACGTCGCCGAGCGGGCTGCCGGCGGCGAGAAGAACCCGTATCGCCGCGACCAGTACGGCTTCTCGTTCGGTGGCCCGATCGTCAAGGATCGCGCGCACTTCTTCGGTACCTACGAGAAGACCAAGCGCACGACCTCTTACATCGTTGATACGCCACTCCTTCCGGAGTTCAACGGAAAGGCGATCACTCTTCCGTTCCAGGACGAGCTCATCACGGCGAAAGCCTCGGGTGACATCACCGCGAAGCAGTACCTCCAGGTTCGCTACGGCTATCAGAAGAACTCGGACAAGTACGGCGCCAGCTCGCTCACCGCTCCGACTGCGCTCGGCACGATCTCGAACAAGTACTCGTCGGTCCTCGGCGGCCACACGTGGCAGCTGTCGAACAATCGCCTGAACGAGTTCGTCTACCAGTACACCGATTTCAAGAACCTCATCTCGGCCGATTCCGATCTGCCGTACATTCTCTATCCCACCGGCGCATCGCAGGGACAGAGCCCGAACACGCCGCAGTCGACGCTGCAGAAGAAGCATCAGTTCAAGGATGACTACAGCTGGTCGTCGCAGCTCGGCGGACGCCGCAACGACTTCAAGGCCGGCCTGCAGTACATCAACGAGCCGACCCTCGGCGGTGACTTCACCGTCGGTACGGCCGGCACGTACGTGCTCGACGACCCCCGCGTGGGCTCGCCGGTTGCGAGTATCTCCTTCACCGGCGGCTTCTCCGGTGTGTCGACGCCGATCAAGCAGTACAACACCTACTTCCAGGACGACATCAGCGTCACTCCCCGCCTGACGCTCAACGCCGGTATTCGTTACGACCTCTGGACCGGTTTCGATCTCGATCAGTCGAAGAACCCGAACCTTGCCGACGTGCAGAGCGCTGCTTTCCAGGCACGCGCCGCGCAGCTCGGCATCAGCTGGGCGTCGATGTTCGCCAACGGTGGCGGCACCAAGCTGAAGAACGACAAGAACAACTGGAGCCCGCGCCTCGGCTTCACGTATGACGTCTTCGGCAATGGCAAACAGCTGCTTCGCGGCGGCGTCGGCCGTTACTACGACTTCCCGTACACGAACGCCACGATCCTCTTCCCGGCCAGCGCCGTGCAGTCGGTCTACGGTGTCATCTATCAGAAGACCGAAGCCGTAGCAGGACAGGGCATCAGAAACGCGGATGGCAGCCTCTTTCAGCCGGGTCAGCCGCTTCCGGGCGGCAACGAAGTGTCCGGCCAGTTGAGCCTCGCGCGCAGCAACGAGCTCGCCGCTCCGAACCTCGCCACGCCGTACTCCGATCAGCTGTCGCTCGGCTACTCGATGGAAGTCAACCCGTCGCTCGGCCTGAATTTCGAGGCCGTCAGCATTCGCTACAAGGACATCCCGTTCCGCTTCCGCGCGAACCCGACGTTCTTCGATGCAACGCAGTCGAAGCGCGTTCGCGTCGTTCCGAACGTGCCCAACAACTTCCGCGTCTGGTCGGGTGACGGTCACGCGCAGTACGACGGCTTCAATATCGGTTTCCACTCGCGTATCGGTACGAAGTTCGAAGCGCAGGGCTTCTACACGTACTCGAAGGCGAAGGGCAACATCCTCGCCGGCGCTGACGAATTCCGCGTCAACGATCCGGGCTTCCAGCCGGACGTCGTTTCGAACGTCTCGCCGAATCCTCTCAACCCGAACTGCGGCAACTGCAGCGGGCCGCTCGACACCGACGCCCGTCACCGCGTGACGCTCAGCACGGTCTATCGCGCGCCGTACGGCATCAACGTCTCGGGCATTCTTCGTTATCGTTCGGCGCTCCCGTACACCGTCTTCGCCACCAACGCATCGGGCGGCAAGCTCGATCTCAATGGTGATCTCTACAACAACGATCTCGCGCCCGGTCACTCGCCCAACGACGCGCGAGGACACTCCAATCAGCAGATCGACCTTCGTCTGTCGAAGGAATTCACTTTCGCAACGTCGTATGGCGTTGAGCTGATCGGGGAAGTCTTCAACCTCTTCAACGAGAAGAACCCCGCCAAGTTCGACACGAACGGTGTGCCGCAGGCATTCGCCGGTACCGATCCGTCGCAGGGCGATCAGCGCGTTGCGCAGCTCGGACTCCGCGTCAAGTTCTGATTTCTCAGGTATTTCGGTAGTTCGACGGGCGCCGGCAACGGCGCCCGTTGTTTTTCGGAATACACCCGCCACCCCTCACGTTGTTCGCGCGGCACCCGGACTCGGCATTCTTGTACTCGTTTGATTGTCCCGTTCGCCTGTGCTAAAAGCGTCGTTCCATTTTTCGGAGGTCGTTGTGTACGCCATCATTCGTTCCGGGGGAAAGCAGTATCGTGTTGCCGAAGGGGAGCTTGTCCGCGTTGAGCGCGACATCCTCGGCAGCGCCGACAAGGACAAAGTCACCTTCAGCGAAGTGCTGATGGTCGGCGGCGATCAGCCGCAGGTCGGTGCCCCGATGGTCAAAGGCGCCTCGGTTGTTGCGACCGTCCTCCGCGAGTCGCGCGGCGAAAAGATCATCGTCTTCAAGAAGAAGCGCCGCAAGAACCACACGAAGCGCAAGCACGGCCACCGTCAGGATCTGGTCGAGCTCCGTATCGACAGCATCAATCTCTAAGATCGACGGCAGGAGAAACTTCCCATGGCTCATAAAAAAGGACAGGGCTCGTCGCGCAACGGTCGCGATTCGCAGCCGAAAATGCTCGGCGTCAAGCGTTTCGCCGGCCAGTTCGTCACCGGCGGATCGATTCTCGTTCGCCAGCGCGGTACCCGCTTCTACCCGGGCGTGAACGTCGGCATCGGCCGCGACCACACGCTCTTCGCGAAGATCGACGGCATCGTTGAGTTCCGCGACAAGGGTCAGCACGGCCGCTTCATCAGCGTCAGCCCCGTGGCGGCAGCCGCCGAGTAAGCCGGCCACCGCCGCACAGCGCGAACGCCGCTCGAAGTCGAGCGGCGTTTTTGCTGCTTGCGGTTGTGTTGGAACGCCACTCGCACTTTTTCAAACGACGATGTTCATCGACCACGCAAGCATCAAAGTGAAAGCCGGCGACGGCGGCCACGGGTGCGTCGCGTTCCGTCGCGAAAAGTTCGTCCCCAAAGGTGGTCCTTCCGGCGGCGACGGCGGCGCGGGCGGCTCAGTCTGGATCGTCGCCTCCCAGGGTCTCAACACGCTCTACCACCTGCAGTTTCAACGCGAGTGGAAAGGCGTACGCGGCCAGCACGGCATGGGCTCGAACTGCTCCGGCCACGACGGCGCCGACGTCACCATCGAGCTTCCGGTCGGTTCCGTCGTTCGCGACAAAGCAACAGAAGAGATCGTCGCCGATCTGTCGTACGACGGCGAGCGCGTCATGGTCGCCAAAGGCGGCCGTGGCGGCTGGGGCAATCAGCACTTCGCAACCGCCACGCGACAGGCGCCACGCTTCGCGCAGGATGGCGGCTTCGGTGAAGAACGCGAGCTGTTCATCGAGCTGAAGCTGATCGCCGACGTCGGCCTCGTCGGCCTCCCGAACGCCGGCAAGTCGACGCTCATCTCCGTCATCAGCGCCGCCAAGCCGAAGATCGCCGACTATCCATTCACCACGCTCGTCCCGAACCTCGGCGTCGTCAGCGCCGACAACGGTCAGACCTTCGTCGTCGCCGACATCCCGGGACTCATCGAAGGTGCGCATGAAGGTCACGGACTCGGCGATCAGTTCCTTCGCCACGTCGAGCGCTGCTCCGTGCTCGTCCATCTCGTCGATCTGTCGACGAATGAAACTCCGGATGAAGATGCGGCGAC
>JAOBAU010000371.1 GCA_025463165.1 Acidobacteriota bacterium | reverse complement strand
GCGTCTATGTCGTCGTGGTCGGTATCGCGTTCGTCGTCGCGCCGGAGATGCTGATGTCACTGCTGCGACTGCCGCCGGCGACCGCCGGCTGGGCGCGCGTCGTCGGGCTGCTGGCGCTCGTGATCGGTACGTACGACATCATCGGCGCCCGTGCGGAATGTCTCCCGTACATTCGCGCCTCAGTCTACGTGCGCTGCTGTTTCGCCGCCGGCACCGCGGCGCTCGTCCTCTTCGGACAGATGCCGGCGACTGTCCTCCTGCTCGGCTTCACCGATTTCGCGGCAGCGGTCTGGACGGCTCTCGCGCTCAGAAAGTCATGAGCGTCGATCCGCTGGCGGAGCAGAAGCGTCAGCGGCTGTCGAACGTCCGGCCGCGCGCCATCAGAATCGGATACGGATTCACCGCTTCGCCGCGCCACCAGTCGCCGGATGGCGGGAGGCGCTCGATCTCGAAGTGGAGATGCGGCGCGTCCGGCGAGGCGTTGCCGGTCGTGCCGACGAAGCCGAGGACGTCGCCCTGCGCGACGTGCAGTCCGGGCTGCAGTCCGGGCGCGTACGAATCGAGATGTGCGTAGTAGTAAACCCACGTCTTCGTCGGATCGGCTACGTAGATGGTCAGTCCGCCGGCGCGGCTGGTGAAGAGTTTGAGCACGGTTCCGTTTGCCGCGGAAACGACCGGCGTGCCGCGCGCGGCCATGATGTCGATCGCGCTGTGCAGATGGCCGACGCGCGACTGTCCCCACGTATCGACGAGCGAGGTTTTCTCGATGCCGGCAACCGGAATGGCGAGCTCGTCGCCGGTCACGGCGGCCGGCGTCAGCACATTGTGCGCAACGACCGCACGCGCCTGCGCTCGCGGCACCGGCGTGTTTTGCTGCGCGACCGCACAGACGGCGATCACACAAACGACAGCAGAAAACAGGTTGCGCATGGTTATCGGAACCAAGTGCGCGCTTGGATAACTCCCGGCGGCGAGCTCAGCCGCACCAGACAGCGGTCACAGCATCAGGATGATCGAGCAGATAGCCATCCTCATCCGCGTCGTATTGAATGATCGCGCCTTCGAGCCGCTTCGCCGACATGTCGTCCATCGCCACGCGAATCCCATCGAGCTCGACGATACGATCGCCGTCAACGGGCTCATCCGCGTAACTCAGCCGATAGCCGCTGCCACCGCAGCCGGTCGTGAACGCGATCCGCAGCAGCCGCGCGCCGAGCTCGCTCTGCAGATGCGACGCGGCATCGGATGAGAGCGAGATGTTCATTCGGCAGGGACGCCGTGAATGATGCGATCGCGCGCGTCTTCGCGCTTGTACCAGCTGCTGTCGAGCATGATCAGTTCGAGCTCGCGCTCGAGCTCGACGATGTGCGCGCGTTTGCTCGCCGCGATGTAGATGAGAAACGGCCGATCGCCGATGCCTGCAGCCGCCGCGAGCGAGCGAAGCTTGCGCTCCATCGCCTGTTCGCGCGAGATGAGGAACTCGGTCTTGCCGCGATCGCTGAGATCGCCTTCGAGCATGTCCTGAAAAAGCGCATCCGCGCCAAGCGTGCTGCGAACGGTGCCGTCAGCCAGCGTGGCGATCTTCATCTCGACGAGATCGCGGATCTCGCGCTCATCGACCGCGAACTGCTTGAACATCTGCGCGACGATCGGATTCGGCATCCACTCGGCGAGTTTCTGGAACTGCTTGTACGCCTCGACGGTGTACTGATAGAGCTGGCCGAGCTGCTGGTTGGTCAGTTGCGAGGTGGTGGTTTCAACGGTGGTCATCTGTTCACTCCGTGCGAATTACTCGATTCGCGCCACTTTGACGACGACGTCGCCGAGGAGCTTCGCCTGGCAGCCGAGGCGGTACGGCGGTTCGAGCTCTTTGTAGGTTTCATCGGGCGTCGGCGGCGTCAAATTCGCCCATCCTTCGACGACTTCGATCCGGCAGGTTCCGCATGCGCCGTCGCCGCCGCAAACGTGGCTGAGACGGACGTCCATCTCGGTCGCGCAGGTGAGCAAGGTTCGGCCGGCGGCGCATTCTGCCGTCTTCGATTCATCTGCGAATGTCACTCGCGGCATGGTCCTGGACGGCGGATTGTACGGCACGGTGCGCCATATAGGAACTGCGCACGAGCGGCGCGGATTCGACGTGATGGAAGCCGAGCGCGCGGGCCTGGTTGCCGAGCTCCGTGAACTCTTCCGGCGTGTAGTAACGGCGCACCGGATGATGATTTCCGGTAGGCGCAAGATACTGTCCCATCGTGAAGATATCGACGCCGGCGTCGCGCAAATCGCGAGCAGTGGCGATGATCTCGTCTTCGGTCTCGCCCAGGCCGAGCATGATCGACGATTTGGTCAGCATGTTGACGTTCCGCTCGTCGTGCGCCCAGCGCAGCAGGTCGAGCGAGCGGCGATATTTCGCGACCGGACGAACGGCCGGATAGAGTCGCGGTACGGTCTCGACGTTGTGCGCGAGTACTTCCGGCGCCGACGCGATCACGCTTCGCAGCGCATCGCGATTTCCTTCGAGGTCGGAGATGAGCACCTCGACCGCCGCGCCGGTTCGTTCGCGAATCGCAATGACAGTTTCCGCCATCTGCTCGGCGCCGCCGTCCGGCATGTCGTCGCGATTCACCATCGTGATGACGGCGTGCTTCACGCCCATCGTCGCCACCGCTTCGGCGACGCGGCGCGGCTCATCGGCATCAGCGTTGAGCG
>JAOBAU010000421.1 GCA_025463165.1 Acidobacteriota bacterium | reverse complement strand
TTCTACACGTCGAATGGCCGGGTGAAGACAACTTGTACTGGCCGGACCTCGACGACGACCTTTCCGTGCGGTCGATCGAGAACCCGAAAGAGTTTCCGCTTACGTCGCGCGGCTGACGCACGCGGAGATCGCGCAGGGACGAGTCGGCAACAAGATCCGGGCGGAGGATCTGCTCGCGGTGATTCGCGCGCGCGAATGATCGACAGGTCGTTGCCGACTCGGCGGGCGAAGCGCCCGCCGCCACACTGCTGCACTGAACTGATCGCCGTTCAGCGCCCCGCCGCCCGCCCCGCCAGCACCCCGCTGCTCCAAGCCCACTGAAAATTGAATCCGCCAATGCGGCCGTCGACATCCAGGATTTCTCCGCACAAATGCAGGCCGGGTGTGTGGCGCGACTCCATCGTCGTCAGGTCGAGCTCATCCAGCGGAACGCCGCCCGCGGTGACCTCGGCGTAGTCGAAGCCGCGGTCGCGGGTGACTGGCAACTCGAGCTCTGTGAACGTCCTCGCGATCGCTCGTCGTGACTCCTTCGACAGCTTGCCGAGTGGCGTTGCGGGCGCGAAGGCGGCGACCAGGCGCTCGGGCAATCGCACGACGCGTCCGATCGTCGCGTGCGGGTTGCGCCGCGACTCCGCGAGCAGCGCGCTGTCGAGCGACTCGAACGTTTCGCCGGGCAGCAGATTCGCCGCGAGGGTGGCGGGGCGGGCGGCGAGCCAGTGGCGGCTCACATCGAGAATCAGCGGGCCGCTGAGGCCGAAGTGCGTGAAGAGCATTGAGCCTTTTGCACGATGGACGACTCGTCCGTTCGCGTTGCGCACCGATACCTCAGCTCCGACGCTCGTGCCGCTGAGCGTTTTGATCGGATGCTCGCCGTCGATCATCAGCGGCACCAGCGCGGGAAAGAGCGGCGTCACGGTGTGGCCGAGGGCGCGGGCCAGCGCGTAGCCGGAGCCGTCGCTGCCGGTTTTCGGGACGCTTCGTCCGCCGGCGGCGAGAATCACCCGCTCCGCTTCGAGCGTGCCGTTGATGAGAAAGCCGCGCTCGAGCGTCGTCACCTTCGTCGACGTCAGCAACTCCACACCCGCGTCGTGAGCGGCGGTCAACAGCGCATCGACAATCGTCTTTGCGCGATCGCTGACGGGAAACAACTTTCCCGTTTCTTCGCGCTTCAGCTCGACGCCGAGGTCGTGGAAGAAGTCGACGGTTTCCTGGACGTCGAACTCGCGCAGCACCTTCGCGATCTGATTTCGGTTGCCGTTGAAATCGCTCGCGGAGACGGCGTGATGCGTCACGTTGCAGCGTCCGCCGCCGGAGATCAGGATCTTCGCGCCGATCCGCGCGGCACCATCGATCGCCACCACGCGACGGCCCGCGCGAGCCGCAAAAATGGCCGCCATCAGCCCCGCGGCCCCCGCACCAATCACAGCAACGTCACAACGGCTCATCGAACATTCACCGCACACCATTTAACATTCGCGCGCCATGCTTCGACGCCTGATCGCTCTTCTGCTCATTCTCGCCCCCACCCTGGCGTACGCCGCGGCGCAGCCGCCGATGGACGCCGCGCAGCTCCAGCTCGCGCTCAAAAAACTCAACGTCCTCGGCACCGCGCTCTACGTCGCCGCGCATCCGGACGACGAGAACACCGCCATGATCTCGTGGCTCGGCAACGAGCGGCTCTACCGCACCGGCTATCTCGCCATGACGCGCGGCGACGGCGGACAGAATCTCCTCGGCGACGAAAAAGGCGAACTCCTCGGCGTGATTCGTACGCAGGAGTTGCTCGCCGCGCGACGCGTCGACGGCAGCGAACAGTACTTCACTCGCGCCCTCGATTTCGGCTATTCGAAATCGCCGAAAGAATCGCTCGAGATCTGGGGACACGACACCATCCTCGCCGACGTCGTCTGGAACATCCGCCGTTTTCAGCCCGACGTGCTGATCACTCGTTTCCCAACGACCGGTGAAGGCGGCCACGGACATCACACCGCGTCGGCGATGCTCGCGGTCGAAGCATTCAGCGCCGCCGCCGATCCGACGAAGTTCCCCGAGCAGCTGAAGTACGTCAGCCTCTGGCAACCGAAGCGGCTCTTCTGGAACCGCTTTTCGTGGCAGCCGATCAAGCCCGACGATCCGCTCGTCGCCAACGACGTGAAGATCGATCTCGGCACCTTCAATCCGCTCCTCGGCCGCGCCTACTCGGAGATCGCCGCGGAGTCGCGCAGCCAGCACAAGAGCCAGGGATTCGGCGCCGCCGAGCGACGCGGCAGCATCATCAACTACTTCACGCAGCTGGCCGGCGATCCGGCGAAGAGCGATCTCTTCGAAGGGATCGATACGTCGTGGTCGCGCTACAAAGGTGGCGAGCGCGTCGGCAAACTGGTGCAGCAAGCGTCGGATGAATTCGATCCGAAGCAGCCGTCGAAATCGCTCCCCGTTCTGCTGCTGGCGTGGGACGAGCTCGATCGCCTCGGCGCCAGCGACGCGTGGTCGCCGCGCATCAATCCGTGGATCGACGTGAAGCGCCGCGAGCTGCTCAACGTCATCCGCGGCGCGGCCGGACTCTCGATCGACGTCAGCGCGACCGAATCATCGGTCGTGCCGGGCGGCGAGATTCCGGTCAATGTCACCATCGTCAATCGCAGCGACTATCCGTTCGTCCTGTCGACGATCGGCTCGCGCTACGGCAATCCGAGCAAAGGGGTCGGCAAAACACTCACGAACAACCAGCCGATCAAAACCGAGATCAAAATCAAACTGCCGGATGACTTCGCGTACTCGCAGCCGTACTGGCTCGCGACGCCGCCGTCGAAAGGCGCATACAACGTCAGCGATCAGACGCTCATCGGACTCGCCGACAACCCGCCGTCGATTCCGATCGTCGTCTCGCTGCAGGACAATTTCCGGACGCTGATCTTCACCGTGCCGGCGGTCTACACCTGGACCGACGCGGTGCGCGGCGAACAAACGCGTCCGCTCGACGTCGTGCCGGAAGTCGTCGCCAATCCGGGCGCGCGCGTCTATCTGTTTCCTGATGCGACGCCGAAGCCGCTGACCATCACATTGCAGAGTTTCACCGGCGCGACCGATGCGACGGTCCGCCTCAAACTCCCTGACGGATGGAAAGCAACGCCGGCCTCTGCGCCGGTGAAATTCGCCGCGAAAGGCGACGAAGCGCGCGTCACATTCAACGTCACGCCGACCGCGAAGGAATCGACCGGCAGCGCCATCGCGGAAGTCGAATTGCCGAGCGGTAAGAAGCTTTCGTACGCGCTGACGAACATCGATTACCCGCACATCCCGGCGCAGCGGATCTTCGGCGAGGCGGCGGCGAAACTCGTTCGCGCGGACGTGAAGAAAGTCGGCTCGCGTATCGGCTACATCATGGGCGCCGGCGACAACATCCCCGAAGCGCTGCGGCAGATCGGCTATGAAGTCAACCTGTTGACCGATGCCGATCTCGAGCGCGGCGACTTCGCGAAGTACGACGCGGTCGTCGCCGGCGTGCGCGCGTACAACGCTCGTCCGCGAATGAAGCTCGCCCACGCGAAACTGATGCAGTACGTCGAGAACGGCGGCACGCTCGTCGTCCAGTACAACAGCCTCAACCCGCAGCCGCTGCTCGTGCAATCGCCCGGTCCGTATCCGTTCAAAGTGACCGACGAACGGGTGACGGTCGAAGACGCGCCGATCACGATTCTGAAAGCGACGCATCCGCTGCTGACCACGCCGAACAAAATCACGCCGGCCGCGTTCGAAGGGTGGGTGCAGGAACGCGGCCTCTACTTCACGAAAGACGCAGATCCGAAATACGACACGATCCTCGCCACCGCCGATCCGGGCGACGAACCGAAAGCGGGCGGCGAGCTTTACACGCGCTACGGCAAAGGGGTCTTCATCTACACAAGCTACGCGTGGTTTCGGCAGTTGCCGGCCGGCGTGCCGGGAGCGTACAAACTGTTCGCCAATTTGGTGTCGGCGCGGTGATCGGTTGTTTGCACCTCTGACACTTTTGATCAGAACGCGTATGCCATCCTGCGCGTACTAACGCACGCATGTCTGATGACCGTCCACCGATCGGCCGCACCTGGCGGACACTCTATTTCGCCGTCTTCATCAATCTCGTCGTTCTGATCGCGATCTTTTACGCGTTCACGAGGGCGTTCCGTTGAGCGCGCTCGACTGGCTCGTCCTCGCGGCGACGCTCGCCGCAATCGTCATTTACGGCATGTGGCGCGGGCGGCGGCATCAGCACCTTGAAGGTTATCTGCTCGCCGACCGGCAGATGCGCTGGCCGACGATCGCGCTGTCGATCATGGCCACGCAGGCGTCGGCGATCACGTTCCTTTCCACGCCCGGCCAGGCGTACACCGACGGCATGCGCTTCCTCCAGTTCTACCTCGGGCTGCCGATCGCGATGATCATCCTCTGCGCGTTCTTCGTCCCGGTCTTTCATCGCCTGAAAGTCTTCACCGCGTACGAATTTCTCGAGCGCCGCTTCGGAATCAAAACGCGGACGATCACCGCGAGCCTGTTTCTGCTCCAGCGCGGACTCTCCACCGGCATCACGATCTACGCGCCGGCGCTGATCATCTCCGTCCTCCTCGGCTGGAACATTCACATCACCAACATCGTCATCGGCACGCTCGTGATCTTGTACACGACCACCGGCGGCACGCGCGCCGTCAGCTGGACGCACGTCCAGCAGATGCTGATCATCCTCGGCGGCATGGCGACCGCGCTCGTCATCGCCATCCGCTCCATCCCCGCCGACATCACCGTCATCGAAGCGGTGAAAGTGGCCGGACGGATGGGACGTCTCAACGCCATCGACTTCACCTTCGACTTCACCACGCCGTACAACTTCTGGGGCGGGATGATCGGCGGTCTGCTCGTCGCGCTGTCGTACTTCGGCGCCGACCAGTCGCAGGTGCAGCGCTATCTCACTGGCGAAACACTCACCGAAAGCCGCCTCGGATTGCTCTTCAACGGCATGGTCAAAGTGCCGATGCAGTTCTTCATTCTCTTCACCGGCGCGATGGTCTTCGTCTTCTATCAGTTCGTCGCGCCGCCGCTGATCTTCAACACGGTCGAGCGCGCGAAGATCGGCGCGAGCCGCTACGCGCTCGATTTCGACAAGCTCGAAGCGAAGCACAATGAGCAGTTCACCGAAAAACGAACGCGCGTCCACGCGCTCGTTGACGCCATGCGCTCCGGCGATTCGCGTGAGGTCAGCCGCGCCACCGACGAGCTGCGCGCCGCGCAGGCGCAGGAAAAAGCGACGCACGCCGAAGCGGTCGACCTGCTGAAACGCAACGACAAGAAAGCCGACGGCATCGACACGAACTACATCTTCCTCACTTTCGTGCTCCGCTTTCTTCCCGCCGGCGTCGTCGGTCTGGTGATGGCCGCGATCTTCTGCGCGTCGATGTCGTCGACCGCGTCCGGCCTCAACTCGCTCGCGTCATCGAGCGTCATCGACATCTACAAACGCCACGTCAATCCGCACGCGACGCAGCACGAATACGTGCGCGTCTCGCGCTGGCTGACGGTCGGCTGGGGCGTGTTCGCGATCGGCTTTGCGGAGTACGTCAATCGTCTCGGTTCGCTGATCGAAGCGGTCAACCGCCTTGGGTCGCTCTTCTACGGAACCATTCTCGCGGTCTTCGTGCTCGCGCTCTTCACCAAAGAGCTCGGAGAGAAGCCGGTCATCGCCGGCGCGATCATCGCCGAGGCGGCGACGATTTATTGCTGGTTGTTCACGAAGATGGCGTGGCTCTGGTGGAACGTCGTCGGATTTGCGGTCGCCATCGTGGCCGCGCTGATCATCGAAAAGCTGCTGCCGAGCGGCGCTGTCGAGGAGGAAGTGGAAGTCGCATGAAGTTGCTGCCAGCCGGCGTCCCGCCGAAAGGAAATCGGAAGGGACGCGAAATGAAGAAACAAGATCCTCCTCCGCCGCCAAAGACCAAAGTTCGGAAGTGACGCCGCCGACAGATCCTTCTCCCTCCGGGATTACTTCACGCCGGAGCCGAAAAGCGGCATTCCCCCTTTTGAGTTATCTTATGCACGTCCAACTCCCGTTATAACAATTGACCGTCGCTCACATCTGATGTGAAGCGAACTCCTGATCGATCTGGCGAGCTCCCCCGCCGCAACGTCCGTTCAGACAAAGGATGATTTGTATGAAACGAACCGTGCGCGTCGTGCTCGCTGCAATGTTGTTGTCGACGTTTGGCTTTGCCCTCGCCGGAGAAATCGCAACAGCGCCTGCCGCGAAGAAAAAGTCGAGCGGGAACAAAGCCAAACCGGCTGCGAGACTTTCGAAAGCTGGTCGACGTGCGCTGTTGTCGCGCGCTGGCAGCGGCGGCTCGACGCCGCAGACGAATGCGGCGACCGAAGCTCCCTACACAGGTGCGCCGACTGACGTGCGTCCGATCCAGGCTGTTCGCAGTCCCGATCTGCGAAAAGTCCATCCGATCCCGCCGCCGAAACGCGGCGATGAGGACAAAGAGCTGCATCGCGAGCCGGTGCGCCCCACTCCGCCAACGAAAGTCGGAGGACCGGCGGGATCCCGGCAGGCGTTTCCCGGAGCGGAGAGCTCGGCTCCGACTGCAGCAGGTGTGAGCTTTGACGGCGTCGGTGTCGGTCTCAATGGTTTCAGCCCGCACAGCGTTCCTCCCGACGTCAACGGCCGCGTCGGCGCAACGCAGTACGTGCAGTGGAACAACACCAGTTTCGCGGTGTTCAGCAAAACCGGCACGCTACTTTACGGGCCGGCCGCGGGCAACACGCTCTTTCAATCGCTCGGCGGCGTTTGCGCGTCGCACAACGACGGCGATCCCGTCGTCAGTTATGACATCCTCGCCAGTCGCTGGGTGCTCTCCCAGTTCGTGGTCAGGGGACCATCCGGTGGTTTTTCGCATCAGTGCATCGCAGTCTCGATGTCTGACGATGCACTCGGCTCGTACTACCTGTATGACTTCGTCACCGACCCGGTGAACTTCGTCGATTACCCGCACGTCGGCGTCTGGCCCGACGGCTATTACATGACCACTAACGTGTTCAACGCGTCGGGCACCGCATTTGTCGCCGGGCGCGTGCACGTCTTCGAGCGCGAGAAAATGATTGCCGGCCTGCCGGCCCGTCAGGTGCAGAAGGACCTCCGCAAAGACGGCAGCACCATCCAGTACGGATTTCTCCCCGCGGATCTCGACAGCGTCATTCCTCCGCCCGCCGGCGAAGCGTCATTCGTCATCGGCCCGAATGGCGAGTTCACGAATCAAACAGACATCACGCGAGTGGCGGTGACCTGGGGAACGACACCAGCGATCGCGTTCACCGAGGCGGTGATTGCGGGGACCGGGATCACGACACCGGCTTGCGTGAACGACTATTACGGTCGCGACTGCGTACCGCAGCCTCCGCCTGCGAGCGCATACGACTATCTCGACAACATTTCATTTCATTACATGTACCGGCTTGCCTATCGCAACTTTGGCGGCAGTCCGGTGCAGGAATCACTGGTCGTCAGCGCGCCGACCGCCGGAAGTGCGAGCACGCCGGGTCACGGCGCCATTCAATGGATCGAGTTCCGAAACGCCGGCAGCTCCACGGCGACACCGACGGTCTTTCAGTCAGGCACGTTCGATCCCGATACCTCGTACCGCTGGCTCCCGTCGATCGCAATGGATAAGGATCACAACATCGCGCTCGGTTACAGCAAGTCGA
>JAOBAU010000403.1 GCA_025463165.1 Acidobacteriota bacterium | reverse complement strand
GAGATCGCGTTCTTCACGAAGACGATCGAGTGGCCACCAGTCGAGCAGCAGCAGAAGCAGCGGAAGCGCGACGTACGTTTGCTCGCACAGCAGCGACGCGGCGAACGCAATCGCGACGAAGAGCATTCGGCGCCGCGCGTACGCGAGGATCGCGAGCAGCGCGAAGAGTGTGGCGAGGAGTTGCTGCTGCTCGGCGAGCCGCGCGACTGTCTCGACGTGCATCGGATGCACGGCGAAGAGTGCGGCGACGAACGCGCTTCGTCCCGTCGTGCCGGTGAGCTTGCGCAGCGCGACGAACAACACGACGGATGACGCGGCGTGCAGCGCGAGATTGACGGCGAAATGTCCGCCGCCGAGTTTGCGGAAGAGTGTCGTCAGCGGCTGCCACCAGTTCGTCGTGCGCAGCAGAACGTCATCGCCGAACAGCAGCTGATGTGTGAGGAGTTGCCCGAACACGATCGCGGTCAGTGCGACGAGCGCGGCGACGATTCCCCATTCGGAAACGGACCAGGGTGTCTCCGAAGTGGTCTGAACGGGAGTGGCGGGAGACGGCACGTGTCGGGGGCGTCGCATGAACGGGCGGTAGTGTACGGCTACAATCGCGCCGCTTGCGCAACCGCCTCGCTCGCTCCTCGCCGGCGTTTCTCGCGCTCGGCGCTTTCGCCGGCGCCGCCATCGCCGGCGCGCTCGCTCCGCTCGCGCGCGGCGCGTTCGGACCGCCGTCCGGTGGCGTCGGCGTGCTGACGCTTGCGCAGTATCCGAAGGCGTTCGATTACTTCGTGATCGTTGCGATCGTCTGCGGTGCGCTGATCGGCGGTATTGCCGCTTCGTACGTGCGACGCGAGGACGAAGTCACGGCGCTTTCTGCAACGCGGCGTCCGCGCTGGTGGCCGATCGCGCTCACTACTTTCGTGCTGATGTGCTTCATCCACGATCATCCATACGTTCCGCTCGAGCCCTTTCACGATGGCGAGCATCTGACGCCGGCGTTCCTCCTCGATTCGGGCGCGCGTCCGTATCGCGATTACTTCGTGCTGCACGGACTCGGCGTCGACGGCGGACTCGACGCGCTCGTCCTCGGCGATCCGCCGTCGCCATTTCGTGTCCGCCGCATCTCGACGGTTCTCGATGCAGCAACACTCGCGTTGCTCGCCGCGATCGCGGCGGAACTTTGCACGACGATGACCGGCGTCGCATTCGCCGTCTTCGCGTCGCTTTGCGCGCTCGGCGCGGGACAGGTTCCGGTGTTTCCGTACGCGCGGCTCGCACCGCTGCTGCTCGCCGCGCTCGGACTGCTGCGTTATGCACGGACTGGTCGAGCACGAGCGCTCCTGCTCGCGTTTGCCGCGTCAACGGTCGGTCTCCTCTGGAGTCTCGACGTCGGCTCGTACGCGCTCGCCGGCACCACGATCGCGTTCGTCCTGATACGAATCGCGAAGCTCGAAGCGAAGCCGCTTCCTGCGAAGCGCGTCGCGATCGTGCTGGTCGCCGCGATCGCCCTGCCGATCGCGATCCTCCTCGCGCTCCGCGCCGATCTCGCGCAGTTCATCATCGACTCATTCATCATCATCCCGCGCGCGATCGATGCGGTCTGGTCGTTGCCCGCGCCGTCGACGCTCACCTGGGAAAGCGCGCGCTATTACGTCCCATCGGTTTTCTACACGCTCCTGCTGCTCTTCGCGTTGCGCTCATGGGCGCGCGGCGAACGCGAAGCGGCGTCGCGACTGCTCATCATCGGCGTCCTCTCGCTGATCGCGTTCCGCACTGCCAGCGGCCGCGCCGGCTGGTCGCACACCCGCTTCGCCATCCCGCTCCTCGGCGTCGCGATCGTCGCGTTCATCATCGAGCCGCTGCTGCTCACAAAGCGCCGCCTCGCGGCGATCGCGCTCGCCATTCCGCTCATCGTCTATCTCGAGTTTGTCCCGAACATCACCACCGGCGCGAAGCTCGTCGCCGGCTGGCGCGCCAGACAAACGCGCGCGGGACTCGTCGCCTATCCGTTCAAGACAGGGAAGGGGATTTACACGACGCGGCAAAACGCCGACGAGCTCGCGGCGCTGAACGGCCTGCTCACGCGCGTCGCGCCGAACGATGCGCCGATCCTCGATCTCTCCAACGAGCGCGCGTTCTACTACCTGCTGCAGCGACGTCCATCGTTGCGCTGTTTCGACGTCGCGATGCTTTCCGCGCCTCCGCTCCGCGATGAAGCGATGCAGCAACTCGCGCGCACTCCACCGGCATGCGTCATCGTCGAAGGAATGCCGGAGGTCGATCAGTTCGACGGCGTGCCGAACGAACAGCGCGTGCCGTGGCTCTTCGCGTGGGTCGACGCGCACTACCCGCGCCGCGAGCACGTCGGACGTTTCACCGTCGCGGTGCGTCAGTGACGCGCGACGCGTGATTTCGCCGACAGCGACGGATTGAGAAACCAGTTCGCGGCCGTCGGTTCGTGCAGCAGAAAATCGAACAGCAGCGATGCCCCTTTGTGCGCTCCCTGTTCCGAGAGCGATTCGCCATCCGCGAGAAAGTCATCGCGCTGCCATGTCAGTCCGTCGGAGCGCGGCGTCGTGCCGTTCGCCCAGAGATACGGTCCCCACGCGATCCACGGCGCGATTCCCTTCTCGTAATTCAGATCGCCGATGCGCGTGTCCCAGTACTCGCCGCCCTGCCGCATCATGATTTGCTGGCCGACCACCATCCACCGCATCGTCAGTCCGTTCTCGTACGCGTACGGTTCCGGATTCCAGTTCGTGGTGCTGTAACCGCCGTAAACGCGGCTCGACAGATACGCGACCTGCAGATTCGGATAGTGCTCTTTCATCGAGCGCAACGCCTGCGCGACTCCGGCTTTCAGTCGATACGCATCGGCGTACTGAATCGGCAGCGGCGGATCCTCCGGATTGTTCGTCACCATCTGAATCCACGCCACCTGCACCTGTTTCTCCGTCACGCCGGCCGGCAGCAGCACCGACTTTTTGATGCGCGTGTAGTTCGGCAGGAACGGCCAGAACCACCACGACGCGTCATAGCCTTCGCGCGCCGCGTTCACGAAAACAAGCGATTCGTGATTCACGCGCGGATCACTTTTCACCATCGACATGAGCGATCCGGCTTCGCAGTCGGTGCTGAACGCTTCGGTCGTGCACATGATTCGGGCGGTCTCGCCGAAGCCGGCGCCGATGAAGACGATCTTCCCGTTCGGCGACGGCTTGCCGTCGCCGTCGAGCGGCTGAATGAGACTCGCGCGCCGCAGGCCGTTCGCGCGGTGATCGGCATCCATCTCGTTGCCGCCGTAGTCCCAGAGGCCGCCGACGTAGCCCCAGTGGTAATCGCGCGGACCGAGGTCGTTGAGCGGGATGAGATCGTCAGCGCGGAGGGTGAGAGGAAGGAGGAGCGCGAGCACGAAGATCCGTTTCACGAACGGCGATTGCATCAAGAGGAATGCCAGTGGTATTCACCGGCCATGCGAATGAAATGTCCGAAGTGTGAAACCGAGCTTCTCGACGAGCGCCGGAACGGTGCGGCGGCGTGCGCGGCGTGCGGTGGAATGTGGATGCCGATGTACGAAATGCCGCGGCTGATCGAAGAGGCGGTCGCGGAAGTCGAGCCGCCGCCGGGCATCGACGCACGGAGCGGAATGTGCCCGAGCGGACACGGAATCATGAGCCGCGCACGCATCGACGCCGCGACTCCGTTCACGCTGGAGCGTTGTGCGAGTTGCTTCGGCGTCTGGTTCGATCGCGGCGAATGGCGGCGTGTCGCCGAGGAGCATTTGGTCGATGAGCTGCCGCAGTTCTGGAGCCGCGAGTGGCAGGCGAAGCAGCGGCGGATTCGCAGCCGCGTCGCGCACCTCGAGTCGGCGAAAGAAGATTTCGGCGCCGAGTTGTACGAGCAGCTTGCGCAGCTTGCCGACACGCTTCGTTCGCATCCACGACGTTCGGAGGCGCTCGCCTTCCTCCGCGAGGAGAGCGACGCGCACACGGCGCGATGATCGATCTCGACGAAGTCTTCCACCGACTCGGGCGCTCCGCGTTCCGCCGCAAGTTCCGGCTGGAAGGAAAAGAGCGCGCCTATCTCGAGACGTGGGGGCTGTCGAGCGTGATGACGCAGGGACGTGACTTCATCGAGCAGCGGCTGGCGCCGGCGAATCCGAAGAATGATGGGCGGCAGACGCCTTGGCGCAATCATCCGATCTTCGTCGCGCAGCATGGGACCGCGACCTGTTGTCGCGGCTGTCTGGAGAAGACGCACGAGATCGCACGCGGTGAGGCGTTGACCGCAGAGCAGAAAGATTACGTGTTGCGCGTGATCGAGACGTGGCTGAAGTCGCAATAGAATCTGTCCATGGCCACACTCATCGAAACGCCGACCGTCATCGCGGCCGCGGGCAACAAGCCGAAGATCATCGAAGAGTTCGTCGGACGGGTGAACTCGCGCACCGATGCGCTGAGCGTCGCGCGGATGAAGAGTCCGGGCGGCTGGGTCGAGCCGGGACAGACGCCGGAGTTCGACGAATACACGCTCGTGCTGCGCGGAATGCTGCGCGTCACCACGCGCGATGGTGTGAGCGACGTGCGCGCGGGGCAGGCGATCATCACGCCGCGCGGCGAGTGGGTGCAGTACTCGACGCCGGAGGATGAGGGCGCGGAGTACGTCGCGATCTGCCTGCCGGCGTTTTCGCCGGATACCGTGCACCGCGATGAATGAGGGGGAAGGGCGGCCCCACACCGCGATCGTCGCCGCGCTCTTCGCCCTCGCGCAGCTTCCCTTTCTCAACGGCGCGTTCCGCGTCGACGACACGAACATCCTCGCCATCGCGAAGCAGATCGCGCGCGCGCCGCTCGATCCGTACGGCTTCAACTTCAACTGGACCGGTTTTGCGCGGCCCGCCTTCGACATCCTCGCGAACCCGCCGCTCGTGCCGTATCTCCTGGCCGCCTGGGCGCGGCTCTTCGGCTGGAGCGAGCTTGCGCTGCACTCGCTGACGGTGCTTTGCGGAATCGCGGCCATCCTCGCGTTCGGTTCGCTTGCGCGCTCGCTCGGCCGCGGCGACGCGCTCTTTCCGGCGCTGCTCGCCGTCTCGCCGGCGTTCTTCATCGCCAGCCATGTCGTGATGCCGGACATCGAGATGCTTGCGCTGATGCTCGGCGCGACGGCGGCGGCGATGCGATATCGCGAGAGCAGCAGTCGCGGCGCGGCGCTCGTCGCGTTCGCCTGCGGCTTCTTTGTCGCGCTCGCCAAATACAACGGCGTGATGCTCGTGCCGGTGCTCGCCGCGATCGTCTTTCTGACGCCGGGAAAACGTCGCGTCCTCGGCGTCATCGCGGCATCGCCGCTCATCGGACTCGCGGTCTGGAACCTCTTCACACTCGCGCAATACGGCGCGATGCACCTCGCGGTCGTCTCGAACGAACGCCGCTTCAATCTCGAGCAGACGCTCGCCGATCTCGCGAAGCGCGGGATGCACTTCGGTATCGTCGATACCGTCATCTCGCTGCTCGTCATCACCGGTCTGGCGATCGTGCCGATCGGCTGGCAGTTCGTCGCGGCGCGCGGCAAAGACTGGGTGATCGCGCTCTGTGCGGGACTGGTCGCGCTCGCCATCGCGCTGCTGCGGCTCGACTACTCGCCGGCGTCGACGATCCTCTTCGCGCTCGGCATCGCCTTCGGCGTTCGCGCGTTCGCAGCTGTCCTCGCTGAGCGCGCGCTCGTGCCGGCGGTCTGGCTGGCGAGCGTCATCGCGTTTCAGATCATCACGATCTTCATCGGCGTCCGTTACGTCTTCCCGCTGCTGCCGGCGATTCTGCTGCTCACTCCGGCAGCGCGCTCGATTACGCGTCCGCTCGCGCAGCTCGGACTCGTGCTCAGCGCCTGCGTCGCGATCGCGATCGCCATCGGCGACGCGGAAGCGGCGAACTGCTACCGCGATGTCTCCGCGAAGCTCGCCGGACGTCACTTCCACTTCGCAGGACACTGGGGACTGCAGTGGTACGCGACGCAGGCCGGCGGAACGATGATCGATGTGAAGCAACCGTCGCTGCTGCGATCTGGCGACCTCGTCCTTTCCGCGCCGCGCGCATTCGCGTCGCTCGGTCCGCTTCGGCTCGCGCCGGGCGCGAAGATCGCGGCGATCAACGTCGCCTGCGACGCGCGCTGGCCGGTACAGACGGTGAGTTGCAGCGCCGGCGCGAGCTGGTACGCGAACGAGGTGGCCGGCTGTCCTCGCTATCCTCTTTATCTTCCGTTCGGTATTTCGCGCGAGGCTCAGCACCTTCAGCTCTTTGTCGTAAAGTAAGAACGTGAAGACCCTGATCCTTTCGCACGACGACGTCGAGCGGATGCTGACGATGCCGGAGTGCATCGCGGCGATGGAAGATGCGCTGACAGCGCTCGCGCACGGCGAGGTGCATCAGCCGCTGCGCAGCCTCGTGCGCGCGGAAGGCGCGGCCGGATTTCTCGGACTGATGCCGGCGTATCGCGGAGGTCCGCGCGCCGCGTACGGGTTGAAGGAAGTCTGCGTCTTTCCCGGCAACCCGATGCTCGGCCTCGACACACATCTCGGCGCCGTGCTCCTCCACAGCGGCGAGACCGGCGAGCTGCTCGCGGTCGTCAACGCCTCGGCGATCACCGCGATCCGGACCGCGGCGGTCTCGGCCGTGGCGACGAAGCTCCTTGCGCGCGAGGAGGCGCACACCCTCGCGATCGTGGGCGCCGGCGTGCAGGCGCGGAGTCATCTCGCGGCGATGAAGCTCGTGCGGAACATCGACGACGTGCGCCTCGTCAGCCGGACGCAACTGAAAGCGGAAGCAATCGCAGGCGTAACCACCGTCTGCGCGACGGTCGAGGAGGCGGTCCGCGACGCTGACATCATCGTGACCGCGACCAGCTCACGCGACCCGGTGTTGCGGCGCGAGTGGATCGCCGACGGTGCACACATCAATGCGATCGGCTCGAGCGTCGCTGGCGCGCGAGAGCTCGACGGTGCCACGGTTGCGGCCGCTTCGCTCTTCGTCGATCGCCGCGAATCGACGATCAACGAATCGGGTGACTACCTCGGCGCACTCCGCGATGGCGCCATCAGCGGACCGGAGCATATTCGCGGCGAGCTCGGCGACCTGCTGCTGCGGAGAGTAGAAGGCCGAAGGACCGCCGAGGAGATCACGCTGTTCAAGTCGCTCGGGCTGGCGGTTGAAGACCTGGTGGCCGCTCAGTTTCTGTACGATAAAGCGCTCGCGGGCGGCGGTGGAACGTGGCTCGATTTCTAGACGCGGCCCCGATCGGAATAAGGATTCAGGCACCAGGGT
>JAOBAU010000376.1 GCA_025463165.1 Acidobacteriota bacterium | reverse complement strand
TAGGGACGCTGGTGTCTCGTCGCGGTGCATCGATAAGCAGATCCGTCAGGCGCCACGCGGCCCGTTCGAGGCCCTTCGACAGCGGCAGCGTCATCGTGCAGGCGTAGTTGCCGAGCGTGAGCGGTGCAAAACGCGCGATGGCCAGGCGCTCCAACGCCGCCGGCGGGATGCCGATCGAGTACCGCACCTCGGGGAACGCTTGATCACCTTGAATCCGGCGGAGCACGCCGTCGCGCGTAGCGCGCGCGGTCGTCGCTTCGAAATGCTCGAAGAAGTACCGCACGTCCGGCTCGGGCACGCGCGCGAGGATGCTGCGCCGGAATCCTTCTTCGTGCATGAAGCGCACGGCGAAGCGGTAGTTTGGCGGAAAGCGCAACTCGACCATGAGCCAGTGCAGCATGAAGAGAAGTTGCCGCATCGGCTCGGTGTAGGTCGACCGGCTGGACTGCACCATGACATCGGTCCGGAGGTGTGCGAGGTAGGCGTTCGAGAGCCGCGAGTCGCGCGGGTTGTCGAATGGTGCGAACGGCGTCACGTGCGTGCGTGACCAATCGATCACGCGCACTGCTGCCACGAGCCGCTCCCGGGTCCTGTCGCTGCTCGTCTTCCACAGGGCGGCGAGGTGCTTGCGCAGAAGATCGTAGGTCTCGAATTTTGGATCACTCAGCTCAAGGTGAAATCCGAGAGGCGTAGCGGGATGCGTGGTGAGCTGCCGTAGCCACTCGTGCAGGAGATCCAGGAGGAGGGCGACGAGCAGCCGCGTCTTGCCCGAACCGACGGCCCCGACGATGAGCGCGCTCATAAAGGCTATCGGACGCGCCACGCGGAGTGCTGCGCCATCGGGAAGGGTCCCGAAGGTCAACGCGTCGGCTGCCTTTAGCGCGCGGCGTGCGTCATCGATCGCTTCGGCGCGCGAGCGGACCTTCGGTCGCCGTTTCCGCTCATGCGCGAGTGCGCGTACGTAGCTCTCGTGCTGCTCGCGTCGGAACAGATAGGTCACGATCGCGTCGAGAAGGCTCATCGGTCGTCCGGGTCCTCAAAGAGGCTCGCCGGCCGGGCCGGACGATCGCCCCCGACCGGCCGCTTGCCCGCGGTGCGCAGGCTGACGTAGTCGCTCCACGCGTCAGCCGACTTGCCGGGGCGCAGGCGCTTGCGCACCTCGAGGATCGCGTACGCAATGACCGACAAGATGATGAAGCCGACGACGGCGCCGAAGCTGAAGCCGGTGCGAGATGGCGTCGCGCTCGGTCCGTGCTGATGCTGCGTCGTTGTGATGAGGCCAAAGCAAAGCGAAGGCAGGAACGCGACGAGAAACAAGAACCCCGCCCATCGACGCAGCAGGCCAGCGAACGGCAGCTTCCCGAGAGGAAGCGACAGTACGAACAACAGACATGCCGTCGCGACGAGATACTGAACGATCATGGGATCTTCCTACTTCGCCGTCGCCGGCAGCGGTGAAGTCACACTCTCTCGCGCCGGTTTCGGGGTGATGGGAACGGCCGGTTTCCTTGTGTCGCCGCGCGCGCAGAAGCGCTTCTGGATTTCCTGAAGCATCTGCGCGAGCTTCGCCTGCGCCGTGGTGTCGTCTTCAATCTCGAAGTGGACGTCGAACGTTTCGGTCTTCGTGCTGATGGTCGTGATGACTTTCATGAGGTTCTCCTGCCGCGATGATCGGCAGCGGAGGCAATGCGTTCGGGCAACGCGTCGAAATCGCCACGACCGTCGCGTTCCAGACCGCTTCAACGGGCGACGAGGGTCGGCCTCACCGCCAACCCCGACGGGGCGGCATCTGGGGTTGACGCCGTTCGATCCGCGAACTGTTGCTCCTCTTCGAAGTAGCTGGCCAGAATGACGGGGTGATCGTCCTTCAGCCAGGCTGTTCACGATCGATCGATGCCGCCGCTGCAGGTGCGGTTCGACACACCGCAGATCCGATCAAGCGCCGCGCCGATCATCGCGCTTCACGAGCTGCCGGAGTCGCGGCAAGCGCGCGCGCGCTGACCTCGCCGCACTCGCAAACATCCACACAGATTGCTTCTCCGAGAGGAGAACCACGTCATGACCACTTCCGAAAGGCACATCAAAGACTTGGAAGCGTCGAAGATCTTCGCGGCGATCAACCACTCCACCAAGACCATCGGCGCGTTGCTGCAACTCTGACGTTGCCACGTTGCGCGCGGCCGTGCGCCGCGGCGAGACCTCAAGTCGCAGCTGTCACACCGCCCGCGATCGCCGGCCGCGGCGCGCGCCGCAACTGCTCCGGCACGCGAGGGGAGCAGCACGCACGAGCCAGTGCCGCGCGATCCTTCTGCATCTCGCCGTCCGCCTTCAGCGTCGCCATGACCGCATCGAGCGCCGCGCGCACCGTTGCATCCTCCGGTGGCGTGATCGCGTAGTGCATCCACTTCGCTTCGCGCCGTGCGGCCACGAGACCCGCGCTGCGCATGTAGGCGAGGTGCCGCGAAATCTTCGGCTGCGGCTGATCGAGCACTTCGACGAAGAAGCAGACGCAGACCTCGCCGTCTGCCATGAGGTTCAGCAGCCGCAGGCGGGTGCGATCACCGAGCGCCTGAAAGAGTTCTTCCAGTGCTTCGGCGCTCGTTTTCGATTTCGTCACGGGTCGATTTGTCATATGCGCCTTGACAGATATCACTTACGGGCCTATCTTCTCGTTCACATGCGCAACAACGCATATGAGGAGATGATCATGCCATCAGAAGTTCAGGTTCTCAAGGCCCACGTTTCGATCAACGTCCGCAACGTCGAGCGCTCCATCGGCTTCTACCGGAGCATGCTCGGCATCGATCCGTCGAAGGTCCGCACGGGATACGCGAAGTTCGACGTCCAGAATCCGCCGCTCAATCTCGCGCTCAACGAAGTTCCCGACCTCGCCGGGGCTGGCGCGCTTTCGCACCTCGGTTTGCAGGTCACGTCCAGCGATGACGTGCTCGCGATCCGCTCCCGGTGGGCCGGAGCGGGGCTCATCACGCGCGACGAGATGAAGACCGACTGCTGCTATGCGACGCAGGACAAGACGTGGGTGCATGACCCGGACGGTAACGAGTGGGAGGCGTTCGTCGTGCTGAAAGACGACCTGCCCGAACAGGCGAGCGCGTCGACCTGCTGCGGCGGCCCCGCACCAAAGGAAGTCGATGCGTGCTGCGTCAAAGACGCCGACGCGAAGTCGGCTGGCGCGTCCGGTTGCGGATGCAGCACGGCCGCCACGGCGTAACCGTGACGCAAACGAAGCAGTGGCGGCGAGCGCTCGCAGGCTCCCGTCACTGCTTCGCGGCGATGATCTGAAACATGCGCAGCCGCTGCTGGATACCTTCGCGAACGGCTCGGAATGCGCGCAAGCGCTCCTCGTCGCTGCCGATCGCCGCGCTCGGGTCGTCGAAACTCCAGTGAATGCGCTCCGTCGCGCTCGGGAAGATCGGGCACGTCTCGTTCGCTCGATCGCAAACCGTGATGACGTAGTCGAACGGCTGCCCGTTGAGCTCATCGAGCGTCTTCGATCGCTGGCCGCTGATGTCGATTCCGGTCTCTCGCATGGCCTCGATCGCGAGGGGATGCACACGCGCTTCTTCGGTACCAGCACTGAATACTTCCAACTGATCGCCGCCCATCTTGCGGAGCAGACCTTCGGCCATCTGGCTCCGGGCGGAGTTGTGGGTGCAGAGGAAGAGAACACGCTTCTTCACTTCGACTCCTCGATGTTCATCCAGCGGAACAGCAGCGTCGCGGCTGCCGCTCCGGCGAGCTGCGCGGCGATGAAACCCGGAATACCTCCCGGCTCAATTCCCGAGAACGTGTCCGTCAGACCGCGCGCGATCGTGACGGCCGGATTCGCGAAGCTCGTGCTCGACGTGAACCAGTACGCCGCGGTGATGTACGCCGCGACGGTCAGCGGCACGACGGCGGCTCGCTTGCCAGTACCGTGGATGACGACGAGAAGACCGAACGTCGCGAGGAACTCGCTGAAGAGCTGCGCGAAACCGATACGGGCGTGATGCGACAGCACGAGCAGGGGATGCGAAAACATCAGGTGCGCCGCGGCGACGCCGCCGATCGCGCCAGCTACCTGCGCGGCGATGTATCCCGGAACACGGCGCCACGGGAACCCGCCTTCGAATGCCGCGGCGAGAGACACGGCCGGGTTGAAGTGAGCACCCGAGATCGGCGCGAACGTGAAGATGAGCGTCACGAGCACGGCGCCTGTGGCGATGCTGTTCGCGAGAAGCGCGAGGGCCATGTTCCCGCCGCTAAGCCGTTCGCCCATGATGCCCGAGCCGACAACGGCCACGACGAGCAGCCCGGTTCCAATACCTTCGCTCACGATCGCGCGCATGCGACGGAGTATATCCGCATGAGCGGATGTAGTTGGACCACTATAATCGTGCCGATGCCCTCGCGCGCCGCGTCCAAATCCGTTAGCGACAAGTTCGCAGCGTTCTCCGATCCGACGCGCCTGCGCATCCTTCATCTGCTGCGCGGCGGTGAAATGTGCGTCGGCGATCTCGTGACGATTCTCGACATGCCGCAGCCGACCGTCTCGCGTCACCTCGCGTACCTCCGGCGCACGGCGCTCGTGACGACGCGCAAGAGCGGCCTATGGATGTACTACTCGCTGGTAACGGCGAGGTCCGAGTTTCACCGCAAGCTCCTCGACTGCCTCACCGCCTGCTTCACCGACGTGCCGGAGCTGAAGGCCGACGCACGGCGTGCGGCGAAGCTGCGCAAGAGCGGCGGTTGCTGTCCATCATGAGGTTCGCCGTGGAGAGGCGCACGAGCACTCGATGCATCCATGTTCCGCGCACGTACCGCACGACGCGCGCACCTGTTTCCTCAGCGCTTCGCGCGCGCGGAAGACGCGCACCGCAGCGTTGTTCGCGGTGATGTTGTTCTCATCGGCGAACGTCTGCATCGAGGTGCCGTCCACCTCCACGCGTTGGATCGCCGATGCGTACTCCGGTTTGAGCGTTGCGGCCAGCCGCGCGATGCAGCCGCAGATCGCGCCGTGCAGCTCGTGCGGCGGCTCGACCGCATCGCGCAGCTCGCGCGCGAGCACTTCCAAAGCCCGGTTTCTCGCGCTGTCGCGCCGCTCGTGATCGATGACGGCGTTGCGCAGCATCCGGTAAAACCACGCGGCGGCGGCCTCGTCATCGCGCAGCTCGCCGCCTCGCTCGATGCTCTTCACGAAGGCGTCCTGGAGGATGTCTTCGGCGAGCGCGCGATCGCCGAGGCGCCGCTCCAGAAAGGCGAGAAACGCGCGGTGGCTGTCGACCAGCCGCTCGGCGACTTCAGGGGTGGGCGCGTCCATCACGCGATTCTAGCGGCAGGTGTAATCGGTTCGGCGCCGCTGCGTCTGCATAGATGAAAGGAGAAACACATGACACGCTCCACCACCACCGCGACCGTCCTCGATCCTGTCTGCGGAATGACCATCGATCCGGCCACGGCCGCAGGCTCTTCGACATTCAACGGCGAGACGATTCACTTCTGCTCCCGTTCGTGCAAGACCAGTTTCGACGCGGCGCCGGAGAAGTACGCAGGTGCCGCCGAGCAGCCGGTCTCGTCGTGCTGCGGCGGCAACGCCTGCCACAGTCGCTGAAATCCGCCGCTGTTCTGAAGTACCGGAGACTCTGATGAAGCAAAACCACGGGCATCACGATGAAACCGCACCCGCGCTCGATCCGGTGTGCGGGATGACGATCGATCCAGCCACCGCGGCGGGCTCGTCGAACTTCAACGGCGAGACGATCTACTTCTGCTCAGCGCATTGCAAAGCGAAATTCGACGCGAACCCCGATGCGTACATCAGCGACGCGCCAAAGGTCGCGCCGGTCGCCGTGGCCGGCGCCACGTACGTCTGCCCGATGGACCCCGAAGTGCGGCAGGACCACCCCGGAGTCTGCCCGAAGTGCGGCATGGCGCTGGAGCCGGAGACGCCGTCCGCGCCGGCGACGAAGGCGGAGTGGACGTGCCCCATGCACCCCGAGATCGTGCGCGACGCGCCCGGCTCCTGCCCGATCTGCGGCATGGCGCTGGAGCCGCGCACGATCACGCTGGACGACGACAATCCCGAGTTGCGCGACATGACGCGGCGCTTCTGGATCAGCACCGCGCTGACCGTGCCGCTGGTGCTGTTCGCGATGCTCAGGCATCTGCCGGGCGTCACGCTCCTGCCGCACGAACTGATGGCGTGGGCGTCATGGATCGAGCTGGCGCTGGCCGCCCCCGTGGTGTTGTGGGGCGGCTGGCCGTTCTTCGAACGAGCATGGGCGTCGGTCGTCAACCGGCACCTGAACATGTTCACGCTCATCGGTCTCGGCGTGACGGTGGCGTTTGTCTACAGTCTCGTCGCGACCATCGCGCCGCAGCTCTTCCCACCCTCGTTCCGCGATCACGCCGGAACGGTCGGCGTCTACTACGAAGCCGCCGCGGCCATCGTGACGCTGGTGTTGCTCGGGCAGGTGATGGAGTTGCGTGCGCGGAGCCGGACCGGAGCGGCGATCCGCGCACTGCTCGGCCTCGCGCCGAAGACAGCGCGCCGCGTCGCGGCCGATGGCAGCGAGCAGGATGTTGCGCTCGATCAGGTTACGGCAGGCGATATGTTGCGCATCAGGCCGGGGGAGAAAGTGCCGGTCGACGGCGTGGTTGCCGAGGGGATCACGAGCATTGACGAGTCGATGGTGACGGGCGAACCGCTGCCGGTCGAGAAGAAGCCGGGCGATCGCGTCATCGGCGCAACCGTGAACGCGACCGGATCGGTGCTCATGCGCGCCGAGCGTGTCGGCTCCGACACGCTGCTCGCGCAGATCGTGAAGATGGTTGCGCAGGCGCAGCGAAGCCGCGCGCCGATTCAGAAGCTCGCCGATCGTGTGTCGGCGTGGTTCGTTCCGACGGTCATCGCGGCATCGCTGATCACGTTCGCCGTGTGGGCACTCACCGGGCCGCAGCCGCGACTTGTCTACGCGATCGTCAACGCGGTCGCGGTGCTGATCATCGCCTGCCCTTGCGCGCTCGGTCTGGCTACGCCGATGTCGATCATGGTCGCGGCGGGGAAAGGAGCGTCCGCCGGTGTGCTGTTCCGCAACGCGGAAGCGATCGAGGTGCTGCGCACCGTCGATACGCTTGTCGTCGACAAGACCGGCACGCTCACACTCGGAAAACCGCAGCTCGCATCGGTCGTGGTGAGCAGCGGCGTTGATGAGAACGAGTTGCTGCGGCCTCGCGGCCAGCGTGGAGCGCGCGAGCGAGCATCCGTTGGCGGCGGCCATCGTGGCCGGAGCGGAGAGCCGCGGACTCACAATTCGCGCGGCTATTGACTTCTCATCCACGACTGGGAAGGGCGTGCGGGGAGTCGTCGACGGCAAGGGCGTAGCACTCGGCAATCTCGCGATGCTCGCCGAGCTTCGCGTCGACGCGCGCGAGCTGGTCGAACGCGCCGAGGAGTTGCGGCGCGACGGGCAGACGGTGATGTTCGTCGTCATCGATGACAAACCGGCCGGTCTCATCGGCGTTGCCGATCCGGTGAAGGAGACGGCGGCGGAGGCGATTCGCGCGCTGCACGACCAAGGCCTGCGCATCGTGATGCTCACCGGCGACAGCAACACGACGGCGCAGGCGGTGGCGAAGCGACTCGGCATCGATGACGTGATCGCTGAGGTGCTGCCCGATCAGAAGGCGGAGGCGGTGAAGCGGCTGCAGCAGGAGGGGCGGATCGTGGCGATGGCCGGAGACGGAATCAACGACGCGCCGGCGCTCGCACAGGCAGAGGTCGGAATTGCGATGGGAACCGGCACGGACGTCGCGATGGAAGCGGCCGACGTGACGCTGGTCAAAGGCGATCTGCGCGGCATCGTCCGCGCGCGCCGGCTGAGCAACGCCACGATGCGCAATATCCGGCAGAACCTCTTCTTCGCGTTCATCTACAACGCCATCGGCGTGCCGATCGCCGCGGGCGTGCTCTATCCATTCTTCGGAATTCTGCTGAGCCCTATGATCGGGGCGGCGGCGATGAGTTTCAGTTCCGTCTCCGTGATCGCGAACGCGCTGCGGCTGAGGCGTGCGAGGGTCTGATGGAACGGACGAGCCTCGCTTCCGGTTTCGGGATTACGATTTGCACGACCACCGACTGCCGATGAGAAGAACTGCCATAGCCGCCGCCTGGATCGTAGGAGCGACCGTTCCGCTCCTCGGCGCGGCCGTCTTCATCTTCGGCTGCTGCGTACTGCCGTTTCATGGCGTGCTGCACAAGGCGATGCCGTTGTGCGACGTGGCAGTCGACTTCATCACCGGCTCGCATCACGATCACGACGACCACCAGACGCCCGCTCCGGCGCGCGAAAAGCAGGAGCCGGTGAAGCGCATCGCGACGGACATGCCTCGCTCGTCGCAGCTCGTGCTTTGCGCCGTGTCCGAGCGCCGCGTCGCGGCGGCGGACGCGACGACGTATCGCAGCTTCATCGCGCTCGGCGCCATCCGTTGCGATCGCGACGTCGGCCTGCATCTCCTCGTCGCAACGCTCCTCATTTGATCCCGCCTCCGCGCGGGCCGCATTCGCACGCCTTCATCTGAGGCGCTGCGCTTCGCCGCTCGCCATCTCCGCGCACTTCCTTCCGATGAAGTGATCGCCGCTCCACGCGCGCAGCGCGGGCAACGACGATCCGCGAGACGGAGACTCACAACATGAAGCATCACGTTCGCACGTTCGCGTGCGGCACCGCGCTTGTAGTGATGGCCGCGCTTGTCGGCGCCTGCGGCGGCAAGCAGACGATGGCCTCGAAAAGCGCTGCCGCGTACGACGAGGCAGGGAAGAAGGGGCTGCCGGTCAGTGCCAGTGAGCACGGTGGCCACGACGCCGCGCCGACGGATCAGGCGGCGACCACTTCGGCGCCGACAGCAGAACACGACGCGATGGCCGGTATGGATCACTCGCAGATGCCGGGGATGGATCACTCCTCGACCGCTGCCATGGACCATTCGCAGATGCCCGGCATGCAACACGGCGCCGGCGCCGCGATGACGCACGACATGTCGGGCATGGATCACTCGTCGATGGCGAGCATGGACCACTCGCAGATGAGCGGCATGAAGCACGGCGGTGGAACGGCCTCGACGCACGACATGGCCGGGATGGATCACTCGTCGATGGCGGGCATGGACCATTCGCAGATGCCCGGCCTGCAACACGGCGCCGGCGTCGCGATGACGCACGACATGGCGGGGATGGATCACTCGTCGATGGCGGGTATGGACCATTCGCAGATGAGCGGGATCGCCCACGGCAGCGGAAGTTCGTCGATGCCCGGCATGCAGCACGGAGCGGCTGGATCGCAGGCGCATGACATGAGCGCGATGCAGCACGGATCCATGCCGGGGATGCAGCACGGCTCAACGATGACGATGCAGCCAGCGGCGCCGGCACCGATGCCCGTTGCGCCGACGACGAACGCGGCGATCGCGCAGACGCAGCCCGCGTCGACGCTTCGGCAGGACGAGTTCGACGCCCCCGCGCCGGCCGCCATCGGCGAGGCCGCGAAAGCCGCGGGCGCGACGAGTCATTCGATGGACGCCGCGCCGCCGCAGCAGCACCAGCACGCCGCACCGCAGCCACAGCCGCCGCACGAACATCAACACGACGGCACCGGGGAGGGGCGATGAAGTTCTCGCACTCGATCGCTGCGGCGCTCGCACTGCTCGCAACCGCCTGCGTCTCCGTTCCGCGCGACGCGGGAACCGCCGAAGTCCGAGCGGCCGTTTCCGAGCGAACCGCGCAGACCGTCGCGTGGGCCGATCCGTCGACGAGCGACGATCCACACGTCCGCGCACTCCTGCAGGACGAGCTGACTGCCGATCGCGCGGTCGCGGTGGCGATGGCGAACAGTCCTCGCTTGCAGGCGACTCTCGCGGAGCTTGGGATCGCGCGTGCGGAGCTGATGGAGGCGAGCGTCGTTCGCAATCCGCTCTTCGAACTGGAGGTCCGGTTTCCGCGCGATCCGTTCCGCCCGTACGAGCTGCGCGTCGCGCAGACGCTCGTCGATCTGATCCAGCTCCCGCGACGCCGAGCCATCGGCCGTGCAACGTTCGACACCGCGAAGCTCCGCGTCACGTCGGAAGTGCTGCGGTTCGCGGCCGACGTTCGCGCGCAGCACTCCGAACTGCTCGCGGCGTCGCAACGCGTCGTGCAAAGCCGCGCGAACCTTGAAGCTGCGAAGACGTCGGCCGAGCTTGCGCAGCGCCAGCACGACGCGCAGAACATCACGGACCTCGACCTCGAAAACGAGCAGGCGCAGTACGAGCAGGCGAAGCTCGATCTCGCCCGCGAGGAACAGCGTCTCGTCGTCGCGCGCGAAGCGCTCGTGCGGGCGATGGGTCTGCGGGACGCTTCGATCGAGTGGCATTTGCCGCAGGCATTTCCGCCGCTGCCATCCGCCGAACAGGATCAACAGCAACTGGAACAGCTCGCGGCGACGCGACGTCTGGACATCGACGTTGCCCGGCGTGAAGTCGGCATCGCGAGGCAACGCGTGCCGATGGCACGTCTCGCCGCGTTGGGAGACGTTACGGTCGACGCGCACTATCAGCGCGACGCGAGCGGCGCGCGAACGGTCGGACCGGGCATTGAAGTGCCGATCCCGATCTTTAACACCGGCGCGCCGGCGCTGTCTCGCGCCGAGGCCGAGTACCTGCGCGCGACGCACACGCTGAATGCGCTGCTCGCCGAATCATCGTCGGAGCTTCGCGCGACGCGCGCGACGGTCGCGGAGGCACGGGCGCGCGTCGAGTATTACCGCGACGTCGTCGTGCCGCGCCGCCGTCGCATCGTCGAGCTGACGAAGCTGGAGCACAACGCGATGCTCGTCGGTCCGTTCCAGCTTCTGCAGGCGCGTCAGAGCGAGGCGCAGGCGGAACGCGACTTCATCGACGCGCAGCTCGACTACTGGGGGGCGCGCAACAGCCTCGATCGCGTGCTCAACGGCACCACTGCTTCCTCCATGTTCACGCGCGCCACGGACCAGCAGTCCGGCAAGCGCAGCACGACCTCGCCCGAAGGAGGCCACTAGATGTTTTCCCGTCGCAAGTTTTTTCTCTCCTCCGCGGGCGGCGCGCTCGGCGGGCTGCTCGTCGGCAGGAACGCCGAAGCACGGACCGCGCAAAGCGATCCAACGCATTCGCACATCGCTCCAGCACGGACCACGCGCAGCAGTCGCACGCCGGTCATCACACCGAACGGCACGTCACTCCCGTTCCGCATGGAGAACGGCGTGAAGGTCTTTCACCTGACGGCTGAGCCGGTGAAGCGTGAGTTCGTCGACGGTTTCGCGGTGAATTGCTGGGGCTACAACGGCATGAGTCCCGGGCCGACAATCGAGGCGTTCGAAGGCGATCGCGTTCGCATCTACGTCACGAACAAACTGCCCGAGGGGAC
>JAOBAU010000353.1 GCA_025463165.1 Acidobacteriota bacterium | reverse complement strand
ATCCCCTTCTTCATCGCTTCCTGCCGGATGCCGATATCCGCGTGCTGCCGTGCGCGGCTCTCCAGATTGTCATCCGCGCGGCGAAACATCCCCGTCCTTCTCGTGATCACGCGCGTCTCGCGATTGTCGAGCCGCGAGATGAGGATCTCCGGCGACGGCAATCGCATCACGATCGAGCCGTCGGGCTCGCGGCGGATGTCGTTCTGCGTCAGACGCGAGAGATCGACGCCGGCAATCACGTCGCCGGTCGCGAAGAGCGTCAGCTCATCGCCGGCCATCGCATTCGGCACGAGTTTGTACGATTGCGTGATCGTGCTGACGTGCGTCACGCGCATCGCCGCCGTCTCGAGCCGGTTGAGATCGCGGACGCGGGTGACGACGGCGCCGAGGTCGATCTCCTGCTCTTTTGGGGTGGTGAGCGTCTCCTCGATCCGGCGAGGAATCTCGCGGAAGAGGAGGATCGCGGTCACGATCACCGCGATGACGACAAAAACGATTGTCAGCTTACGTCGTAGCATTTCTATCGAACTCTGCTATCCTCATGCCTCCTCCCGTTAGGGTTCAAAGAAGCACTCGAGGCCGTTCCGGACCGGCGGCTGCCTCAACTCTCCGGCATTCCAGCATCCCGCCGCATCCGCCATTCCTGATCGATTTTCGTCGCGAACGACGACTTTCCCGTTTGCAGCCACTCCGTCAGGATGTCGACGCTCACCTCATCGAGCGCGCCGACAATCGCCAGACTCGCCGCCTCGGCGATTCGCTCGATCGATTTTTCGAGCTGAGCGACGACGCGCGCCGAACGGGTCAATGTCCACGCCAGCTCCGTCTCGTACTTCATCGCCATCATCCGCGTTGCGACGAGCGTGAGCAGGACCGCGCCGTTCCAGTTTGATTTGCGCTCGAACCGCGGCGGCACGATGAAATCGGCGACACCGATCTCATCCGCAAGCGCGGCGATGTGGCGCTCCGTCGCGACGTGGACCGCTTCGAGATCGGCGTGGAAAAGCACGTCGTACGTTTCGTCGTTCTCATCGACGACGAGCGATTCCGCAACCGCGTGCTTCGCGGTCGCGTCGAGCTCGATCCGCATCGATGCGAAGAATGACGCTCCGTTCGCTTTCGCCAGCTCGGCGAGTTGCGAGAGCGCTTCGAGATTCGTCGTCACCGGATAGATGACCGGCACCGCCACGCCCCAGCGCAGCTCGCGCGACTTCGCCGCTTCGAAGAGCGCTTCGAGCCGATGAAACTCCAGCGGCCACGTCGCGATGGCGATCGTGTCGGCCGCCGATTCCGGCAGCACGCCGCGCGTGGAGATCAGCAGCAACGTCGGATCGCCGCTCGCGTTGCAGAAGTCGACGATCTCGTCGCCGCGCCGGAAGACGAGCTCCGCGAACTCCGTCGCATCGACGAGCACCGGAGCGCGCAACGGCTGGCGCTCGGTCGTCCGTTCCAGCTCTTCGCGTACCTGTTCGGCGACGCCGACTTCGAGTTTCGACGTGAACGTCGCGGTGAGATCGAGGTAATCGATCGCGATCGGCGCGCCGCGGCGCGGGCTGTACGGCGCGATCGTCGTCGCCTGCCAGAACGGCGGCTCGGGCGCCGCCGCGCGCACGATGCGCAAATGCGGCGCCTTGCGGTAGATGATCAAACGCTCTTCCCGATATAAGGCGCGACCATGCCACGCACGTACTTCGCGATCATGTCGAACTCGAGGTTGACGCGATCGCCGATGTTCGCGGTGCCGTGCGTCGTCCGCCGCAGCGTTTCCGGAATGAGCGCCGCGCCGAACGTCGATGCGTTGGGATCGACGATCGTCAGCGACACGCCATCGACGGAGATAGAACCTTTGCTGACGATCAGATCGGCGTATTCGCTCGGATAGCTCCAGCGATAGACGGCGAAGTCGCCTTCGTGCGAGACGCCGATCAGCGTGCCTGTCGTGTCGACGTGACCCTGCACGAGATGGCCGCCGAGCCGTTCGCCGAACGAGAGCGCGCGCTCGATGTTGACGCGCGCGCCATTGCCGAGCGCGCCGAGCGTCGTGCGCGCGAGCGTTTCCTTCGAGACGTCGGCGAGCAGCGCGCCGCCGGCTTGCGGCAGCACGGTCAGGCAGACGCCGTTGACGGCGACGCTTTCGCCGCGCTCGTGCGGCGTCGTGTCGGTCGTTCGCAGTTGCAGCCGCGCGCCCGATTCGAGCCGCTCGAAGGATTCGATGATGCCGCTGTGATTGATGATGCCGGTGAACATGAAGTGCGGATGTTAGCGCGCGTACGCCGTCAGCATGACGTCATCGCCGGCCAGCTCCGCGGAGTCGAAGCGAAAGCGTGCTGCATTCGCGAGCTTCGCGATCGGTTCTCCGGAGTAGATCGATGGTCCGTCGCCGCCGACGACCAGTGGCGCGACGAAGACAATCAGCTTCTGCCAGAGGCCGCGCCGCAGGAACTCCGCGTGAATCGCGGAACCTCCTTCGACCAGCAGCGAGCGGATGCCGCGCGCGTGGAGATCGCGCAGCAGTTGGGCGAGGTCGACGTCTTCGGTGATGTGCAGCGTTGTGCCGCCGTCGGTGAAGACCGTCGCGTTGGGTGGCGCGACGCGCGAACGGTCGAGGATGATTCGCGTCCACGGCGTCGACGCGAGCCCGAGACGGCGTGTGAGCATCGGATTGTCATCGCGAACGGTCCCGCCGCCGGCGAGGATCGCGTCGTACTGTTCGCGCAGCTCGAGCGATTTTTCGCGCGCGCCGTCCGACGTGATCCATTTGCTGTTGCGCGTGAAGGTGGCGAGCTTGCCGTCGAGCGTCATTCCCGCTTTCAGGACGACGAACGGCGTGTCGTGCGTGACCGCGTGGACGAACACTTCATTGAGTCTTCGCGCGTCTTCATCGAGAATGCCGACTTCCGTTTCGATGCCGACTGATTCGAGCTTCGCGATTCCGCCTGCCGCGACGCCGTGAGGATCGCGCATCGCGATGACAACGCGCGAGATTCCGGCGGCGATGATCGCGTCGGTACACGGCGGTGTGCGTCCGAAATGCGCGCACGGCTCGAGCGTCACGTACATCGTCGCGCCGCGCGGATCGGCGCAGTTCTGCAGCGCCTCAACTTCCGCATGCGCGTCGCCAGCCCGCCGATGCCATCCTTCGGCGATGACTTCGCCGTCGCGGACGATGACGCAGCCAACCATCGGATTCGGCGAAACGGAAAACCGCCCGCGTTCCGCCAGCGCCAGCGCGCGGCGCATGAAGTCAACGTTCGGGGGTCGCATCCGGATTTTGACTTTACCGTAAAGTCAAAATTCCGGATGCGACCCCCATTTGTTGACTTTACGGAACCTGCAGGACGCGATAGCCGGAGATGGAGTTGCCTCCGCGCGCCGGCGTCGTCACGTAGATGCGGATGAACGCACCGCTCTTCATCCGATCGACGGCCGTTTGAAAGTCCGTCATGTTATTGACTTTCTGGCCCTGCACTTCGCTGATGACGTCGCCTTCGCCGATGTTCGCTTCGCCGGCGGCGGACACTTCCTTCACGCTCGTGACGACGACGCCACGTGCGTTGTCGGAGACGCCGTAAAGCTGGCGCAGCTGCGGCGAGAGCTCCTGCACCGACATGCCGAGCTTGTTGCGTGTCGGGCTGGCCGGGCTGGAATCCGTTTCCGCCGCGGCCGCTTCACTGTCCGGCCGCTGCGCGGTCTGCGCGGTGAGCGTCTTGCGATCGCCGTTGCGGATGACCGTCACCTTCACCGTCGAGCCGACCGGCAGGTACGAGATGTAGTCAATGAGTTGACGATTGGTGTTGATCGGACGACCGTCGACTTCCACGATGACGTCGCCGTTCTGGATGCCGGCCTTCTCCGCCGGTTTTCCTTCTTCGACACGATTGACGATCGCGCCGCGCGCTTCCGACAGACCGAAGGCCTGCTTGGAGCGCTCGTCGACTTCGCGGATCTCCATGCCGAGGTAGCCGCGCGTGACCTTGCCCTGCTTCAGCATCGGGAGGAGACGTTTGGCGGTGTTGATCGGCGTCGCGAATCCGAGGCCCTGCGCACCGCCGCCGCGGATGGCGGTGTTGATGCCGACCACTTCGCCGGCGATGTTGAGCAGCGGACCACCGGAGTTGCCGAAGTTGATGGCGGCGTCGGTCTGAATGAAGTTCTCGAATGAGCGCGTCTCGGTGCTGATGCCGCCGAGCGAACGTCCTTTCGCGGAGATGACGCCGACGGTGAGACTGTTTTCGAACTGGAACGGATTGCCGATGGCGATCGCCCAGTCACCCTTGCGAATGCGATCCGAATCGCCGAGCGACACGTACGGCAGCTGCGCGTCCGCGTCGATCTTCACCAGCGCGATGTCGGTGGCCGGATCGCGGCCGATGATGCGCGCGGTGGCGGTGTGGCCGCCGTTGCCGTTCTCATCGGCGCCGTAATGCACTTCCACTTTCGTGGCGCCTTCGACGACGTGGTTGTTCGTCAGGATGTAGCCGTCCGGCGAGATGATGAAGCCGGAGCCGCCGCTGCGCTGCGCGTGCTCGTCATCATCAGTGCCGTCGGGAGTGCCGCGCTGACCGCGGCCGCTGCCGTTCGGGCTCGGGAAGAAGAACTCGAACGGATCGATGCTGCCGCCACCGTTCGGGCTCATGCCCTGGCGGCGACGGAGATCGCTCGTCTTGACGACTTCGAGCGTCGCGATCGAGACGACTGCCGGCGTGACGCGCGAGGCGACGTCGGCAAACGATGGAATGGTCACGGTTGTGACCGGCTGGCCGGAAGCGGTTTGAATCGGCGCCGACTGCGCGCTCGACTGCCGCATCAAGCCGAGGTCGGCGGTGATGATCACGCCGAAAGCGACCGAGGCGATGATGATCGCGACGGTCGACAGGATGCGTTTCATGGACTGACTCATGACTGTGTATCGCTCCTTCTGTGGACCTGTGGTTGCTGTTGGGGTTGTTTTCCGGCCGATGAAAGATTCTCCTCCGCGTGCACCGGAAGTGCCAGCGGAGAAAAACGGCCGTGCTGTTGTTTCTGACGAGCGTCCGCGCGAAATGTTTCGAGCGTTTCCTGTCGCAAATTGGTTACGGCCGGAACGCGAGAATCGTTGAAGGAGCCGCAAAAAGCAAAAGCCCCGCAGCTTCGCGGGGCTCTGCGACGATTCGTTGGAACGCTTTCGTCAGACGACGCGGCGACGGCCGACCACGAGGCGATAGATGAACAGCAGCACCATCGCGCCGATGATCGACCCGATCCAGCCTGCTGTCTGCGAGCCGGCCCGATCTCCGCGCGTCAGCGCCTGAGCGATGAATCCGCCGACGAACGAGCCCGCGATACCGAGAAGAATCGTCACGATCCAGCCGCCGGGATCACGTCCGGGCATCAGGAACTTCGCGATCGCGCCGACGATGAGACCGAACAACAGCCATCCGAGAATGTGCATTTTTCATTTCCTCCACGTTGGTCGCCGCAAGAGGCGGTGACACCGTACAGATGAGCAACACGAATGCCACTCCGGCAGAGCCAGCACCCTTGTGGAATCTGTATCA
>JAOBAU010000335.1 GCA_025463165.1 Acidobacteriota bacterium | reverse complement strand
CCGCAACGGACAGACGATCTTCGAAGCGATCTGTTCGACCGGCAAAGGAACGACGCTCGCCGTCGACGGTCGAACGATGGTGTTCGACACGCCGATCGGCAAGTTCCACATCAAATCGAAAGAAGAGAATCCGCAGTGGGTGCCGCCCGACTGGCATTACGTGGAAGAGGCGCGCAAGAACGGCATGCGCGTCGTGCGGCTCGGACCGGGCAGCTCGATCAACGCTGATACCGGCGATCCCGCCGCCAAACGCGACGAAGGCGTGTGGGGCTGGTTCGGCGGCGGAGACAGCAGCCGCACGCTGAAGATGCGCGGCAACACGATCGTCGAAGTGAGCGGTGGCGTCGAGCGCGAGCTCCCGCCGGGAAAGATGATCGTCGCGGGAAACACGATCGTGATTCCGCCCGTCGGCACGCCGCAGCGGTCGTTCGATAAAGTGCTCGGTCACTACCGACTCAACCTCGGTGACGGCTACGCGCTGCACGGCACACAGGACGCCGCAAACCTCGGCCGCTCCGTTTCCCACGGCTGCGTGCGACTCGGCGACGCGGACATCGAGCGGCTGTTCCAGATGGCGAACGTGGGCGACGAGGTCATCATCTACTAGCGCATACAATCCCACGCATGAACGTCTGGCGCGAGCGGCTCGGCCGCTGGTTCACGCCGCTTGCGCAGCGCGTACCGCTCTCCCCCAACGCGATCTCGCTGATCGCGTTTCTCCTGAACGCGATCGGCGCGTGGTGCTTCGTTTACGGCGCGCGCGATCCGCGTGCGTTCCTCGTCGCCATCGTCTTCGTTTCGCTCGGCGGTCTCGCCGACGCACTTGATGGGGTCGTCGCGCGCGTCAAAGGACTGATGACGCGCTACGGCGATTTTCTCGATCACTTCCTCGATCGCGTTTCGGACACGCTGCTGCTCGTCGGCTGGGTGTGGGGAAACGGCGTGCGGCCCTGGCTCGTCGTCAGCGCGCTGGTCGCGATCTCGCTCAACGGCTACATCGGCACGCAGCTCGAAGCGACGTTCCATCAACGGAACTACGACACGGTCGGCCGCGCGGAGTTCGTGCTCGGGCTGATCGTCTTTCCGATCGTTTCGTACATCCTCGCGACAAGCGGCTGGAGCGCCGCGCGTTATGCAACCCTCACCATCGCCGAGTGGATGACTGCCCTCCTGATCGCCTTCGCACTCCTCGGCATCGCGCAGCGCTTCGCGCTCGCCGCGAAGCTGGAGCGCCAGCGGTGATTCGACGGAATCCGATCACCGGCGATCCGATCCTCTTCGCACCACATCGCGCCGAACGACCGAACGTCTTTCACGAGGCAACCGTCTGTCCGTTCTGCTCCGGCAGCGAAGCGCACACGCCGCCGGAGCTCGCGCACATCGGCGAGCCGTGGAGAATCCGGGTGTTCCCGAACAAGTACCCGGCAACTGACGTACATGAAGTCATCGTCGAATCGCCGCGGCACGACGCAACATTCGACTCGCTCACGCTCGATGACGCGACGAACGCCGTTCGGATGTACGCCACGCGATATCGCGCGCACGGCGATGCCTGCGTGACGATCTTCAAGAACCACGGCGCGGCGGCGGGAGCCTCGATCGCACACATGCACTCGCAACTGATCGCGACGTCGTTCGTGCCGCCACGCATCGCGCGTGAGATCGACGCGTTCACGCGCGCGGAGCGTTGTCTGCTCTGCGAGCCGATCGGCGACGTCATCGATGAGACGTCGCAATTCACGTGGGTCGCGCCGCACGCGTCGTCGTTCGCGTACGAACAGTGGATCGTGCCGCGGGTGCATGCGAATGAACTGAGTTCGGATCACGCCGGCGAGCTCGCGTTGTTGCTGCAACGAGCATCGGCAGCGATGCGCGACATCGGAGATGCCTTCAACTGGATCTTCATGAACTTCCGCAACGCGCCGGCCGCGCATTGGTACGTGCAGATCTTTTCGCGGCAGGCGGTGCTCGCGGGATTCGAGATCGGCAGCGGCAGCGCGATCGAAGTGATCGATCCCGCCGCGGTCGCGGAACGTTTCCGCGCTCAGCGGCGCCAGTAATCGAACGGCTCGATGCGGCGGCGGCGTCGCATGCCACCGAGCAGCGCGACGAGCAGCATGCCGGCAACGAAGCCGCCGATGTGCGCGAAGTAGGCGACGCCGCCCTGCTGCGGATCACCGGCCAGCGACGCGGCGCCTGTGAAGAGCTGCAGCACGAACCAGAGACCGAGCACGATGACCGCCGGAATCTCGCGCACGGTGATGAACATGAAGATCGGAATGACGGTCGTGACGCGCGCGTGCGGGAAGAGCAGCAGATACGCGCCAAGCACGCCGGCGATCGCACCCGATGCACCGATCGAGGGAACGCGCGAGGCGGGATTCGCGATCGCATGCGCGAGCGTCGCCGCCAGGCCACAGAGGATGTAGAAGATGAAGTAGCGCGTGTGGCCGAGGCGGTCTTCGATGTTGTCGCCGAAGATCCAGAGATAGAGCATGTTCCCGGCGAGGTGCAGCCAGCCGCCGTGCAGGAACATCGAAACGAACATCGTGATGATGTTGAACGGAACAGGCCCGTACGCCCAGAAACGTGCCGGGATGAATGCGACGCCGAAGAGCGCGCGCTCGAGCTGCGGCCCGAACGACAGCTCCCAGACGAACATCAGGATGTTGAGGATGATGAGGACGGTGTTGACGACCGGCGTGGTGCTGCGCGGATTGTCATCCCGAAGAGGAATCATGCGCGACGGCTCTTACGCAACAGCCGCGCCGCTGCTACTGCGCGAAGAAGCGATCGAGGTGCTCCATCGCCTGCCGCAATCCCTCGGACGGACGAGCGCTCTCGCGAAACGCATCGCGATAGACGCTCGAGACGCGCGGCAGATTGCGCTCGCGCAGCGCGTAGAGCACTTCGCGCAGCGGCTCGGCTTCGTGCGGCGCGAGGTCGGTGCGCGCGATCTCACGCTCGAGCAGACTTTGCGCGAGACGGAGATGCTCGGCAGCCTCGTCGCGCACCGGAGTCGGAATGACCGGCGGTGGCGCAACGTGTGTGGCAGTCGTCGTGATCGGCGGCGCCGCGCCGGCGGAAATTGACGCGCGAACGTCGCCGAGTCCGGCCGGCGATCCCATGTCGACTCCGCCCGGCAGTTCCTTCAGCTGTCCCTGAAACTTGCCCATCATCAGAAACAGCTCTTTCTCGCTGGCGAAGTTGCCGACGAGACGGCTTCCCTTCGACAGCTCGAGCGACTCCGATTCCTGCAGCATGATGAATGCTTTGGCGCGGTCCTCGAGCGAGATCCGCTTCGCGTGGACCTTCCACGCGGTCAGTGTTCCCTGGATGAAGCACGCCTGGCCGGCGCGGATGCTCACCGCTTCGACGGTGACGTTCTCTTCGATGCGAATCGAGCCGTTGGTCGATTCGATCTCCGAGTAGATGCCGCTGTTCTGGATGACGAGATTGCCCGGCGTCTTGATCGAAAGCTGGCCGGTCGCGTTCACGCGGATCTCGGTGCCGCGCGGGATGATCATCGTCGGGAAGTTCGACTGGTCGGCGGCGGCTGCGGTCATCACGATCTCCTCTTGCCGACGAATGCCGACGGCAACGGGTCGAAGTTCTTGTAGTCCTTGCTGGTGCGAGCCTTCATCAGAAGGACCGCCTCGTTGTTCCACTGGTAGTTAAGGATGTAAATTCGAGGATCAATCGGGATGTATTTATCGGGCTCTTCGAGGTCGCTGCGCACCTCGTAATGAAGATGCGAGTTCGTGCTCCAGCCAGTCGAGCCGACGTTCGCGATGACTTCGCCCTGCTTCACCGTCTGGCCGGCGCGAACGTTGACGCTGTCGCAGTGGCCGTAGATGGTGATGAAGCGATCGGAGTGATTGACGACGACGACGTTGCCGAAACGCCACCACGCGACGCTCTGTGAGATCGGATAGCGGCCGGCGAAGTTCACGACGCCGTCGGCGGTCGCGTAAACGGGCGTGCCGGTCGGCGCGGAGAGATCGAGACCCTTGTGGAAGTCGGAGGCCCGCGTGAACGGCGAGATGCGATTGCCGAACGGCGACGTGAGCACGAACTGATCGGACGGCAGCGGCAGGATCGACGGCGTGTGCCGGACGAGATCCTGGTTCGCCGCTTCGTAACGCGCGAGCAGCTCGAGCTGATCCTGCAGACGCCGCATGGCGTGCTTCAGCGAGACCTCGCGGCGACGCGCGTCGTCGAGCTGATATTCGGTGACGTCGGCTTTCGGATGCAGCGGCAGCGAAAAGCCGCCCTGTCCGAGACTCCGTTCCAGTCCGTAGACCGTGATCAGTTTCTCGACGCGGACGCGATGCTCTTCGAGGCTGCGCTCGAGTGAGCTCATCTGCACGACGTTCTCGCGGAGACGTTCCTTCTGGATGTCCCGCTCGCCGCGCATGTTGTGGAGGAAGTTCGTTTTGTAGACGCGGCGGATGACCGTCGGAGCGGCCGCCATCGAGCCGATGAGGCCAATCAGAATGAATGAGAGCAATCCGATGCCGAGCAGGACCCGGCGACGGTCAAAGAAGAAGTATCGGACGCGACGGCGAATGTCGCTTGGATGGATCTGGATCTCGATCATGGTTGACGCCCCGCGGGACAGCGCGCGGGTCCGTCAATATAGCACACGGGCCTGTGCGGTCAGACGCCGGACTGCTCGCCGCCGAAGCGCTTTTTCAGCAGCGCCGGAACGACGATGACGGCGATCAGCAGCGCCGCAATGATTGCCAGTCGCTTCAGCGCATCGCCTTCCGTCATCGTGCCGTTGAAGATCGCATCGGCCGAATAGGCGAAGACGTAGTTGGACGGCGCGACGCCGAGCGCGGTCGCGGCCACGAAGTCGCCGAGCTGCACACCGGCGACACCCGCTCCGTAGTTGAGAACGGCGAACGGAAAAAGCGGGATGAGACGGAGGACGAGCAGCGATTTGAAGCCGGCGTGGTCGACCTGTTTCTCCACCAGTTTGCCGAGGCGGCCGAAGCGCGCGAGCACGCCTTCACCGAGGAAGCGCCCGAGGAGGAAGGAGGAGGTGCCGCCGATCACGCCACCGATCAGCGCGTACGTGCCGCCGAGCTTCCAGCCCCAGATCACGCCGGCGGCGAGAATGAAGAAGCTCGCCGGAATTGCGAAGATGCAGCCGACCGCGTACGACGCGATGAGCAGCAGCGGCGCATACCAGAGTCCGCGCACTGCTTCCGCGGTTGTACGGATGTGCTCGCGCGTCAGATAGCTGCGAAGCGGCGAGAACCAGAGCGCCGTCACGCCGCCGGCGACGATCAGCGCGACGACGACCTTGATCGTCGTGCGCGCTGAGCTCTTCGCCTGCTCCGGCGACTCCGTCATCCGCGAGCCTTCAGTGCGATCGCGCCGCCGAGCGCGAGTGCGATCGCGGTCAGCAGCAGCGCGAAGGGCGACATCGCCGGGATCGGCGCGACGACGTTGAAGCTCGTCGTGCTGCTGTTGTTGCCCGCGTTCGGATCATTGCTCGTCGTGGTGACCGTCGCGGTGTTCGACACCGGACCGGGCGTCGCGGGAGCCTGGACGGTGATGGCGATGGTCGCGTTCGCGCCGTTGTTGAGCGTTCCGAGCGTACAGGTGACGGTCGTCGTTCCCGAGCAGGAGCCCTGCGACGGAATGGCCGAAGTGAGCGTCGCTCCGGCGGGAAGGATGTCGGTCACGGTGACGGCGGTGGCCGCTCCCGGACCGTTGTTCGTCACGACGATGTTGTAGGTCTCGGTGCCGTTCGGAAGGTTCGCCGGCGGCGTAACCGTCTTCACGATGGCGACGTCCGCGGGCTGTCCGACGATGGTCGATGCGCTCGACGTGTTGTTGGCCGGCGTCGGATCGGGCGAGGTCGTGCTGATCGTCGCCGTGTTCGTGATGGTTGAATTTGCTGGAGCTGTCGTCGCGACGGTCAGCGTGAACGTCGCCGTCGCGGCGTTTGCAAGCGTCGCGACCGAACAGTTGATCGCTCCGGTGCCGCCGACAGCGGGCGTCGTGCAGCTCCATCCCGCGGGAGCTGACAGCGAGGTGAAGGTCGTGTTCGCCGGCAACGTGTCGGCGAGCGTCACGTTCTGCGCGAGGTTCGGTCCGTTGTTCGTAACGTTGATCGTGTAGGCGATGCTGCTACCGGGAGTGATGTTGGCCGGCGCGGTCTTGGTCACCGCGACGTCGGCCGAGATGGAAACGGTCGCCGTCGTGGTCGCGCTGGCGTGGCCCGGCGCGGGCGAATCGATGGTTACGGTATTCGCAATCGTGCTGCCGTTCGTCGCGGCAGGCGACACGCCGAGCGTCAGCGTGAAGGTCGACGACGACCCGGCAGACCATATTCCGGCGACATCGCAGGCGACGGAGCCCCCACTGCCAACGGCTGGAGTCGTGCACGACCAGCCGGAGGGAACCGTTAGCGACGCGAAGGTTGTGTTCGCCGGCAGGTTGTCCATCACGTGGGGTACGGATGCGTCCGACGGACCGTTGTTGGTCGCTACGATGGTGTAGGTGATGCTGCCGCCTGCCGCAGCTGTGGCGGGACCGGTTTTTGTGATCGCAAGATTGTTGGTGCTCGTGATGGCCGCGTTCGACGTACTGCTGTTGTTCCCGTTGTTGGTATCGACGGCTGCGGAAACCGTCGCGGTATTCGAGAGCATCCCGCTCATCAGCGTCGACGACACCTTGAGCGTCAGTGTGAAGTTCGCGGTTGCGCCAGCAGTGAGCGTTGCGACACTGCAGGAGATCGTTCCGGTGCCACCGGATGCCGGTGTCGTACATAACCACGCGGCCGGTGAGGAGAACGAAACGAAGGTCGTATTCGCCGGCAGTGAATCGCTCATCGTCACGCTCGTCGCGTCACTGGGACCGTTGCTCGTCACGTCGATCGTGTAGCTGATGTTCGTGCCGGCAGTGATCGTGGGCGGACCATTCTTCACCACCGACACGTCGCTCTGCACGTTGAC
>JAOBAU010000330.1 GCA_025463165.1 Acidobacteriota bacterium | reverse complement strand
CGCATGCAGACGAAGCGGCCGGCGGCGAGATCGATCTTTCCGTCTTTCTCGGCGATGGTTTTCACGAGCACCGAGATGTTGTGCGTGTTGCAGGAGACGATCTGCACGAACCGCTCATCGGCCGACTGCACTTCGTCGTTGATCCCGCGCGCGTACGGACGGCCGAAGCCGAACTCCGAGCCCTGCGCGAGAAAGCCTTTCGGCCCTTTCATCCGCTCGTAGTATTTCGCTTTGTTGTCGTTGCCGGCCGGTGTGCAATCGACGACCACCGTAGCGCGCTCGAGCGCTTCCTCGGTCGTGAACGAAACGCGATGTCCGAGGCGCGCGAACTCATCGCGAGCCTGCTCGTCGACGGAGAGTTTGGCGCCGCGATTGATTAGGTGCTCGACCGTGGAGCGGTCATCGACGTTCGGCGTGCGCTTGTGGAACGTGACCTCGTCGATCCCCCACTTGTCTTTGAAGTCGGTGAAGAGACCGATGAGCGGCTCGCCGATGGTGCCGGTGCCGACGACGTGCACGATGGTCCTGCTGGCCATTGGAACTCCTCTTTGCAAATACGAGAATGGGCGCGGATTGTAGCAAACTGATGTGATGCGATCCGCTGCCGCGGTGCTGCTTCTGCTTCTGTCCGCGAGCGTCGTGCGCGCGAACGTCATCGATGCCGCGCTCGACGTTCTCTATCCGCTGCAGCGTGTGCTCGTCGCCGGCTCCGTCCTGCCCGAGAAACATGAGGCGATGCGCATCACGCCTGCAGAGTTCGAGAGTCTGCTCCTTGATCCCGACAACCTCGGCTTTGCGAAGGCGGCGTTCCGGTTCGAGAAACCGCGCCGCGACGACGGACACACGGTCGTCAACTATCGGCTGATGAAGCGGATCGTCGGCGGCGTCGAATCAGGCGCCGGTGTGATGACGTTTCGGATCGAGAAGAAGCGCTGGCGACTCGTGAAGCAAACGTACGAGACGCTCATCCGGCCACGACAGGAAGCGCCGTTTCGCGTTGGCGGTGATGTGAAAGCGCCGGCGGTCATCAATCGCGTCGAGCCGACTTACACGGCGGAAGCGCTCGCGAGTCGTATCAGCGGCATCGTCATCCTCGAAGCGATCATCGATCGGACGGGACACGTCAGCAACGTCGAGGTGTTGAAGCCGCTGCCGTTCGGCCTCGATCAGGCGGCCGTCGACGCTGTACGTAAGTGGACGTTCCGTCCGGGGACGTTGAACGGATGGCCGGTCGATGTCCTTTTCAACCTGACGATCAACTTCGAGTTGTCGCAGAAAAACGGGGACGCCGGCATTGCACCGGCGCCCCCTCAATAAATCTACTTTCCGCCGCTCGCCGGCTTCGGCGTCACCACCTTCACCACCGCCGTTGAGCCGGGATACTTCTCGCCGGCCAGCGGCTCGAAGCGGCCGCCGAGGCAGTTGGCGAGGAACGCTTCTGCACGGGCGTTGAAATCGATGTTGTTCTCGGGACGCGCGAAGCCGTGTCCCTCATCGGGATAAAGCACGTACGTCACCGAGCCGTTGTTCTTCTCGATGGCGCTGACGATCTGCTCCGCTTCCGCCACGTTCACGCGCGGATCGTTCGCGCCCTGACCGATCAGCAGCGGACGTTTGATCTGATCCGCTTTGAACAGCGGCGACGCGTTCTTCACCAGCTCCGCGTCCTTCGGATCGTCGGGGTTGCCCATGCGCGCGTTGAAGTTCGCGCGGATCGGTTTCCAGTACGGCGGAATCGAGGCGAGCAGCGTCTTCAGATTCGACGGTCCGACGATGTCGACGCCGCAGGCGAACGCTTCCGGCGTGAACGTCAGTCCGGCCAGCGTCGCGTAGCCGCCGTATGAACCGCCCATGATCGAGACACGTTTCGGATCGGCGTAGCCCTGCTTCACCGCCCAATTCACGGCGTCGATCAGATCGTCGTGCATCTTCAGTCCCCACTGCCGGTCGCCGGCGTTGAGGAACTTCTTCCCGAAGCCGGTCGAGGCGCGGAAGTTCACCTGCAGCACCGCGTAACCGCGATTGGCGAGCCACTGCGCGTTGCCGCTGTAGCCCCACGTGTCTCGGCCCCACGGTCCGCCGTGAACGAAGAGCACCATCGGCAGATTCTTCGACGGCAGTCCGGCCGGCAGCGTCAGGTACGAATGAAGTTTCAGTCCGTCGCGACTCGGGATCGTCACGGACTGCATCGGCGACAGCGTCACGCCATCGAGCTTCGGCCGCGCGCTGAAGAGAAACGTTCCCTTCTTCGTAGCGCGGTCGTATGAGTAGAACTTCGCCGGCGCGACGTCCGCCGAGTACGACACGAGCCACGTCTGGTCGGCGCGATCGCGATTGATGATGTTGAAGTCGCCCGGAGCAATCTTCGCGAGCGCATCCCAGTCCGCCTTGATCGACGGATCGAGGATCGTCCACGTGCGGCGGCCCGGATCGAACGACACCGCCTGAACGGCGTGCGTGCTCGGGTTCTGTACGACGCCTCCGGCATCCGCTTCATCGGAAGAGGCGAGCACTTTTTCGGCGCCGGTCTCGATGTCGCGCGACACGAGCGCCGCGGTGTCGCGGCCGAGCGACGAGATGATGACTGCCGACTTGCCATCCGGCGAGAAGTCGGCCAGGTTGAGGATCTCGGTCTGCGGCGCTTTCAGCCAGCTCTTCCACTCGCCGTTCTGCAGCAGGCGGATCTCGCTGCCGCCGTCCGGCGTCGTCACCTGCGCGCCGCGCACGACCATGTTCCGGTCGGCCGCGAAGCCCGCGACGTCGCCCGGGTTCTTCGTATCGAGGACGAGTGCGCCGGTCGAAAGCGTCAGGCGATAGACGTCGAACAGCCGCTTGTCGCGCGCGTTCATCTGCACGAGCAGCGTGTCCGGCATCTCCGGTTCCGACGAGATGACGGCCGCGCGCACGTTCTGAATCGGCGTGAAGTCGCGGACGGTGCCGTCGTCGAGGTTCGCGCCGTAGACGTGGAAGTTCTCGTCGCCGTCGTTGTCCTGCATGTAGAGCAGCGTCTTGTTGTCTTCCGCCCAGAAGTACTGGCGGATGCCGCGCTTCTTGTCGGCGGTCACGACTTTGTCGTCATCGGTGCCGATGGTTTTCACCCACACCTGCAGGACGTTTTTCTTGTCGGGCGCGATCCACGCGAGCCGCTTGCCATCGGGCGAGAGTCGCGGGCTGGTGCGCTCCGGATTGCCGAAGAGCGTTTCGCGCGGGAGGAGCGGCGGAAGATCGGCGAGCGCCGTGAGCGCGGTAGTGATGAAGAGAGCCGCGGCCATGAGGACGCGACGGATCGACTGGTGCTTCATGCAGATTCTCCTTACGTTGTGCGCGGTTGTGTACGGCAGATGCCGGCGCTGGTTTTTCGGTTCGGATTAGAATCCACGCCCCATGGCCGTCAAAACGGAGTCGGGCGAGAAGCTGGTCGCCTCGAACAAGAAGGCATATCACGAGTACTTCATCCTCTCGAAATTCGAGGCGGGGCTGGCGCTCGAAGGCACCGAGGTGAAATCGCTGCGTGATGGAGCGGCGCAGCTGAAGGATGCGTACGTCATCTTCAAGAATGGCGAAGCCTTTCTGTTCGGCGCGCACATCTCTCCCTACTCGCACGGCAATCGCGAAAACCATCCGCCCGATCGGACGCGCAAGCTGCTGCTGCATCGCAACGAGCTCGAGAAGTTGTTCACGCAGATCACCGAAAAGGGACTGACGGTCATTCCTCTGCGGATCTACTTCAAGGGGAGTCGCGTGAAGGTCGAGATCGCGGTCGTGCGCGGCAAGAAGTTGCACGACAAGCGCGAAACCGAGAAGACGCGTGAGGCGGATCGGGAAGCGGCCGTGGCGATGAAAGAGCGTCGCTGACGAGTTGACTGTCTCGGATTAGCCACACTTGTGGTGTCTCACGGCCACACAATTTCGATGAGGCCGTTGGTAGCGTAATTCGTTAAGATGCTGATAGTGAGCGAGTTATGTCCGATTTAGCGGACTCGGCTGCAGGTGGCACTGCCCTCGCTCTGGGAAACCGCGGCCATGTACGTCAAACGGAAAACAGTCAACGCAAACGTCAGCATCAGCGGCATCGGGCTTCACTCGGGGATTTACACGAAAGTCGAGCTGCATCCGGCGCACGCCGGCAGCGGCATCACCTTCGTCCGCGCCGACCTTCACGGTCTGCGCATCCCGGCGCTGCAGGCTTCGACGACCGCTCTCGAATATGCGACCACGGTCGGCAAGGACGACGTTTCGGTCGGCACGGTGGAGCACCTTCTTTCCGCCATCATGGCCTGCGGCATCACCGACGTCGACATCCACATCGATGGTCCGGAAGTGCCGATCGTCGACGGGAGCGCGCTTCCGTTCATCCACCTGATCGACGCCGCCGGCGTTCGTGAGCTCGGCGCCGACATTCGCGTCCTCCGCTTCAAGGAACCGATCGAACTGACCGACGGCGAGAAGAGCATCCGCATCGCGCCGTCGAATCGTCTCGTCCTGAACTACAAGATCGATTTCCCGCATCCGAAGATCGGCAAGCAGTCGTTTCACTTCGACTTCCACCACGACAGCTTCCTCAAGAAGATCGCTCCCGCGCGGACGTTCGGTTTCATGCGCGAGGTCGAAAAGCTTCGCGCCGCCGGTCTCGCGCGCGGCGGTTCCGTCGAGAACTGCATCGTGCTCGATGACACCGGCGTCGTGAGCGGTCCGCTCCGTTTCCGCGACGAGTTCGTACGCCACAAGATCCTCGACCTCCTCGGCGACCTCGCGCTGATCGGCCGTCCGATCGTCGGCGAGATCACCGCGAACCGCGCGGGCCACGCCCTCCACTCGCGCTTCGTCGAGAAGATCCTCGCCGTCGCCGCGCAGACGGAGGATGAAGTCGGCGTGCGCGGCAACGTCCGCCCGCTGGAGTCCTTCGCGTAACGAGAAGCGTCGCCGTGATCCGCCGCGAAGCGGGTGGCCGACGCTGTGCGAAGCAACGCTGCGGGCCGTGCCCGCTGTGGTAAAACGGCCACAGTGCGTCTGCTTGCTCTCTCGCTTTGCTTTCTCCTGACGGCCACCGCGGCTGCGGCGCGCTCGCACGATCCCCGCATCGAACAGCTCACCGCGACCGCCGTCAACGGCAAAGTCAGCGTCCACTTCACGCTCTCGCACGCCTTCGAATCCGAACAGGTCATTCAGGGATTACAGAGCGGCGTGCCGACCAGCTTCACGTACGTCGTCGAGATCTTTCGCGATCGGCCGAACTGGTTCGATGACGGCATCAGCCGCTCGCGCATCGAAGTCATCACCACTTACAACTCGCTGACGCGCGAGTACCTCCTCAACTATCGCCGCGACCGCAAGCTCGTCCGCTCCGAAACGTTCAGCGATCTCGCGACGCTGCAGCAGCGGATGACGTCGATCGATGAACGTGAGCTCTTCGACATCGGGAAGCGCCGACCGTACAAATTGAAAGTGCGCGTCAAAGCCGATCTGTCGCACTCGTGGCTGCTCTACTTCATTCCGTGGGAGACGTCGACGCGCTGGCAGGAGACGCGCGTGGCGACGCCGCAGGAGCCGAAGCCGTGACGGCGCGCGATCTCGTCCTCCGCTATCGGAAGGATCCGCGCGTCATCATCACCGTTCCGCTGCTGATCCTCGCGGCGACCTCACTCATCTACTACGCGGTGCAGCGCTCGAAGGATCTCAGTCCCGAAGCGCTGAACAGCCAGGTCCTGCTGTTCGTCCTTTCGAACATCAACGTCCTCCTGATCCTCGGCATCCTCTTCGTGCTGCTGCGCGGCGTGGTCAAGCTCGTTCTCGAACGCCAGCGCGGCATCATCGGCTCGCGTTTTCGCAGCAAGCTCGTCATCGCGTGGATCGCGACGTCGCTGCTGCCGGTCATCATCCTCTTCATCTTCGCGACCGACCTGCTGCGCGTTTCCATCGATCGCTGGTTCAACACGCCGGTGCGAAAGATTCTGCAGAACGGCGAAGCGATCGCGCAGATGGCGCAGGATCAATCGGCGAACGTCGCGGGCGCGGCGGCGCGCGAGTTGGCGGCGACGCCGGAGATCACCGATCCGTCGCGCATGGATGCGATCCTCGCGCACGTCCAGCAATTTCACGTCGTCGACATGGTCGGCATTCATCGCGGCACCGCGCTCGTGAAAGCGCTCGCCAATCCGCGCGCGCCGATTCAGGAAGTGCCGGAGCTCGGCGCGCGATTCTTCGACGAGGTGGCGCGCAAAGGCCGCGCGGTAAAGATCGACGTCGCGCCGAGCGGGAAGTGGATTCGCGTCGCCACGCGCATCGACTCCGGACCGTATGCCGCGATCGCCGGCGTCTTCGTGCCGAGCACGATGAGCCGGATGATCGATGAGTCGATCATCGCCCATCAGGCATTTCAACAACTCGACTCACAACGCCAAACGTTGAAGGCGTCGCAGACGTCGCTCTTCCTCGCCGTCACGCTGGCGATTCTCTTCGGCACGTTGTGGACGTCGATCTATGCCTCGCGACGAATCACGGTCCCGATCAAAGCGCTGGCGCAGGCGACGTCGCGACTGGCCGAAGGTGGTTACGGCCATCGCGTGAACGTCGTCGGCACCGATGAAGTCGGACGGCTGATCGATTCGTTCAACGAGATGTCGACGCAGCTGGACGAGCAGCGCCAGGCGTTGACGCACACGAATCGATATTTGTCGACGGTGCTCGACAGCGTCAGCGCCGGCATCATCGCGTTCACCGGCAACTTCGAGCTGCTGTCGATCAATCGCGCCGCCTGCGCAATGCTGCAAATTGACGAACCGCCATCGAACACGAACCTCGGCGACATCCTGACCGGCGATCTTGCCACGCTCATCGACACGCTCCGCGAACTGACCGCACGCGCCGCATCGCGCACGCGCGAAGTGACGATCATTCGCGGCGGCGAGCTGCGCTATCTCGAGCTGGCCATCGCGAGACTCTCCGGCGCAGCGGAAGAAGGATGGGTCGTCGCCATCGAAGACTCGACGCAGCTCGTCCAGGCGCAGAAGCTCGCCGCATGGAATGAAGCAGCGCGCCGCATCGCGCACGAGATTCGAAATCCGCTGACGCCGATTCAGCTCGCCGCCGAGCGGATGGCGAAACGATTCGGTGCGAACGAGCCGCAGATCGTCGAAGGCTGCAAAACGATCGTCGGCGAAGTGAGTCAGCTGAAGCGGATGGTCGATGAGTTCGCGCGCTTCGCACGGATGCCGGCCGTGCATCTTCGCCACGCGCAACTCGAAGGAATCCTGCAGCAGGCGGTGAGCCTCTATCGAGATGTGAAGCCAGGCGTGACGATACGTGTCGACGTCGATCCGGAGATGGAGCTACTGATGGATCCCGAGCAGATTCGCCGCGCTGTCGGCAACCTGCTGAAGAACGCGGTCGAGGCGACCGAGTCGGGAGAGATCGTCGTCTCCGCGCGCCGCGCCACGCATCGCGTCGTCATCGAAGTCGCCGATCCGGGACGCGGCGTTCCCGACTCCGACAAAGAGAAGTTGTTCCTCCCATACTTTTCGACGAAGTCCCGCGGCACGGGACTCGGCCTCGCGATCGTGCACCGCATCGTCCGCGATCACGACGGCCAGATTTCCGTGCACGACAATCAACCGCGCGGGACGAGATTTGAGATCGAGCTACCAGCGTAATGGCGAAAATTCTCATCATCGACGACGAACCCGGCATCCGTACGACGCTCGCCGACATCCTGCACGACGAAGGTCATCGCACGACGCTCTGCGAGTCGGGTGAAGAAGGGCTCGCGCAGTACGCGCGCGAAGAGGTCGATCTCATCATTCTCGATCTCTGGCTGCCCGGCATCGACGGCATGGCCGTGCTCGAACGTTTGCGTGCCGCCGGCGCGCCGCCGGTGATCGTCGTCTCCGGACACGGCAACGTCGATACCGCGGTCCGCGCGACGCGACTCGGTGCATACGACTTCCTCGAAAAGCCGCTCTCACTCGAGCGCGTATTGCTGACCGTCAATCACGCGCTCGCCGATCGCCGGCTGCGCGAACAGGTCCGCGATCTTCGTCGCCATCTGACGCTCGAAGAGCTGCTGATCGGCGAGAGCGACGTGATGAAGAAACTCGATCAGCAGGTACGCAGTGCCGCGCCATCGAACAGCCGCGTGCTGATCACCGGCGAGAACGGCAGCGGCAAGGAGATCGTCGCGCGCAATCTGCACCGGCTTTCGCATCGCGCCGAGCAGCCGTTCATCGACGTCAACTGCGCTGCGATTCCCGAAGAGCTGATCGAATCGGAGCTGTTCGGCCATCGCAAAGGCGCATTCACCGGCGCGATCGACGAGCGAAAGGGAAAGTTCGAGCTCGCCGATGGCGGCACGCTGTTCCTCGATGAGATCGGCGACATGAGCCTGAAGACGCAGGCGAAAGTACTGCGCGTGCTGCAGGAGCAGACGTTCCAGAAAGTCGGCGGCCAGCAGACGATCACGGTCGACGTGCGAGTGATCGCCGCGACGAACAAAGACCTCGAAGCGGAGATCGGCGGCGGCAGTTTTCGCAGCGATCTCTATTACCGGCTGAACGTGATTCCGATCGAAGTGCCGCCGCTGCGGACGCGCGGCAACGACATCGTGCTGCTCGCCGAATACTTCCTCCGCCGGTTCGCCGCGGAGAGCGGCGCACCGCGCAAAAAACTATCGGCGGGAGCCGCGACCAAACTGCGCGCGTATCACTGGCCCGGCAACGTGCGCGAACTGCGAAACGTGATCGAGCGGCTTGCCATCCTGCTGCCGGGAGAAACGATCGAGGCGGAAGACATCCAGCTCGGCACGCGAGCGGAAGCGGTCGCGCCGATCGCCGCGAACCTGACGTTGAAAGAAGCGCGCGACGAGTTCGAGAAGCAGTACATCCTCGCGCGTCTCAAAGAGCTGGCCGGAAACGTCAGCCGGACCGCCGACGCGCTCGGCGTCGAGCGTTCGAATCTCTATCGGAAGCTGCACGCGTACGGCATACGCGTCGAGCGGCCGTAAAGTGGAATAGGAGCCGGGCAGACCCCGTTAGCTGCCGTTGCCGCGCGCTTGACAGTCGACAGGTCGGTGACTATTCTGCGCGGGCATTTGCGGGCATAACTCAGTTGGTAGAGTGCAACCTTGCCAAGGTTGATGTCGCCGGTTCGAGTCCGGTTGCCCGCTCCAATCTAAACCCAGCGAACGCAGTAGTTTAGGTTCTAGAGGAACGGCTGCGTACTTCATGCGTGCCCTTCGATGACAATCGGAGGGCGCCATGATCACTCTCTACCGCAGGCACACCAAAGCCTGTCCCCACCAATCGAGAAACTACCGCCGCTGCAAGTGTCCTCTCCGGGTTCAGGGGCCAGGGCACGCTGGCCGGTGAATCCATCCGCGAATCGGTCGACCTTTCTTCGTGGGAAGCTGCTCAGAACACCGTTCGTGAGTGGGAGGCGAAAGGGAAAATCGGGCGCGGCGGTGCCTCCATCCGCGAAGCCGTGGTGAAGTTCCTCGAAGATGCCCGTGCGCGCAATCTCGCCGAGCAGACGGTTCTGCTGTACCAGACCTCTCCTTCTGGGGCACTTCGTTTCGTGGTGTGAGACGAATAAGTTGACGCTCACGTCGCTCGATACGCAGAAGGTGCGCGACTACCGGGCATCGTGGAAGTGGGCGGCGAGTACGTCGATTCGCCGACTCGAACCCTCAAAACATTTCTCACGTTCTGCGTGGACTCCGGCTGGATTGCGGTGAGTCCGGCGAAGAAGGTGAAGGCCGGCTTGTCGCGACAACCTCCGACCGAGCCATTCACGGATGAGGAAGTGATCGCGATCCTCGATGCCTGCGAGCGGTTGAAGACGAAGGGAACGTACGGCACGGTCGCGAATCGCAAGCGAGTCCGAGCGTTCATGCTCATCCTCCGCTACACGGGCCTTCGAATCTCGGACGCTGCCTCACTGGACACGACGCGCGATACGTTCGCCGTCTCGCTGCTGGAGTCGGGCACGACTATTCAGGACGTGGCGATTCTCCTCGGACATGAAAGCACCGCGACCACGGAGAAGTCGTGCAACGCCTGGGTGAAGTCGCGGCCGGAACGACTTGAAGCGGCAGTTCAGAAGACGTGGCAGGTGGAGAAACCGAAACTCCGAATGATTCAAGGCGGCGCTTAACGCGCCGCCTTTTTCTCCTCCGCCGGTTGTTCATCCTCAGCGTAAAGCTCGTTAGCAAGGTCGAAAGCATACGGCGCGAGCTCCTCGTTCACCGCGTGCATGAAGAGGACATGCAGGTGGGCGAAATGGGTTCGGTGTTCGGGCTTCTCATCGATGGAGCCATGTCACGCCGCATGACGCGGATGAGCGCTTCCGATACGACCTCCCATTCTTCTGCCATGAGCCCTCCAAAAGATGCGGACGGCCCGGAGGGTCAGGAGGTGTGCACCCTACGTCCAAGCTCCGAACGTCCTCGCGAGCCTCCGCA
>JAOBAU010000310.1 GCA_025463165.1 Acidobacteriota bacterium | reverse complement strand
GGCTCCCCTCCTCACGTTTCTGGGCATGGACGACGACGCGGCGCATTGATGCGGTCGTCCTGAGCCGTCGAAGGTACGTAACCGCGCAGCTGCGAGACCCTGTTCGCTCGCGCGCGAAGGCGCGCTCGACAATCTAGCCCCGCGCTCGGCGCGGGGTTAGACGCATAGCGACGAGGACGCGGCCGCGGAGGCGGCCGCTACAAGACCTCGCTCTGGATGACACATTTCTTGCTACCGCCGCGAGCCGGAGGTTTACGCCATGAAGTGGATGCGCATTGCTCTCGTTCTCAGTTGCATCATCGCCGTTCCGCTGTTCGCTGCCGACCGAACCTTCGATCTCACCGGATGGGCGGCTTGGGTCGATCCCAACAGCAGCGGCACGTTCCACTCCACCACGCCGAATCAACCGTTCGACGTCAATTTCAACGGCAAGCTCGGATATGGAATCGGGGCGAATCTCTTTTTGGGCAATCACGTGTCCGCCGCATTCGACGTCGTGCAAGTCCGGCCGGAGGCAACCCTCCGGTCGCGCGCCGTCGGCGGCGCGGGAGCCTTGACCAACGGCTTCCGCATGACGCCGATGACGGGCGTGCTGCAGTGGCATTTCGCTCCGAGCGGTTTCATCGATCCTTACATCGGCGCGGGCGGGGCCTATGTCCTTTTCGAAAAAGCCAACGTCTTCGGCACTCCCAACCTGACGCACATCGATTTCAAGAACGACGTCGGCTTCGCGGTCAACGGCGGCGTCTCCTTCCGCCTCTCGCGCATGCTGGCGCTGACCGCGGACGGCAAGTACGTTCCGGTGAAGTCGTCCGCGACGGCCGTCTACACGAACGGCACGACCACGACCAAAGTGAAGATCAATCCCGTGATTTTCTCGGGCGGATTGTCGCTGCGCTTCTAGACGCCGGCGCGCGTGGGACGCGGATTGGTTGCGGCGCGGATGGCCATCCGCGCCGCTCCTTCGACCGGCGTATGCGCGGGCGCCACGATGCGGGCGCGCGGCGCGCCGGCCAGGACGGCGCTGCGCATCGGCGCGAGCAGCGTCTCGCCGGCGTTGAACGCGCCGCCGACGTAGGCGACGGGAAAGTCGGTCGCCGTCAATCCGAGCCGTTGCGCGACCGCGAGGACCGCCGAGGCCAGCTCGCCGCCGGCGCGCTGCACGATCTCGTGCGCGGGAGCGTCGCCATTTTCCGCGGCATCGATCACCAGCTTGCCGACGCGGGCGATGTCGTCTGTGTGCGTCGTCGTCGCGTAGACGAAGCGCGGCAGGTCGGACGGCGCCATGTCGTAGTCGCGTTTCAAAAGCTCGGTCATCAGCGTGGCCGGACCGCGGCCGTCGTACGCGCGCAGGATCGCCGCCAGTCCGGCGCGGGCGATGGCGAAGCCGCTCCCTTCGTCGCCGACCAGCGGTCCCCATCCGCCGGCGCGCGCCTCGTCGCCGGCGTCGTTTCGTCCGACGCAGACCGAGCCGGTGCCGGCGATGACGACGATGCCCGCGCCAAAGCCGATCGCGCCGCTCAGGGCGATGCGCGCGTCGTTGTCGACGGTGAAGTTGCCGCGCGGAAAGAAGACGCTGAGCGAGTCGACGACCTCCTGGCGATGCGCGGGATGATCGGCGCCGGCGATGCCGCAGTAGGTCCAGGCGATCTCACGGCTGGCCACGTCGGCGGCGACGAGCGCTTTGTTCACGGCACGCTCGATGTTGCGCGCGGCGGTCTCGATGCCGACGCGCAGGTGATTGGACGGACCGGCCAGTCCGTCACCGAGCGCGCGGCCGGTGTCGTCCGTGACCAGCGCTGCCGTTTTCGACGCGCCGCCGTCGACGCCAAGGTAGTACGCCATGCGGAGGAGACTTTTACCGCAAGTGCGATGCCCGATGTTGCGGGACTGTTCCTTGCAGAGTTTGCCGGGAAAAGGAGAAGTCCATGAAATCGAAACGCATTTTGACGATCGCCGCGCTGACCGTGATCGGCGTCTTTGTGATCGCCGCCGCGGGCTGCAAGATGAGCGGTATGGCCGTGACCACACGCGGTCAGCTATTGAAAGTGAACATCGTCCATCCGAAGGACCTCCCGGAGCGCGGCGTAGACAATATCGACATCGTCGTCGGCAGCCGCGGCGTGAACAGCGTCCGCGACGTCCTGCTCGACGTCGAGCTCCCGCCGCAACTGATCGTCCTCGACGAAACTCACGAGCGCGGCGTGACCATGACCCACGATCCCGGTTCGAACGTTTATCACTACACGTTCGGCAACCTGCAGCCCGCCGAGGATTCAACGATCCGCTACAAGGTGCGGACGTCGTTCGGCACGGTGTCCCAGAGCGACAGCGTCAAAGCGACCGCATGGCAACGCGATCTTCCCGGCGACAAGCTGGTGGAGACGGCGGTGATCAAGCTGCGGCCGTAGGCGATAAGCTCCGCACCATGTCGTCAATTGATCTCGATCAGGAATCGAAACACGAAATCCACATCCCTCCCAAACCGCGGGAGGCGCTCGAAGACCGCAAGCTGCTCGACCGGCCGACGCGACACGAAGTTCTGCAGAGTGAATCGTGGCGGGTGCTGCGGATCACGAGCGAGTTCGTGGCGGGGTTCGATCATCTGGCCGAGGTCTATCCGGCCGTGTCGATCTTCGGATCGGCGCGGACGCAGCTTGCGAATGAGTATTACGACGCCGCGGTCAAGACCGCGGAGCTGATCGGCAAGGCCGGCTTCGCGGTCATCACCGGCGGCGGACCGGGGATCATGGAGGCGGCCAACAAAGGCGCGCGGCAGGCCGGCGCGCTGTCGATCGGCTGCAACATCGAGCTGCCGTTCGAGCAGCGAGTCAACCAATACGTCGACAAGGCGATGACGTTCCGCTACT
>JAOBAU010000301.1 GCA_025463165.1 Acidobacteriota bacterium | reverse complement strand
GTCGCGGCCCGATTCGCGGACGTAGATGCGCCAGCCGAGGAGGTTGGCGAGACTGGCGATGATGGTGCCGCAGCCGCCCGCGTTGACGCCGTACAGCAGCGTCTTCCAGTCGCCGCTCGCGAATGGCGACAGGAGAATCGTCGCGGGAACGTTCGAGATCACCTGCGACAACGCGATCGACGTCGCGTAGAGATGTGTGACGCTGCCGACGTGCAGCGTGCGCAGTCCTTCGACGACGATGAACGCGAAGAAGAAAAGCGGGACGATCGAGAAGTCGATCTTCAGCATCTGGCGGCGAAGAATCATCACTCCCGCAAGGAGCGCCGCGATCGCCGCCGGCCACGCGTTCACGACGCGCGCGATCTCGAGCAGCACCAGCGCGAAGCAGATCACGCCCGCGAGCGCCGGCAGCGTTCGACGCGGCGGCAGCTCGACGATCGACTTCGTCATTCGCTTCGATGGTCCGAGGAGAAACAGCGCGGCCAGCAATCCTGCTGCGCTCCATGCGACGAACGGCAACATCACCGCGATGAAGTGCGCCGCGCTCCAGCCGGAGCGATGAAAGACGAACAGGTTCTGCGGATTGCCGAGCGGCGTCAGACAGCCGACGACATTCGTCGCGATCACTTCGAGGATCACCGCATCTTCGACGTCGAAGTCGGAGAAGCGGCTCGCCACGATCGTGAACGGAATGACGACGAAGAGCGTCACGTCGTTCGTCACGAGTGACGCCAGCGCGCCGCTCAGCGCGATGAGCGCGAGCGCGAACGGCCGCGTGTGCTCGAAGCGCGACACGGTCGCGGCCACCGCGTGATCGAGCCAGCCGGAGTGGCGCAGGATCTCCACCGTTACGAGCAGCGCAAAGAGGACGAGCAGCAGATCGACGTCGATCGCGCGCATCGCATCTCGCAGGCGGACGCGTCCGCTTGCGAGCACCGCAAGCGCCGCGCACGCGGTCGCGATCGTCAGCAGATGATTGCGCAGGAACCTTATTTGCTACCTCCGCCCGCCGGAGGCTTTTACTACATGAAACCCGTCCGTCTCGCTATCGCTCTCGTCTTCATCCTCGCCGTTCCCGCATTCGCCGCCGATCGCTCCTTCGACCTGACCGGCTTCGCCGTTTACGTCGATCCGAACAGCAGCGGCACTTTCAACTCGGCTACGCCCAATCAGTCGTTCGACATCAGTTTCAACGGCAAGCTCGGCTACGGAATCGGGGCGAACATTTTCTTCGGCAACGCGCTGTCGGCCGAGTTCACCGTCTCGAGCGTGAAGACGGAGGCGTCGTTCACCGGCCGCGCACGCGTCGTCAGCGCCGACAATCCGAATCTGCAGATGGTGCCGATCACCGGCGTGCTGCAGTGGCACTTCGCGCCGGGCGGATTCATCGATCCGTACGTCGGTGCCGGCGTCTGCTACATCCTCTTCGACAATCTCAACACGCCCAGCGACTTCGGCAACCTCGGCGTGAGTCGCATCGACTTCAAGGATGACGCCGGCCTCGCACTGAATGCCGGACTCGGCATTCGCCTGACGCCGCGTTTCGCGATTACGGTCGACGGCAAATACGTGCCGTTGAAATCGTCGGCGACCGCGGTGTTCGCGAGCGGCACGACGCGCACGGATGTGAAGATCAATCCGGTGATGGTGTCGGCGGGATTGACGCTTCGGTTCTGAGGTCATCCCGAGCGTAGCGAGGGATCCGGGAGGGCGGGGCACGGAACAGTTGGCCGCCCCCACCCGCCCGGATCCCTCGCTAACGCTCGGGATGACCGCTCGGCACGCGCGTCGGCCGCGGATGCGCGGCCGCGCGGATCGCCATCAGCGCCGCCCCTTCGACCGGCGTGTGTTGCGGCGGCGCGATGCGCGCCTGCGGTGCTTCCGCGAGAATCACGCTGCGCATCGGCGCGAGCAGCAGTTCGCCGGCGTGGAACGCGCCGCCGACGTACGCGATCGGCACCTCGCTCGAGGTCAGGTCGAGGCGCCGCGCGACGGCGAGCACGCAATCGCCGAGCTCGCGGCCGGCTTCGTCGAGGATCGCCATCGCCACCGGATCGCCGGCTTCCGCCGCTTCGATGACGAGGCGGCCGTAGCGCGCGATGTCGTCAGCGTGCGTCGTCGTCGCGTAGACGAAACGCGGCAGCTCGTCGGGATCGCACATGTCGTACTCGTAGCAAAGCAGCTCGGTCATCTTCGTCTGCGGACCGCGGCCGTCGTGCGCGCGAACGATCGCCGAGAGTCCGGCGCGCGCGATCTGATATCCGCTTCCTTCATCGCCGATCGTCGGACCCCAGCCGCCGGCGCGCGCTTCGTCGCCGTTCGGATTGCGGCCGAACGCCACCGATCCGGTGCCGGCGATGACCACGACGCCGGGACCGAAGCCGATCGCGCCGCTCAGCGCGATGCGCGCGTCGTTGTCGACGGTGAAGTTTCCGCGCGGAAAAAAGATCGAGAGCGAATCGACAACCTGTTGACGATGCGCCGGATGATCGGAGCCGGCGATTCCGCAGTACGCGTACGCGATCTGGCGGATGGCGATGCCGGCCTGCACGAGCGCGATGTTCACGGCACGCTCGATGTTGCGCGTGGCCTGCTCGATGCCGATGCGCAGATGGTTCGATCCGCCGGCCAGTCCGCGGCCGAGCGGCGTGCCGTTTTCATCGATGACGAGTGCTGCTGTTTTGGAGGCGCCGCCGTCGACGCCGAGGAAAAGTCGCTGCTGCGCCTGCTCCACCATTCCGTCCATCGTACTCACAGCGGTATTCGCCTTGCACTGTAACTGCCATGCTCGCTGTGCCATGACGGTGCAGCGGCGTGATTTTGAAACGAAGGAGAAGTGCAATGAAACGGAATCAGATCCTCACCATCGCCGCGCTCAGCATTCTGGCGATCGTCCTCATCGCGGCAGGCGGCTGCAAATCGAGCGGCATGGCCGTGACCTCGCGCGGACAGCTGCTCAAGATCAACATCGAATCGCCGAAGGATCTCCCGGACGGAAGCGAGGATAACCTCGACGTCGTCCTCAGCAACCGCGGCGTGAACAACGTGCAGAACGTGCTCGTCGACGTCGAGTTGCCGTCGCAGCTGATCGTGCTCGATCAGACAAACGATCGCGGCATCGACATCTCGCACGATCCGGGCTCGAACGTCTATCACTTCACGCTTGGCAACCTGCAGACGGGCGAAAGCTCGAAGCTGCGCTTCCGCGTTCGCACCGCGTTCGGTACGTATCGTGAGACCGGCAGCGTCAAGGCGACGGCATGGCAGAAAGATCTGCCGGGCCAGAAGCTCGTCGAGACCGCTGTGATCAAGATGCGCTCGTAATCTCGTCGCGGGGCGCCGGCTCAGGCCGGTGCTCCGCTACACTCGCGCGATGGACGAGAAGCAGCCTCAGGGAACGATCCACATCCCGCCCAAACCGCGCGCGTCGCTCGAGGATCGCAAGCTCCTCGACCGGCCGAGCCGCCACGAGATGCTGCAAAGCGATTCGTGGCGCGTGCTGCGGATTACGAGCGAATTCGTCGCCGGTTTCGATCATCTTGCGGACGTATACCCGGCCGTTTCCATCTTCGGCTCCGCGCGCACGCAGCTCGCCGACCGCTACTACGGCGCGGCCGTCGATACCGCCGAGCTCCTCGGCAAAGCCGGTTTCGCGATCATTACCGGCGGCGGCCCCGGAATCATGGAAGCGGCGAACCGCGGCGCACGGAAAGCCGGCGCGCTTTCGATCGGCTGCAATATCGAGCTGCCGTTCGAGCAGCAGGTGAATCCGTTCGTCGACAAGGCGATGACATTCCGCTATTTCTTCGTTCGCAAGACGATGTTCATCAAATATTCGGAAGCGTTCATTACGTTTCCCGGCGGGTTCGGAACGCTCGATGAATTAATGGGCGCACTGACGCTCATCCAGACCAAGAAAATCACGAATTTCCCGGTCATTCTGTTCGGGCGCGACTATTGGGGCGGCATGCTCACGTGGCTCCGCGAACGAGTGCTCGGCGCAAACAACATCGCCGTCGAAGACATCGATAGCATTCACGTCGTCGACGAGCCCGAAGCGGTGCGCGACATCGTCGTCGAGTTCCACGACCGCGCGCTGATCACCAACGCGGACGAAGGCGAGCGGATGACGGAAGAGCACCTCGTCGCGCCGCGCAGCGATTAATCGGCGACCTCGCGAAATGTCGCGGACGCTTTCAACAATTGCGGACGGACGGCATCGGCGTGAGACGGCAGCGTCCACGCGAGGATCTGGCTGAAGTATTTCTCGCCGTCGACCGTCGTGTGGATGTAGATGACGTTTCTGTTGTTCGACGCGCCGCGCACCTCGTATTGAATGGCAGGGCGGCCGCCGATCGTCAGCGCCTTCGGGCCGATTACGACCGGAAAGGAGACTTTGGCGAGCAGGCTTCCGAGCGTGACCCGCGAATGTTTCTCGAGGTTCCAGCCGTACATGTCGTCTTTCAATTCGTTGAGGACGATGAGGTAGGCCTCGTCCTTTTCGCTGCCGAGCTGGATCTCCGCGGCTTCATTCAACTCAAGCGCGGCCCATGTCGACGGGACGGAGATTTGCGTCTTCTTGTCCGACGCGAGGACGGTTTTCTCCGTTTCCTGGGCGTACGCGGCGAAGCAGACAAACAGCAGTACCGTGGCAATCCCGTTGATCGTTCGCATCAATCCTCCGCCTGCAGTTGTCGCTTCAGTATATAGCGGCTTCATTGACATTGCGGCCGCCGAACGGTAGCTTTCAGCCTCCACGAACATGATGGCGATTGCAGTGAATCTCCTGCGGCGATATACGCCGGTGCGGCTTCGCCGCGCCGTTGGCGAGGTGCGGACGGCGCGTAAGAAGGCGCGGCTGTTCGGCGCGCTGGCTCCGCTCGTGCCGGCGGTCAACGACATGTTCGATGGTCCCGGCAGTCTCGAGGAGTTCAAGGCCAACGGCGACGAGTTTCTGCGCATTTATCGCGATCGGTGCGGATTACGCGCGGATGAGCGGATGCTCGACGTCGGCTCCGGTATCGGACGGAAGACAATTCCGCTGACGCAGTATCTGAGTCCTGCGGCGTCTTATGAAGGAATTGACGTCAACGCGAAAGGTATCGACTGGTGCGCGAAAGCGATCACGCCGCGATTCCCCAATTTCCGCTTCCAGCAAATTGACGTTCGTAATGCGCTTTACAATCCATTGGGAACGTGTGCGCCGTCGGAATATCGCTTTCCGTTTGCAGACGGCTCATTTACGTTCATTACGCTCGGCTCTGTATTTACGCACATGATGCCGGCTGAGGTGGAGCACTATCTGTCGGAAATCAATCGCGTACTCGGAGCCGGGCGGTGCCTCATTTCGTATTTCCTCCTCAATGACGAATCGAGGCGATTAATAAATGGCGGGAAAAGCACGGTCGATTTCGCGCGGCCGGACCAACAGTGGGCGACGACTTCGCCCGAGCGTCCTGAAGATGCGATCGCGTTCGATGAGGATTACGTTACGGGTCTCTATCGGCGGCTGGGTTTGAAAATCGTCCGCATTGATTACGGCTCGTGGTGCGGCCGGGCGAATTACCTGAGCTATCAGGATCTGATCTTCGCGGAGCGGATCAGCTGATCACGCGGCGCACGATGTAGCCGAGGATCAGCAGATAAGGCACGATCGCGACGAACATCGTTGCGTACGCTGCGCCCGGCGACAAGACGCGCTTGAATCGAAGGCGGCGCGTGGTGCCGATCGTGAACAGCGGCGCGAAGAACACCGCGATGCCGAGGCTGCCGAGCACGAGATTGGAGAGCGCGTTCAGCGCGGAAAGAATCCGCGCGTGGTGCGCGCAGACGACTCGCCGATCGGGCTTGGTGACGAACAGCAGCAGGAACGTGACCACATACACGTAATCCTGCGTCTGCGCGTTCAGCGCGCCGCAGCGCTCGCAGTTGCGTGACACCGCAGCGCTCGTCACGACCGACGGCGCCGGACGGTTCTTCGCCGCGCGGCGGGCCGTGTTCACGCGCATCACCAGCTCGTCGCGCGTCTTCAGGTTGTAGCCGAATAGCTGGCGCGCGCAGAGCGTCGCCCGCTCGCGTTGCCCGTTCAGCTGGTTCTGCCACGTGACGACGAAACCGGGACCGAGCGGCAGCGCTCCTTCGATCCACGCCAGCGGCACGCTGAAGTCCGAGGCGATCCAGAGATATTCGCTGTTGATCGCAAAGGCGGTCTTGCCACCGGAGGAGTCTTTTCCTTTGGCGTCGGCGTGATAGACGCTCGTCTGGAAATCGACCTCGCCGGATCGCAGCGGCTGGCGAAATGGATTCGTCGTCGTCATCGGATTGGAGAGAAGAATAGCCTCCCCTTGACATTCTGAACGCCGCAACCTAACTTAACGTTGTTAAGTAAAGGAGCCGCGTTTGGGACCGAAAGAACGAAGAGAGCGCGAACGGGAAGAAACGAGGACGATGATCCTCGACGCCGCCCGCGAGCTGTTTGCCACCGAAGGCTACGAAGCCGTCACGATGCGCCGCATCGCCGACCGCATCGAGTACTCGCCGACCGCGATCTACTTCCACTTCAAAGACAAAGAGTCGCTCGTCCGCGAGCTCTGCGACGCCGATTTCCTCACGCTCGCGCATCAGTTCCACCGCATCGCGCGTATCGCCGATCCGCTCGAGCGTTTGCGCCAGGCCGGCATCGCCTACATGGAGTTCGGCCTCGAGAAGCCGAATCACTACCGGCTGATGTTCATGACGCCGCATCCCGCTATGGCGGCGGATGAATCGGCGATCGAGCGCGGCAATCCGGAAGTCGATGCGTACGCATTCCTGAAAGCGATCATCGTCGACAGCCTCGCGCAGAAGAAGTTCCGCAAAGAGCTGACCGACGCCGACCTGATCGCGCAGACGGTCTGGGCCGGCGTGCACGGCGCGATCTCGCTGCAGATCGCGAAGTGCAACGACGACTGGGTCGACTGGCGCGACATGAAAAAGCGGATGCGCTTCATGGTCGACCTGCTGGTTAAAGGATTGGAAAAGTAGTCATGGTCGATCTCGCCACAAAGAGTCTGCTGCACGACAAGCTGCGCTTTCTCATCACCGTCTCCGGCGTCGCCTTTGCGGTGACGCTCGTCTTCGTGCAGGTCGGCCTGTTTCTCGGCCTGATGGACAACGCGTCGCTGACGATCGAGAAGATTCCGGCCGATCTATGGGTGACGTCGCACAACACGCCGAACGTCGACTTCGCGCACACGTTCCCGGAAACGTACGTGAAGCGCGTCCGCTCGATTCCGGGCGTCGAGCGCGCCGACAACCTGATCGTCTGGTTCATGAACGTGAACCTGCCGAACGGCGCGGTGGAAGGCACCGAGGTGTATGCGCTGGAGGATTTTCAGCGGTGGAGATTTCCATGGAACGTCGCGGAAGGAAACCTCGAAGACCTGCGCCGCGGCGCGTACTTCTTTCTCGATCAGTCGGCGACGAAGCGCTACGGTGAATTCAAGGTCGGCCAGTACCGCGAGATTCTCGGTCGCCGATTGAAGATCATCGGCCGGACCATCGACGCGAAATCGTTCACGACCACGCCGCTGACGTTCCTCGATTATCGACTCGCGCAGAGCCTCAATCCCGGCGACCTGCGCGGCAACACGACCTACATCCTCGTGAAAGTCGCGCCGGGCGCGAACGTCGAGACGGTGCGCGCGGATATCAGGCGCCGCCTGCCGTTCAACGACGTCTACACGCAACGCGAATGGGCGACGCGCTCGCGTTCGTACTGGGTCGAGTCGACCGGACTCGGACTGAACATGTACCTCACCGTTTTCCTCGGCTGCCTCGTCGGCATCGTCGTCGTCGCGCAAACGCTCTACACCTCGACGATGGAGCACATCAAAGAATTCGGAACGGTGAAAGCGATCGGCGGCGGCAACCTCGACATCTACAAGATCCTCAGCAAACAGGCGACGATCGCCGCGATCGCCGGCTTCTTCCTCGGCGCGCTGATGGCGTACGCGATCCGCCCGCTCATCTACAAAATCGATCTCAAGCTGGTCATCCCGAACGAGCTCGCCATCGCCGTTTTCTTCGGCGCGATCGCGCTCTGCCTGGCCGCGTCGATGATCTCGTTCCGCAAAGTCGCGTCGATCGATCCGGCGCTGGTCTTCAGAGGTTGATGATGTCGATTCTTCACGCCAGCAACATCGAAAAACAGTTCACCGAAGGTCGCGGCGAATCGGTCGCGGTGCTCAAAGGAATCGACTTCTCCGTCGAGCGCGGCGAGATCGTTTCGCTCGAAGGTCCGTCCGGCTCCGGCAAAACGACCTTCCTCTCGATCCTCGGCTGCATCCTGACGCCGACCAGCGGCAGCGTCGTCGTCGACGGCGTCCACGTCGAAGCGAAGAAGCTCAACGAGATTCGCAAGCGCTCGCTCGGCTTCGTCTTTCAGCAGTTCAATCTCTTTCCGTCGCTGACCGCGCTCGAGAACGTCGAATACGCGCTGAACGTGAAAGGGATGCGCGGCAGCGATGCACGGGTCGAAGCGCAGCGCGTCATCGATGCGGTCGGACTCGGCGATCGTCAGGCGTTCCTGCCGCGCGATCTTTCCGGCGGCCAGAAGCAGCGCGTCGCGATTGCGCGAGCGCTGGCCGGCAGCGCGCCGATTCTGCTCGCCGACGAGCCGACCGCGAACCTCGATTCGGTCGTCGGCACGCAGGTCCTCGAAATGTTCCGCGATCTCGCGAAGAAAGAAAATCGCGCGCTCGTCATCGTCACGCATGACCCGAAAGTTCGCGCGGTCGCCGATCGCGTCGTCCGCATTCACGATGGCCGCCTCGCGGCCTGATTCAACAGGAGCAACGCAAATGAAACGGATTCTCTGGCCACTTCTCGGACTCGTCATCCTCATCGCCACCGGCGCGCAGTTGCGCGCGATGATGCGCACCGGCGCGAAGACGCCCGCGCCCGCGCAGCTGCAGGCGATGGCGCGCGTCCCGCGCGTTTCCGCGGAAGGGCGCGTGGTTGCGTATCCCGGCGCGGAAGTCATTGTTGGTTGCGACGCGGCCGGCATCGTCGAGCGGATCGTCGTGCAGGAAAAGGATCGCGTGAAGAAGGGCGATCTCGTCGCGGTGCTGCGCGCCGACGACACGCGCGCCGCGATCGCGCAGGCGCGTTCGCGCGTCGGTGAAGCGGACGCCGACATTCGTCTCTACGAAGCGGAAGCGGAGCGGATGAAGAGCCTCTTCACGCAGGACATCGGCTCGAAGGAAGCGTGGCAGAAGAGCGAGCGCGATCTTGAAGCGGCGCGCGCGCGTCGCGGCTCGGCGACCGCGGAAGTGGTGCGGCTTGCGGCGACGCTCGAGAAGACGCGCGTCGTGGCGCCGATCGACGGCGTCGTGATTTTGCGCAGCGTGCAGCCGGGCGAGCACGTCACGATCGGCGACGCGCTGGTCACGATCGCCGACCTTTCGAAGACGCGCATCGAAGCGGAAGTCGATGAGTTTGACTCCGCGCGCGTGGCGCTCGGCAACGACGTCGTCATCACCGCGGAAGGCTTCGACGGACGCTCGTGGCGCGGCAAGGTTGAAGAGATTCCGGACGCGGTGGTGAGCCGCCGCATCAAGCCGCAGGATCCGTCGAAACCGATCGATACGCGCGTGCTGCTGGTGAAGGTCGCGCTCGCTGAAACGACACCGCTGAAGCTCGGCCAGAGGGTCGAAGTCGAGGTGGGATCACACTGATTGCAGCCGCGTTCGCCGCGCCGTATATTGACGGCGATATGACCTCGCGCCTGCTCATCATCGAGAAGGATTCCGGCACGCGCCGCCTGTTCGAGGCGGTGGCGCGGACGCAGTCCTGGGAAGCGGACGCGGTCGAGAGCGGAGTGCAGGGTTTGCTGCTGCTTCGCCACGTTTCGTATGACGCGCTGGTCATCGATCTGATGGCGCCGGGTGTCAGCGGCACGCAGATTCTCGAGCATCTCGAGTCGGCTGCGCCCGAGCTGATCGCCGCGTCGATCGTCGTTTCCGCATCATCGGAGTCGACGCTGCAGCGCATCCGCGAGCGCTTTGCATCGGTGAAGGTCGTGCGCAAGCCGTTCGAGCTGCCGGAAGTCACCAGCCTGCTGGCCGGCATTCGCAGCGTGCGCGCTCCGGACTCCGATCCGTTTGCGTCGTTCGTACGGAAATCGGTCGTGGCCGGCGCGCGCTCCGGACTCGTCGTCACGACCGATGGAAAGAGCATCCAATTGGTTCGCTCGTTCGGCTATCACCCGGCCGAATATGAGCGCTACTTCCCGATGTCGGTCGATGCGCCGTATCCGATTTGTACCGCCATTCGCGAAGGGCGGATGGTCGTCGCCGGAACGATGAACGATGCCATCGCCGACTATCCCGAGCTCGCTCGTTCGCTGCAAGAGTTGTCGACACGCGCGCTCGCCGCGGTGCCGCTGCTGCACGAAGATCGCGTGGTCGGCGCCGCCGGCTGGAGCTTTCTGGAGTCGCGATCGTTCGCCGAGGAGACGCGTATGCAGCTGAAGACAATCGCCGGGATGGCAGCGCCGCTGCTTGCGCAATGAAACGATTCGCGTCGCTGCTGCTTGCCGCGCTGTTCGTTGCCGCGTGCGGAGAAACGAAACCGAAGCCGCTCAGCGAGCCGGGCGAAAAGCTGTACGTGATGCAGGGAAAGATTCTGTCGCGCGATGCGCGCGCGAACTCGCTGAACGTCGATCATCGCGCCATCCCCGGTTTCATGGAAGCGATGGCGATGGAGTATCCGGTGCGCGGCGCGCAGGTTGAGACGCTGCCGCCTGACAGCGCGGAGATCGTCGCGAAGCTGCACGTCACCGAGCGCAGCTACTGGCTGACCGACGTGAAGAAAGCGCCGTAGCGCATCATCTTGAACAGCATTGCGCCGGAGCGGATGAAGCGCCGCGTTGCCGGGACGACCGCGGCGATCGCTTCGAACAGCGTCGAGATCGGCTCGAGCAGATGAGTGATGAGCGCCGTCGGCCGATGCACGGAGATGATCGAGGCGTTCCGGCCGATGACCAAACGCGCGAGGATGGCCAGTTTGCGGCGATGCGCGGTGTCGCCGACCACGATGTAGCGCTCGATCGCGCCGTGATTCTCTTCCGCGATCCGCTTCGCGTGCAGCAGGTTCTCGAGTGAGTTGAGCGCTTCTTCGTCGAGCAGCACTTCGCGCTCCGGCCGCAACTCCGCGAACGCCTGCGACATCACCAGCGCCTCGGAATCGGTCGAGTGCGGCGACGTCCGTCCGCCGGTGAGGATCAGCAGCTCCGGCTCTTCATGTTCGATGGCGCGAATGACGTCGACGATGTAGGCGCGAAGATCGGTGTCGAGGTCGTATCCGCAAACGATGAGCGCCGTTGCCACGGACGGCATACGCGCGAGCGCCGTCACGTGTTGAATCCGAACAGCAGCGTTTTGACGAACTGGCCGGCGTCGATCGAAGTGATGCCGGCGTCGACGATGGCCAGACCGTTCGCGCCGACCATCGACGTCGAGACACCCGATCCCTGCGACGTCATCGGCCGCGCGACGAGCTCGCCGGCTTCATCGACGCCCACGCGGACGCGCAGATACGCGCGCCGATCGCCTTTCGAACGAAGCGGCGCGAGCAGCCGGACGTTCGCGGCGGGCGGTAAAAGATCGGTCGTCATCCCCAGCGATTTTCGCAAAGCGGGTGCCACGAAGAGAAGAAAAGAAACCATGCTCGAGACCGGATTGCCGGGCAGCCCGAAGACGAGCCGTCCGCGCAGCCGCGACAATACGACAGGCTTTCCCGGTTTCATGGCAATGCGCCAGAACATCGTCTCCGCGCCGAGCCCTTCGAGCGCGTTTTTCACGAAGTCGTACGCGCCGACGCTGACGCCGCCGGAGGTGATGACGAAGTCGCATGCGAGCGCAGATTCGAGCGCGGCGATGGTGGCGTCGCGATCGTCGCGTACGATGCCGAGCCGCCGCGGAATCGCACCGTGTTGTGCGACGAGTGCGGCGAGCGACCACGCGTTCGAATTGACGACCTGCCCCGCGCCGAGCGGCTCGCCGCTTTCGACGAGCTCGTCGCCGGTGGCAAGAATGGCGATCGTCGGCCGCCGCGCGACGCTTACGCTGCGGCGTTGTGCGCTGGCGAGCACGCCGACTTCGGCCGGACCGATGCGTGTGCCGGCGCGCAGGACGACATCGCCCGCGCGCATGTCTTCGCCGCGACGACGAACGTTTGTGCCGCTTCGGACCGCTTCGCGAATCTGCACGTCGGTGCTGCCGCCGTCGGTGAGCTCGACCTGCACGACGCTGTCGGCGCCGTCGGGCAGCAGCGCGCCGGTCATGATCCGCATGGCGGTGCCGTCGGTGACGTGGCCGCGCGCGATTTTTCCGGCGGGGAGATCTTCGATGACGCGCAGCGTGACCGGCGCGTTCGCAACGTCGGCGGCGCGCACCGCGTAGCCATCCATCGCGCTGTTGTCGGCGGATGGGATGTCGTGCGTTGCCGCGACGTCTTCACGCAGCACGCGGCCGAGCGCGTCGCCGAGCTCGATCGTTTCGGCGTCGAGCAGTTCGACGGCGGCGAGGACGCGCGATTGCGCTTCTTCGACGGAGATCATCGCCGGATAGTAGCCGCAACCATCCCTCTCCCCGCGGGAGAGGGTGGCCGAAGGCCGGGTGAGGGGCACGGCCTCGGAGCAACGTTGCGCATCGGCGCAGCCCCTCATCCGCCGCTTCGCGGCACCTTCTCCCGGCGGGAGAAGGATTGGTGGGACAGCCACTCGCGCACGACCTCCGCGACGTCGCGCTTCTTCCCATCCACTTCAAAGTTCAGCCGGCGCATCGACGCGTCGTCGATCGTCGCCGCAAGCGACTGCATCGCCTTCGACGCGCCGGCGCATTTCCGATCGACGTCATTCCGATAGACGACCGCGGCGTCGTACGGCGGGAAGTAGCGGCGATCGTCTTCCAGCGCGACGAGGCCGAGCGATTCGATCAAGCCATCCGTCGAGTTGCCGGCGATGAGATCGACGGTTTCGGACGCCAGCGCTTTGTAGGTGAGGCCGAGGTCCATTGTCGCGGGCGGAACTTTCGTGGCGAGCTTGTAGTGCGCGATCAATCCCTTCCAGCCATCGGGACGCTCGACGAATTCGTAGCCGAAGCCGGGACGCACTTCAGCGGCGACGCGCTGCAGATCGGAGATCGTCTTCAGTCCATGCTGCTGCGCGTACGACTTCCGCACGATCATGGCGAACGTGTTGTTGAAGCCGAGCGCCGGTCCCCAGTGCAGGCCGCGCTTCGCGTATTCGGCGGAGACGATTCGATCGACGGCGGCGCGATCGGTGGCGGTCGGCTTCTTCAGGATCGCGGTTAGCGCGGTGCCGGAGTATTCGACGTACGCGTCGAGCGCGCCGGAAGCGATCGCCGAATCGCAGACGAGCGAGCCGCCCATGTTCAGATGCCGCTCGACTCTGCAGCCGCTCGCTTCGAGCTTCTGCGCGACGAGCTCGCCAAGAATCACCGACTCGGTGAAGTTCTTCGAGCCGACCACGATCGACGCGCGCTCGCGCGAACAGGCGGCGAACAACAGCAGCGCGATGACGAGCTTTCGCATGGCCGGAGTTTAGACGTGGCACGTCGCCTGCGCGTACAAACGTTGATGAAATCGCTCCTTTCCCTGCTCCTCGTGCTCGTCCCGCTTTCGCTCGCGGCGCAACCGGTCGTCTCGACGCCGGTCGTGCTGACGGAGTCGTTCACGCGTCCCGATTCTGCTGTCGATCGCATCGCCATCGCCGGCGACGCAACGGGCGCGCTGATCGCATGGGCCGACGCCGGCGACAACGCGCGCATTCGCGTCGCCGATCTCGTCACGCGCGCAACGTTCGACATCCCGACTACGAGTGACGATCGCGTCTCGCTCAACAGCTACACGCCGGTTCTTCCGGCGCTGGCGAAGCGTGGCGATACCTACGTGCTGGCGTGGGCCGATCCGGTCGCCTCGCCCTTCTTTCCCTTCCCGATCGTGCAGACGCTTTCGGCGCTGCGGCTCGAGTCGACCGGACGTCCGTTCGCGCAACCGCCGGCGCGCGGACCGCTCTTCAGCGACGTCGTGGCGCCGATGAACGTCCTCGTCGCCGCGACCGACGATGGCTTTCGCCTCTACTCCGTCGACATCGGTCTGACGAGCGAGACGCGCGCGGATGCGAGTCTCAATCTCGATCGGAGCCGGCTTCTCGTTCGCTGGCCGGTCGCTGCCGTGGCGGCGACGTCGCGCACACTCGCGTACAGCTCGCCGGTCTACGTTTCCGGATTGCTGATCTCACCACCGCCGCCGTCCGACTTCTATGTCTGGTCGCGCCCGATCGCGGCGACGAACGAAAGCGAGACGGTTGAAGTTCTCCGGCGCTCGTTCCTTCCGCCGGCTCACATGCAGACCACGATCGCGACGAACGGCGATGGGTTTCTCGCGGTTTGGCGTGAGCCGTTCGATATCATCGGTCTTCGCCTCGATCGCGATGGCCGCGCGATCGGTTCGCCATTCACGATCGCCAGCGGCACGAGGACGTCGACGAACAATCCGCAGATCCTGCATCTCGCCGTCAGCTGGAACGGCAGTCAGTACGTCGCCGCGTGGGAGCGTTTCAGCATCGAAGGCCGCGGCGACATTCTCGGCGCGACGATCAGCGAGAACGGCGACGTCCTTTCGCAGTTCGACATCGCGGCAACCGAAGAAGACGAACGGATGCCGGCGCTCGCGGGCGGAGGCGGACGGACGTTCGTCGCCTATGCGCTTTACGGCCTCGCCGACTCGCGCATCGCCATGCGGACGATCACGACGGGACAGCCCCGCGTACGCGCCGCTCGACCGCGGTAAAAACGAGATCGGCGGCGATGGCGAGCGCGGCGGCCGGCAACGCGCCGGCGAGAATCAGCCGCGTGTCGACCATCGCCACGCCGCGAAAGATGAACGTGCCGAGTCCGCCGCCGCCGACCGCCGCCGCAATCGTCGCCACGCCGATGCCGACGACCGTCGCGATGCGAATGCCGGCGATGATCGACGGCAGCGCCAGCGGCAGCTCGACTTCGAACAAGAGTTGCCGCGGCGTGAAGCCCATCGCGATTCCGGCTTCGCGCACTTTCGGATCGACGCCGCGAATGCCGGTCACGGTGTTGCGGACGATCGGCAGCAGTGAATAGAGAATCAGCGCGAGGATCGCGGTGCGCATGCCGATGCCGCCGATGAACGGCACCGGAATCAGAAAGCCGAACATCGCCAGCGAGGGAATGGTCTGGATGACGTCGACGACGCGCAGCGCCGCGCGGCCGGCGCGCGTGTGGCGCGTGCACCAGATGCCGAGCGGGATGGCGATGACGACCGCCGCGCCGACCGCCGCGAGGACGATCAGCAGATGCTCGCCGGTCACGCGAAGGATCTCGCGCGTCATGGCAGCACCGCACTTTCGACGAGTTGCCGCACGATCGGGACGTTGCTCTTCGTGACGTCGCGCGAAGGAAGGTCGGCAACGATGCGCCCCGCGTCGAATGCGACGACGCGTTCGCAAACGCGCAGCGCTTCGGCGAGATCGTGCGTGACGAAGACGATCGTTGCGCCGCGCTCTTCGCGCAGCTCGCGAAAGGCATCCTGCAGTTCGCGGCGGACGATCGGATCGAGCGCGCTGAACGGTTCGTCGCAAAGGAGCAGCGCAGGCTCGGCGACGAGCGCGCGTGCGATGCCGGCGCGCTGCTGTTCGCCGCCGGAGAGTCGCGCCGGATAAAGGTCGCCGAAACGCTCGAGCGGCATGCCGAGTTTTTTCAGGAGGATCGCGGCGGCATCGCGCGTGCGCGCCGCCGGCCAGCCGAGGAGGCGAGGGATCGTGGCGACGTTCTCGTAGACGGTGCGATGCGGGAAGAGGCCGGAGCCCTGGATGATGTAACCGCTGCGGCGACGGAGCGCGATCAGATCGGAGTCGGCGAGCGAGACGTTGTCGATGAGGACGTCGCCGCCGGTCGGTTTCAACAGTCCGTTGATGAGACGGAGCGCGGTCGTTTTTCCCGCGCCGCTGCGGCCGATGAACGCCACCGCCTCGCCGGCGCCAACGCGGAGCGAGAGCTCGCTGAGCACCGGCGCGAACGAGACGCCGCGCAGCTCGACCGTGGAGGGCATGAAGAAGAAGTGTAGCCGTACAATCCGCCGCGATGTTTCGTTCCCTCTATCGCCGTGCGCTTCCGCGGCGCGCGCGCCGCGCGTTGCGCACGTTCGCGCGCGAGCTGCCGATCCGTATTCGCGACGGCGCGCCCGATCTCCTCGACCTCTTCGCGCGGCGGCCATTACCGCCGGCACGATTGCGGGCCAGCGTCGGCATCAACAGCTCGCGCGTCCACTTCCTTCTGATCGGCGAACGGGCGGCGGCGGACATCGTCCGTATGTTGACCACTCACGGTTTCGCGCCGCGCGGCGAGTGGCTCGACTTCGGCTGTGGTTCCGGACGCGTGGCACGGCACATCGCGGCGATGCCGGAGATCAACCTGACCGGCGTCGACGTCGACGGGCGGGCGGTCGGATGGGCGGCGCGGAACCTGCGCGGCGACTATCGCGTGACGTCGACCGAACCGCCGCTGCCGTTCGGCGACGCAACGTTCGACGTCGTCTACGCCGTCTCCGTCTTCACGCACTTTGATGAAGCGTCGCAGTCGCGCTGGCTCGCGGAGTTGCGGCGCGTACTCAAGCCGGGCGGCGCGCTGATGGCGTCGACGCATTCACCATCGCTGACGTACAACCGTCCCGATCTGACGCACGCACATCATGAGGAGCTCGGCGTGAAAGGATTCACCTTCATCGCCGGCACGATCGGCTTCAACGACGACAGCGCGTTCCATCACGTCGACTACATGCGCCGCGCGTGGAGCGGCGACTTCGAGCTCGTCGAGCATCGCGAGCACGGCCTCAATGGCTATCAGGATCTGTCGCTGTGGCGAAGACGCTGACGTTCGCGCTGCTTCTCCTCTCCGCCTGCGCGCACGTCGCGCCGCCGGCGACCGCTCCCTGGGTCGTCGTCCTCGGCATCGCGCAGGATGGCGGCTATCCGCAGGCCGGCTGCAAGCGCGACGACTGCATCGCGGCGTGGCGCGATCCGTCGCTGCGCCGGCACGTCGCATCACTCGGCATCGTCGATCCCGTCAGCGGCGAGCGGTGGATCATCGATGCGACGCCCGATTTTCCCGAACAACTCCATCGCCTCGATCTGCTCGCGCCATCAAAAACACTCCCATCAATCCTCCTCACCCACGCACACATCGGTCACTACACGGGACTCATGCACCTCGGACGCGAAGTGCTCGGCGCGCACGCCGTGCCCGTCTACGCGATGCCGCGCATGCGCGCGTTCCTCGAGTCGAACGGACCGTGGAGCCAGCTCGTCGCGCTGAAGAACATCGAGCTGCGTCCGCTCGAAACGACGACGCGGCTCAACGCGCGCATCAGCATCGAAACGCTCGTCGTGCCGCATCGCGACGAGTTCTCCGAGACCGTCGGCTTCATCATTCGCGGTCCGTCGCGCGCGATCCTCTGGCTCCCCGACATCGACAAATGGGAGAAGTGGTCGATCCCGATCGAATCGGTGCTGGCGCGCGTCGACGTCGCATACGTCGACGGCACCTTTCATGACGCGAACGAGCTGCCGGGCCGCGACCTGCGCGAGATTCCGCATCCTCTGATCGTTGAAACGCTCGCGCGTCTCGATGCCTCGTCGCGTAAGAAGATCCGGTTCATCCATCTCAATCAGTCGAATCCCTGGATTCGGGGACGGCATGAAGGAGTTGCGGCGGAAGGGGAATTAGAATTGCTTGGAGCAAGGGAGCTCATCCGATGACAGCCACATTGCCGATCGAAGCCGCGCCGCGCGCACAACGGACCGACCGCATCCCGGTCGCGGTCCTCGGCGCCACCGGTTCGGTCGGCCAGCGCTTCATTCAACTGCTCGAAGGACATCCGTGGTTTCGCCTGACCGACGTCGTCGCGTCGGAACGGAGCGCGGGGAAAACGTACGCGGACGCGGCCGACTGGCGGCTCGACACCCTGCTGCCGCGTGAAGCGTCCGCGCTGGTCGTGAAGCCGCTCGGCGCCGAGCTCACCGCGCGCCTCGTTTTCTCCGGACTCGATTCATCAGTGGCCGGCGAAGCGGAAGATGACTACGCGAATCGCGGCTGCGTCGTCGTGTCGAATTCGAAGAACCATCGGATGGACGCCGACGTCCCGCTGCTCATCCCGGAACTCAACGCCGAACACCTCGGCGCCATCGAGCGCCAGCAGAAACGGCGCGGCAGCAAAGGCTGCATCGTCACGAATCCGAACTGCTCGACGATCGGCCTGGCGATGGCGATCGCGCCGATCGAACGGCTGTACGGCATCACGCAACTCCACGTCACGACGATGCAGGCGATCTCCGGCGCCGGCTATCCCGGCGTGCCATCGATCGCGATTCTCGACAATGTCATCCCGTACATCGGCGGCGGCGAAGAAGAGAAGATCGAGAGCGAGCCGCGCAAGATTCTCGGCGGCTGGGACGGCTCGCGTTTCACCGACGCGACGTTCCGCATCTCCGCGCAGGTGAATCGCGTCGGCGTCATCGACGGACATCTGATGTCGATCTCGCTGAAGTTGCGCGACGACAAAGTGCTCGACCTCGATCGGCTCCGCCGCGAATTCGAAACGTTCGCCGGCGAGCCGCAGAAACTCGGATTGCCATCCGCGCCGAAACAGCCGCTGCATTTTCTGGCAGAGATCGATCGTCCGCAGCCGCGACTCGATCGCGATCGCGAGCGCGGAATGAGCGTCAGCGTCGGACGGCTGCGTCCCTGTCCGCTGCTCGACCTGCGGATGGTCGCGCTGGTCCACAACACGATTCGCGGCGCGGCGGGCGCGGCGATTTTGAATGCGGAGCTGATGGAAGCGAAGGGGCTGCTATGACCGCGCAAGAATCCTTCTCCCTCCGGGAGAAGGTGCCCGAAGGGC
>JAOBAU010000294.1 GCA_025463165.1 Acidobacteriota bacterium | reverse complement strand
GTCTACTTCGATCCCTGGCTGGCCGGCGTCGTCCTGCCGACGCTCATCATCGTCGGCCTCATGGCGGTGCCGTACATCGACACGAACCCGCGCGGCAACGGCTACTACTCGTTCCGCGAGCGCAAGTGGGAGCTCGGCATTTTCCTCTACGGCTTCCTCGTGCTCTGGTCGTTCCTCATCATCACCGGCACGTTCCTCCGCGGTCCGAACTGGAACTTCTTCGGTCCTTACGAATACTGGGATCCGAACAAACTCGTGCCGCTCGTCAACGTCGATCTCTCGGAGCTGATCTGGGTGAAGGCGTTGCACATGCCGCTGCCGCACCTCTGGCTGATCCGCGAGCTGTTCGGACTGCTGATCGTGCTCGCATATCTCGGACTGCCGCCGCTGCTGGCCATCGGTCCGTTCCGCCGCTTCTTCCTGAAGATGGGACCGCCGCGCTATTACGTTGGCGCGTACCTGTTCCTGATGATGGCTTCGCTGCCGATCAAGATGGTTCTTCGGTGGCTTTTCAACCTCAAGTACATCGTTCACATCCAGGAGATCTTCTTCAACATCTGACCGCTGGCATCGATAGAGAGCGAACGAACGCGTGAAACCGCAAGAGCCGATTCCGCACAACTACAGCATGAAGACGCTGAACTGGATCTTTGCGATCTCCAGTCTCGTCCTTCTCGTCGTCACCGGCTGGATCGTGATGTACGACTACGTGCGCGGATGGAAGTGGTTCCAGCTCGAGTTCATGCGCATCCAGCGCGAACGGATCGAGTCCGATCTGAAGGTCGCCGATGATGCGGAGCTGCGCCGGCATCTCGCCGATTTCGATCGGCAGGTTCGCCAGCAGGAAAAAGAGATCGCGCTCCATCGACATGAGTTCCTCAACGCGCAGAAGGATCTCGATCAGCGCGAAGGGGAGCACTACGCCGCCGACCAGGATTACCGCTTCGCGAAAGCGACTCTCGACGCCGACCGCTACGAGACCGAAGCCGCAACTGTGCAGCATCGCCCCGATGCCGCCGAGCGCCGCCGTCATTACGCGGAGCTGACCAGTCACGTCAACGATCTGCAGCTTCGATTGCAGCAGGTGACGCGCAATCGCGACGCCGCCAAAGCGCGCGTCGACGTCTGGCTGAAGAAGATCACCGATCTCGAGAACAAGAAGAAAGATCTCACCGCCTCGATCGATCTGCTCAACAAACAACTGCAAACGGTCAGGGTCGCGTCGAAAGACTTTCTGATTCTCAACGCGCCGATGCTCGACTTCGTCGCGCCGACGTTCAAGGTCGATCAGGTCGTGCTCAACGATCTCTTCATCGAGATGAACTACATGCAGGTCCCGCGCGTCGATCGCTGCCAGACCTGCCATCGCGCCATCGATCGTCCCGGTTTCGAATCGAAGAAAGAGGCGGCCCGACTGGCCGCCGAGCTGCAGCAGAAGCTCGACAACTTCCAGATCGTCGGCGACAAACGCACCGATGCCGAGCAGCGGATCGCGCAGTTGAAGCGCATTCAGGAAGCATCGACGGAAGTGCTCAATCCGTGGCGCACGCATCCGAAGCTCGACCTCTTCGTCGGCTCCGCCTCGCCGCATCCGCTGCTCGACTACGGCTGCACGGCCTGCCATCGCGGTCAGGATCGCGCCACCGAATTCGGTCGTGCCGGCCACACGCCGCCGAACAAGAAGATGGAGAAGCGCTGGACCGCGACCTCGATGTGGACGCTCGGATTTTTCCCGACGCGGTCTGACATGGAGAAGCGCAACTGGGGTTACGCGCCGAATCCGTTCAATGAGACGCCGATGTATCCGCGCCAGCATTACGAGGCCGGCTGCCTGAAATGTCACGCCGGCGAGATGCAGGTCAAAGGCGGCGCCGACATCACCAAAGCGACGCACATGGTGGAGCTCTACGGCTGCTACGCCTGCCACAAGATCAGCAACTGGCGTTTCAGCGATCTTCGCAAACCAGGCCCTGACCTCAACGGCATCGCCGAAAAAACGACGCCGGAATGGGCGTTCCGCTGGATCTCCGAGCCGCACGATTTCCGCTCGACGACGCGCATGCCGTCGTTCTTCTATCAGTGCAACATGGTCGGCCCGACCGTGCCGCCGGCCGAACGCGAACAGAACATCAAATACCAGGACGCGGAGATCCACTCGATCGTCACGTTCCTCTTCTCGAAATCGACGCATCGCAACTGGCAGGGCGGCGCGGGCGGTGACGTCGCGCGCGGCAAGCAGCTCGTCGACAACCTCGGCTGCATGGGTTGTCACGTCGACACCGAACAGATCAAAGACGCGAAGAGCGGCGCCGTCCGCGTGGCTCGCCGCGACGATTTCCCGCTCGAGCGCAACTTCGGCTTCAACCTCACCGGCGTCGGCACGAAGACGCATCCGGGCTGGATCTACAACTGGGTGAAGAACCCGAAGAACTACTACCCCGATGCGCCGATGCCGAGCCTTCGTCTTTCCGATCCGGAAGCGGCCGACGTCACCGCATATCTGATGTCGCTGCAGAAGCCGCGCTTCATGCAGAAGGCGATCCGTCCGCCCGATGCGAACGCCGTCCGCGAGCTCGCCAAAGGCTATTTGATCAACACGTTGACCGATCGCGATGCCGACGTGAAGCTGCGCGCCATGCCGCTCCACGATCAGCTCGTCTATCTCGGCCAGCGCTCGATCGAGAAGTACGGCTGCTACTCCTGTCACAACATCAAAGGCTTCGAAGGTCTGAAGCCGATCGGCACCGAGCTGACCATCGAAGGCTCGAAGGCGCTGCACCTCTTCGACTTCGGCTTCGTCCACGAATACCAGCACGAAGACGGCAGCCACGAGCACGTCCTGCACACCAACTCGTCGTGGATCTACAACAAGGTCCGCAGCCCGCGCGTCTACGATGACAAGCGGACCAAGGTCTACAACGACAAGCTGAAGATGCCGAACTTCCACCTCACGCCGGAGGAAGGAAGGCTGATTACGACGGTGATCGTCGGACTCACCAAAGAGAGAGTGGCCACCGAGAAGATGGCGTCGATCAGCCCGCAGTCGCGGCTGATCGAAGAAGGGCGCAAGCGCGTTTCGCAGCACAACTGCCGCGCCTGTCACGTCGTCGACGGCGAAGGGCGCGCCATCGCGCCGATGATCAGCGATGCCGCGTATCTGCCGCCCGATCTTTCGCCGGAAGGGGCGCGCGCGCAGTCGCCGTTCCTCTTCAACTTCCTGAAAGATCCTTCCGTGATGAAGATCCGTCCGTGGCTCAGCGTCCGGATGCCGACCTTCCATTTCACGGACGAAGAGACCAACACTCTCGTCACCTACTTCGCAACCGAAGGGCGTTCGCAGCAGTTCGACACGCTGCGCAACGTCAACGCTCCGGCGACGAACGTCGCCATCGGCAAGCAGGTCTTCGCGATGCTGCGTTGCGCGCAGTGTCACGGCACGACGCCGGTCAATCCGCAGAACCCGCCGCTTCCGCCGGCCGGCGACCTGACGTCGCTCGCGCCGAACCTCACGCTCGCGCGCGTTCGTCTGCGTCACGAGTGGATCGCAGACTGGATCCGCCGTCCGAACGAGATGATCCCCGGCACGCGCATGCCGACGAACTTCCCGCGCGACGAGAACGCCACCGGCTTCGTCTCGCCGCTTGCCGGCGCACTCGACACGCCGGGCTTCGCGACGCAGAAAGCGGCGCTGCTGCCGCTCTTCAACAATGACGAGAAAGAACTGAAACGGACGATGGGAGATGCGGTCGCGCTGACCAACTATCTCCGCGATTACATCTGGAGCATCGGTATCACCGACATGCCATCCGCGGCGGCGTCGGAAGGGATTCCGTCGACCACGGTTCCGCTCACGCCAACGACCGGAGCGCCGATCCCGGCACTCAAATCGGGACGCGTGGAACGCCCGGCCGGGAGCGGCAGCGGAAGGTGATAATCTCGACCACCCGCGCGCTCCGCGCGCATTGATTTTCGAAATCGGAGAACTGACCCAATGACGATGAAACGTTTTCTCTCTGCTCTGTTCGCGCTCACGCTCCTGCTCGTCGTCGCCTGCGGCGGCGGCAAAGAAGCGTCGTCGAATGAAGACGAAGGCGAGGACGACCAGGAAGCGCAGACCGCGACCGTCGCCTCGACCACCGGCGGAACCGCCGCCGCTCCGGCAGCAGCAGCCGCTCCGGTCTCGGCCGATGCCGCAACCATCACCGGTGCAGTGAAACTCGCCGCTGCCGCGCCGAAGATGGGCACCATTCCGATGGGCGCCGATCCGTACTGCCAGTCGCAGCACACCGCGCCCGCGCTCGACGAAGAAGTCGTCACCGGTCCGGCCGGCGAGCTCGCCAACGTCTTCGTCTACATCAAAGACATTCAGGGGAACTTCCCGCCTCCGTCCGAGGCAGTGGTGCTCGATCAGAAGGGTTGCCAGTACTTCCCGCACGTTCACGGCGTGCAGGTTGGCCAGCCACTGCAGATCAAAAACAGCGACGCGACGCTGCATAACGTCCACGCGATGCCGGAAGTGAACGGACAGTTCAATGAAGGCCAGCCGGTGCAGGGAATGGTGTCGACCAAGAAGTTCGACAAGCCGGAGATGAAGCCGTTCAAGGTGAAGTGCGACGTCCACGGCTGGATGAAGTCGTACATGGCCGTCATGCCGCACCCGTTCTTCGCGGTGTCGAAGATGGACGGCACGTTCACGATTCCGAACCTGCCGCCGGGCACGTACACGCTGGTCGCGTGGCACGAGAAGTACGGCTCGAAGGAACAGCCGATCACCATCGGCGCCAAAGAGTCGAAGGCGGTTTCGTTCTCGTTCTGATCCGATTCACCGAGGAGGCGAGCATTGGGGCAGAAACGACAAATTAAGGTCGGATCGCAGTGGCTGTACGCCGATGATGCGGCGAAGCTGCTCGAAGAAGCGATGCAGACGCAGCGTCGTGAAGAGAAGCTGAAGCACGACGATCATCACGAGACCTTCATCAGCAAATACGTCTTCTCCGTCGATCACAAGTGGATCGGCGTGCAGTACGGTTTCACCGCCCTCTGCTTCCTCCTCTTCGGTTTCAGTCTGATGATTCTGATGCGCCTCCAGCTCGGCTGGCCGGGACACTCGTTCGCGGCGCTGAAGCTGCTGGGCGAGGGGAGAGCGCCGGGCGGCATTCTGCTCCCCGAGGCGTACAACCAGCTCGGCGCGATGCACGGCACGATCATGGTCTTTCTCGCCATCGTGCCGCTCGCCGTCGGTGCATTCGGCAACTTCCTCGTGCCTCTCCAGATCGGTGCGCCCGACATGGCGTTCCCGCGACTGAACATGGCCAGCTACTGGTGCTATCTGCCGGGCGGTCTGGTCATGCTCGCGAGCTTCGCCGCGCCGGGCGGCACCGCGAACTCCGGCTGGACGTCGTATCCGCCGCTCTCCGTCATCGCTACACAGGGACAGACGTGGTGGATCCTCGGCATGGTGCTGCTGATCACCTCGTCGCTCCTCGGCTCGGTCAACACGCTCGTCACGATCATCCAGCTTCGCGCGAAAGGCATGACGTGGATGCGCCTGCCGTTCTTCGTCTGGGCGCAGTTCGTGACCTCGTTCCT
>JAOBAU010000242.1 GCA_025463165.1 Acidobacteriota bacterium | reverse complement strand
GACGACCGCGCCGTCCTCGATCAGTTTGTAGCCGAACTGCAGACCGTAGTCGTTGATGTAATCCATGAATGCGGTGACCGGCTCGCCGGCCGGCCAGCCGGTGTAGCCGAGGACCGCGACCATGGCGTCGTCGGCGGTGGCGGTGTGAATGCGCGCGTGCTCGGCGAGGAAGCGCGGCTCGGGGATGGTGTCGTCGCCGATGAAGATGACGAAGCGTCCCTGCGCCAGCGTCACTCCGTGATTCCGCGCGCGACCCGGACCGCCGTTCGGCTGCGTCCGGAACGTGATGCCGCTGCGTTGCGAGAGCACGCGATCGGTATCGTCGGACGAGCCGTCGTTGATGACGATCGTCTCGAACGGCGGCGCATCGATCTGATGCTCGAGCGCGTCGAGCACGCGGAGCAGCATGTCGAGGCGGTTGTACGTGGGGATGACGACGGAGAAGTACGGCGGATTCAAGCGGACGCGCCCCCGTCGACGCACAGCACCTGGCCGGTGATCGCGCTTGCTTCATCGCTCAGCAGAAACGCCACCGCCGCCGCCACTTCGTCCGGTTTCACGACGCGGCGCATCGGAATCTGGCGGATCATTTCGCGGCGCACTTCATCGTCGAGTCCCGCGATCATGTCGGTGTCGACGAGTCCCGGCGCGACGCAGTTCACGCGAATGCCGCTGCGCGCCACTTCGCGGGCCAGCGAGCGGGTCATCGCGATCAGTCCGCCTTTCGCGGCGGAGTAGTTGGTCTGGCCGACGACGCCGTGGACGCCGGAGAGCGACGCGACGTTGACGATCGAGCCGCGGCGCTGTTTGAGCATCGCCGGCAGCGCCGCTTTGATCATCGAGAACGCGCCGTTGAGGTTCGTGTCGATGACGTCGGACCATTGCTCTTCCGACATGTTGTACAGCAGCGAATCGCGACGGATGCCGGCGTTGTTGACCAGCGCATCGATCGCGCCGAAGCGGGCGATGATCTCTTCGACGACCTGCCGATTCCACGCGTCGTCGCGCACGTCGCCCTGATACGAACAGATGCGCGGCGGCTCGTGCGCGAGCGTCGTCGTCGCTTCTTTTTCGAAGGCGAGCGCGGCGTCTTTCGAGTTGTTGTACGTGAATGCGACGGAGTATCCGTCCATCAACAGACGCATCGCGGTCACGCGCCCGATGCCGCGCGAGCCGCCGGTAATGAGGACGGTTTTCATGTGTTTGTGAACTTTATCCTGAGCGCAGCGAAGGATCTCGGGTGCAGCAGCCGCGCACCTTGTGAACGTCGCAGCTGTTGGACGCGAGATCCTTCGTCGCTTCGCTCCTCAGGATAAAATTCTACGACTCCTCCTCGTACCGCTCCTTCAGCGATGCAACCACCGTCGGATCGGCGAGCGTGGTCACGTCGCCGAGCGCGCGGCCTTCCGCGATGTCGCGCAGCAAACGCCTCATGATCTTGCCGCTGCGCGTCTTCGGCAGATCGACGGTCAGCAGAATTTTCTCCGGCCGTGCGATCGCGCCGATCTTGTCCGATACATGCTGCTTCAGCTCCTGTTCGAACGCGGCGAGATTGCTTTTTGCCGCATCGATGGCTGACGATTTCACGATCACGAACGCTGCGATCGCCGTCCCCTTGATCTCATGCTTGATCCCCACCACCGCGGCCTCGGCGATCGCGGGATGATCGACCAGCGCCGACTCCACTTCCATCGTGCCGATGCGATGGCCGGCGACGTTCATCACATCATCGACGCGGCCGAGCAGCCAGAAGTAACCGTCGGCGTCGACGCGCGCGCCGTCGCCGGTGAAATAGATCCCCGGCCACTTCGCCCAGTACTGCTTTTCGTATCGCTCCGGATCGCCCCAGATGCCGCGCAACATCGACGGCCACGGCTCTGTGATCGCGAGGTATCCGCCGCCGACTTCGACCGGCTGTCCCTGCTGATTGAGGATCTTCGCTTCGATGCCGGGAAACGGTTTCGTCGCGGAGCCGGGCTTCGTGGCGACGATGCCGGGCAGCGGCGTGATCATGATCGCGCCGGTCTCGGTCTGCCACCACGTGTCGACGATCGGACAGCGCTCGCCGCCGATGTTCCGGTGGTACCACATCCACGCTTCAGGATTGATCGGCTCGCCGACGGAACCCAGCAGCCGAAGCGAGGAAAGATCGTGCGACTTCGGCAGCGACTCGCCCCACTTCATGAACGCGCGGATCGCGGTCGGCGCCGTGTAGAAGATGGTGACTTTGTGTTTCTCGACGAGCTGCCAGAAGCGATCCTGCTTCGGCCAGTCGGGCGCGCCTTCATAGATGAAGACCGTCGCGCCGTTCGCGAGCGGACCGTAGACGACGTACGAATGTCCGGTCACCCAGCCGATGTCGGCGGTGCACCAGTAAACGTCATCGTCTTTGAGATCGAAGACCCACTTTGTCGTCGCGTAACAGCCGGTGAGATAGCCGCCGGTGGTGTGAATGATGCCCTTCGGTTTGCCGGTCGTGCCCGACGTGTAGAGCGTGTAGAGCATCTGTTCGGAGTCGACCCAGACCGGCTCGCAGTCGGCGCTCTCGCGCGAGATCAGCTCGTGATACCAGCGGTCACGCGCGTTGACGGTCACGGTGTCGTCCGCTTCGTCGGCCGCGGCGCGGCGCATGACGACGACTACATGCTCGATCGTCGGACACTCGACGACCGCGGCGTCGGCGAGTTTTTTCAGCGGGACGAGATTGCCGCGGCGATAGCCGCTCGTCGCGGTGATGAGCACCTTCGCGCCGGCGTCCTGAATGCGGTCGCGCAGCGCTTCGGATGAGAAGCCGCCGAAGACGACCGAGTGCGCGGCCCCGATGCGCGCGCAGGCGAGCATCGCCACGATCGCTTCCGGTACGAGCGGCATGTAGATGGCGACGCGATCGCCGAGCGTGACGCCGAGTTTCTTCAGCGCATTCGCGAACCTCGAGACTTCCGCGTGCAACTCGCCGTACGTGTAGCTGCGCACGTCGCCCGGCTCGCCTTCCCAGACGATGGCGAGCTTGCCCGGCTTCGTGGCGAGATGACGATCGAGACAGTTGTGCGACGCGTTGAGCTTTCCGCCGACGAACCACTTCGCGTACGGCGGCTCCCACTCAAGCACCTTGTCCCACTTCGTCTGCCAGTCGAGCTGTTCCGCCCAGCCGGCCCAGTAACCCTCGCGATCGTTGCGCGCCGTTTCGTACACGGCATCGTTGCTGACGTTTGCTTTGGCGCGGAACTCATCGGAGGGCGGAAACCAGCGGGTTTCCTGCAGCAATGCGTCGATCGCGTTCTCCGTTTCATCAGCCATTGGTCATCCTCCGGAGCGATGGAATTCCAGGGCATGATACCCGCGATGCGACGGCTGATTCCGCTCGTATTTGTGGCGCTCATCGTTGCGATGTGGGGCGTCGGTCTCGCCGTCGGCCGGCGAGCCGTCGATGATGCCGCGTCGGCGCCGTGGCCGCTGCAACTCGGGAGTCTTCGCGATGTGCCCGCGCGCTATCCGAAGCACAACGCGTCGTCGGCGGCGCTCGCACTCGGACCGCTCGAAGCGCGGCTCGGTATCCGGCTGAATCGTTTCGACAAGCGCCCGGTCACGAATGAGGAGCGGGCGTTCTCGCTGGTGAAGGAGCCGCTGAGCAAATGGCTGAGCGCCGAGCAGGCATCGACTTCGGACGCGATCTCGCCACCGCCCGCGGAGCTCGCGAAGTACCTCGACGATCATCGTGCCGACATCGACGCCGTTCGCGATCACCTGCTCTCGAACGAAGGCGCGATTGCGTGGCCGGTCGATCTCTCGCGGCTGTTTGACGCGCCGCTGCCCAATCTCCTCGCTCATATGTCGGTGACGCGACTCCTCGCCGCCTCGGCGCTCGCGCACGGTGACTGGGATTACCTGCACGCGTCGTGGCTGCTCACGCGTGTGCTCTGGCCGAGACCGGAAACGATCTCGGTCCTCATCGCGCGCGCGACAACGTCGATGTTGTGTGCCGCTGCCCGCAAGTTGCCCGCGCCGGCGCCGGCGTGGTTTGCGGAAATCGGACAATACGATTATCGGCGAGCGATGACCGCGGCCGAGCAATGTGACGCCTGGCTCCTGCTGACGAAGATGCGTGACGATCCATTTAACGCGGAGAGCGTTCCGCGGCGGATTCTTACTTTCCCGTTTCTGCCTTTCGCCAGGATCTGGGCCGCCGATCTCGCAAATCGTGAACGATCGATTGCTGAGCAACTGACGATGATTCGCGATTGCGCCGTGGACGGAGACGCTTTCGATCGCCGGATGAAGGCCGCGGTGCCGAAGTTCCACGTCTACTCGCGCGTGACGCTGCCGGCGTGGGGCTCGATGTGGCAGCGCATTTCCCGTTTGCGCGTCGAGACGGAGCTCGCTTCGCGCAACTGGCCGGCAACCGCGCCTGATGTCATCGCCTCACAATGCACGGACGGCTCGTGGAGCTACTCAAATGGCGACCTTCACTTAAGCCGTGAGATCGCCACGCGAGCCGCCGCGTTTCCGCTCCACTACTCGCGCTAACGCACGGTGCGAACGCGCGCCGGCGTACGGATCAGATTCGCGATCGCGGCGACGAGTTGTGCGTTGATCGGCAGCGTCGGATCGCTGTACGACGCCAGTTGCGCGGCGCTGTCCGATGACACGTTTTTCAGCACGTGGTTCATGCCGTTCACGATGAGCAGCGCGGCGGTCGGGCGGGCGGTGGCGAGGCGGTTGGCGTCGGCGACGCTCACCTGAATGTCGGTCGTCCCCTGCGCGATGAGCGTCGGTGCGGTGACGTTGGCGATCTCGTGAGCCGGATCGTAGCGGAAGAGCGAAATGAGATACGGCTGCACGCTCGGACGGAAGATCGAGTAGAGCTCGGCCGGCACCGGCGCATAGGTTTTTCCCGCGTTGAGTGCGGCGACGATCGCGCGCGAGATGTCGAGTTGCGCGGGCGACAGCTGTGCCGCGAGCTGTTCGAGGATCACGTCGCCGGTGGGACGTCCGGGACCGGCGATGGAGATGACGCGATCAACATTCGTCCGTTGGGCGGCGATCAGCGCGATCAATGCTCCTTCGCTGTGGCCGGCAATCGCGGTGCGGGAGAAGCGCGGATCTTTGCGCAGCAGTTCCAGCCACGACACGGCATCGTCAACATATTGATCGAATGTCAGTTCCGCTTCCGACGTAAACGCGGCGCTGCTCGCACCGACTCCGCGTTTGTCATAACGCAGCGATGCGATGCCGCGCGCCGCGAGTCCCTCGGCGAGCATCTTCAGCGAGTCGTTCGCTCCCGCGAGGAGCGCGGAGTTGCCGTTGCGATCGGTCGGACCGGAGCCCGACACGATGACGACCACCGGCATCGGCGCACTGATCGCCGGCACGAGCAGCGTTCCGTAGATGCGGCCGGCCGGTGTCGTCAGCGACAGCTCTTCGCCGCGCGCCGCGAATGCCGCGGTCACGCAGAAGAGCGCAAGGAGAACGCGCCGCATCAGACGGTGGCGAAGCTGGCGACGATCGATTTGAAGACGCCGAGACCGTCGGCGTTGCCGAGGAGTTGTTCGGAGCAGCGCTCCGGGTGAGGCATCATGCCGAGGACGTTGCGGGCGGCGTTACAGACGCCGGCGATGTTGCGCGCGGAGCCGTTCGGATTCGCGTCGCGCAGCACGCGGCCCGATTCGTCGCAGTAGCGGAAGATTACCTGGCGGTTGCGCTCCAACTCATCGAGCGTGGCGTCGTCCGCGAAGTAGTTTCCTTCGCCGTGCGCGATCGGGACGCGCATCACCTGTCCCGATTCGTACTGGTTCGTGAACGGCGTGTCGGTTTCTTCGGTGCGCAGAAACACGTCGCGGCTGATGAAGCGGAGATGTTCGTTGCGCGTCAGCGCGCCGGGCAGCAGGCCCACTTCGGTCAGCACCTGGAAACCGTTGCAGATGCCGAAGACGAGTCCGCCCGCCGCGGCGTGACGCCGGATCGGTTCCATGATCGGCGCGAACTTCGCGAGCGCGCCGGCGCGAAGGTAATCGCCGTACGCGAAGCCGCCGGGGATGATCACGCAATCGACGCCTTTGAGGTCAGTGTCCTTGTGCCACAGCACCTGGGCGTCCGCGCCGACCACGTGCTTCGTCACGTGCAGCGCATCGTGATCGCAGTTCGAGCCGGGCAGGACGACGACGCCGAATTTCATGGGGTGAAGTTTATCGCGCGGCGGTGGCGCGCGGCACTTTGTAAATCGTCACGAACCCCGCTTTATCCGTCGCGATCAGCGTGCCGGACGCGCGGTCGTACGCGAGCGCGTACGCGTTCACTCCATACAACGACGTCGGGGTAATCCGCCTGCTGCTGCCCGCGAACGTTCCGCTCGACTGGCATCTTCGCTCCGCGAACAGCAGCGTGTCGCCGCTGCCGG
>JAOBAU010000228.1 GCA_025463165.1 Acidobacteriota bacterium | reverse complement strand
GCATCGCAAAACTCCTGCACCCGCCGCTTCGCCGTGAAGAGCGACGCGTTGTTCTTCTCATAGAACGTGTGCAGCGTGCAGTGATCGAGATACCGCCGCGGAATGTTCGCCGCCGCAATCCGCTGCCGCCGCCGCAAATCCCCCTGACAGAGACACGCCTCCACGCGCAGCGAATCGCCGGAAAGCGGAACCCATCCCGAACCACTACAACGGGGGCAGAGGATGGGGGGGGCTAAGAGGGACATCGCCCAATTATAAGAGGTGCTGAGTGCAGAGTGCTGAGTGCTGAGAAAAGGCAGAAGTTCGTTCCCCGACTCAGCACTCTGCACTCAGCACTCAGCACTTCCTCTCACTCTGCACTTTCCCCTGACGGGTATACTTCCCGTTTCGGCAATGTCCACCCTCATCCCGTACCTCGCGGCGCGCGCCGATACCGGTACGTTCCTGCTGGCCTCTGAGCTGCGCAGGACGATCGATGAGCTCATCCCTGGCGGTGAGGCGGCGCTGCCGCAGCCGATGAAGATCTATCCGGCCAACGAGGCGCATGCGCCGGTGCTCGGATTTCCGGTCGCGGAAGCGCTGGTGATGAAAGAGCTCGATGCGAAGCTCGACCGCTGGATCACGGACGAGATCGCATCGCACTGCAGCCGCCAGCCGGGCGCGCGCGAGAAGGCGCAGCTGTCGTTCGCCGCGTATTCGGGACCGCTCATCAAAGTCGCCGAGAACGCGCTGCTGTCGAACGTCCTCAACGATTACCACGCCGCGTTCTGGCTCGCGCATTCGTTCGATCTCGCGCGGCAGTTCGCATCGATTCCGCGACGGACGAGCGCGGTTGACACGCAGATCGGCCGCACGCAGGGCGATGCGCTGAAGTATCGGATCTACGCTCGCTGGTCGAACGACATCCGCGATCTGATGTCGCAGGCGGCGGCGCGCGCGTCGGCGGTGCTCGACGGCGAAGAGCAGCGCAGCATCCGCTTCCTTCGTCTGCTGCAGGACGACATCCTGCTGCTCACCGAGGAGTTCATCGGGCCGGATTTGCGCGAGTTGAGATCGTTCATCAACGGCTATCTGCGGAAAGAACATCAGGTCTTCAAAGACGTCTTCGATCGCGTCCGCAATGCGGCCACCGAGCTGCTGCAGAAAGACAAAACGTTCCGCGCCGCGCTGCCGCTGTTCGGAGCGAATCCCGACAACGGCATCTCGCTGGCGCTGATCCTCGACGCGCGCTTTCAGACGTTCCTCTTCGAACAGCAGTCGGTGCAGAACGCGGCGAAAGGCGAAGAGCGCGAGTTCTTCCTGCAGCTGACGCGGCGCCTGCGCGAGTTCGCGGTGCTCAGCCAGCTGCGGCGCGGCATCGTCTTCATGACGACGACGCCGGACGGCCACGTGATCTCGACCGACAAACGCTCGTCGATGGCGTACGCGTATTCGCGCGCCACGCGGCCGATGGATTTCGGCAAGCCGGGCGTCGTCGATCCGATGGTGCATCGCTTCGGTCTCATCTACGACATCTCCGCGTTCTCCGAAACGCTCGGCAACATCCGCCGCGGCGGCCGCAAAGAAGAAGTCAGCTCGTATCGTCAGATGCTGCTCTTCCAGCGTCGTCTCGAAACGATCGCCCAACGCCACCTCCTGCAATTCGAAAAGTTCCTCGGCGACGGCGCGTTCTACACGACGCGCCGCGCACTGCGGCTCGTACACGCGGCGGTGGAGATTCAGCGCAACTATTCGGAGATGAAGCGCAAAGGCTTCGCCTTCAACAAAGGGCTGCGCATCGCCATCAACTACGGTTACTACCGGCTGCTGCCGCTGCGCACCGGCAGCGATCCGAGCGATCGCATCACGGAGTTTTACGGACCGGGCATCGTCGAGCTTTCGCGCTTGACGACCGGCAAGGCGAACAAAGAGATCGAGGAGATCGCGGCCTTCCTCGTGTCGCACGGATTCGAGCAGCAGAACGTGCAGCGCTTCTTCGCACCGCTGGAGCGCGGCGTCGATCTCGTCGATCACACGCAGCACGCGCGCGAGTTCTACGCGTACGTCGACAACAACGGCCATCTGGTCAACGAAGGGATCGTCGGCTCGTGGGAGTTCCTCCAGGAGCTGTCGACGGAGCTGCTCAGCGAATCGCAGCCGCTGTATCGGCTGCGCGCGCCGTGGGGAAACTACATCGGCTTCGCGCCGTCGCTCCCCGGACTCGATTTCATCGGCCTGCGCCTGATCGGCATGGTGTCGCTGAAAGGACTCGATCGGATCGAGATCGGCGAGATCGCGCCGTTCGCGTCGGGCGAGATCGAAGCGACACCGCTCGACGGCAACGATCCGCTCGTCGTCGCGCTGCGTCAGGAGTATCACCAGCAGGACGACGCGCCGGCGGCGATCCCGACTCCGGCCGCGGAAGCGACCGATGCGGATGACGCGCCGAACGAGCTCGTCGTCTGCGGCGACGTCGCGCAGACTGAGATCGTCATCGGCGAATGGGAGCGGCTTTCAGACGACGTGCGCAATCCGCTCCGCCTCCCGCGCAACGACTTCAACACCATGTTCGCGATGGAAGGCGAGCTGACGACCGAGAAGCTGACGATCCGCCAGCAGTCGGTGCGCGATATCTATCAGCAACTCGCGCTGCGCCTCGATGAGTCGCCGCTGACGCTCGCCAACTTCCGGCTGAGCGACAAGTACGACGCGTTCGTGCTCGGCAAGATCGTCGAGAAGCTGTAGCTCCGACGAAATCGCGCCGAGTCCCGACCCTCGCCTGTTACGATGAATAACCATGCGCGTCGATCACGAAAAGCGGGAGCTCGTCTGCTCGGTCGGCGACCTCGTTTACGAGTCGACCTACCGCCGCATCGGCGTCGAACGCGGCGACGGGTTTCGGCGAATGTGGATCGGTCAGGACATCCATACACGCCGCGCGGAACTGCGGGCGGCGGATGATCCGGCGTATCGCG
>JAOBAU010000227.1 GCA_025463165.1 Acidobacteriota bacterium | reverse complement strand
GGTGCGGACAGGTATCGGTGATCGCATGAATCTCGCCGCCGCGTTTGATCATGCAGATGGCGACGCCGTCGGCAACGACACGCAGCGGCGTTCCTTCCTTCAGTTCCGACTCGGCGGCAACGCGCGTAAAACGTTCCGGCTTCGTGGCGTCGGCGGTCGCGGTGTGATCGATGCCGATCTGTTCGCCGAAGACGAGATGTCCGCCGAGATACGCCGACGCATTCGCGACCGCGAAGCCGAGCATCGACAGCGCAATGCCGCTCTGCCGCGTCTTCTTTTTCTTTCGCATGAAGTACGATGACGTGTAGAGCGCGGTCGCGGCGACGTTCAGCAGTCCGTGTATAAGTCCGATTTTCTTTCCGCGATCGTACGTGTCGGACCAGTCGGCAGCGCCGGTCACCGCGGCGCCGAGCGCGCCGAGAATGCCGATGCCGAGCAGCGTGTCGGCGCCGGAGCGGAGCTCTTTGCGGCCGGTCAGTCCTTCCAGCGCATCGAGCGCAAGCGCGCACGTCCATGCGCCGACCGGAATGTCGGTCAGCACCGGATGCAGCGGATGTCCGAGCCAGACGCCGTGCAGCAGATTCTTCACTTCGCGCGGCAGGACGTCGTGAATGGCCTGCTGCAGCGGATCGCTGACGTCGTCAATCCAGGCGGGAGCGGCAATGGCGTTGAACAGCGGTTCGGCGTTCATGGCGAAATGCTGTGCCAGAGCGTTGCCAGTTACGAACTGGAAGAGTCCGCTACTGGCTGCGCGCGGCCATCGCGCTCGCCGCCAGCGACGCGAATGCTTCCGCGAGGCGGAGATGGTCGGCGTTGTAGAAGTCGGCTTCCGCTTTGTCGAGCGAGATCATTCCGAGCAGGCGATCTTCGAAGACGAGCGGCACGCCGAGCCACGAGCGGATGCCGGCGCCGACATGCAGTCCGCGTCGAAAGGCGCGGTACTGCTCGGTGTCGGCGACGACCATCGGGCGGCGGCGGTGGATGACTTCACCGTTCGGCGTGTCGGCGTTGTTGACGTCGAACGACTCGCCGAGGATTACGTCGAGATCGGCGAAGCCGACGCCGCCGACGATGACGAGACGTCCGCCGCGGAGCTGCTGAATCGATGCGCTGTCGTACGGCACGACTTTCCGCAGCTCGGTGAGGACGAGCTGCATGGCGGCGCCGGAATCCTGTGCTTCGGTCGTCCCGACGGACGCGGCGTGCAGCGAGTCCGCGTGAATCCGCGCGTGCGCATGATCGCGCGCGAGCTCCGCGACCTGCTGCTCGAGCTCGGCGATCCGGGTCCTGAGCGTTTGGTTCAGCTGTTCCAAAGGAGCGGGAATTGTAGCGCGAGTCACTTCTGATGCGTCGCGCAGAAGTACGTGGTGCGTCCGAAGACGACGCTCCGCGCGATCGTGCCGCCGCAGCGCGGACAACGCGCCCCTTCTTCGCGATGATTGAAGAGATAGCGCGGCGGCAGTTCGGCATCGCGGTCGCGGCGCGCGATCGCTTCGCGCAACACGCGGCGCAGCGCGGTGAAAACAGTGCGCACTTCGGAATCGCTCAGCTCGTTGATCGCGCGCCGCGGATGGATGCTCGCCTGAAACAGCATCTCGTCCGCGTACAGGTTGCCGACGCCGGCGATGATCTCCTGCGACATCAGCACCGACTTCACGGCGCCGCGGCGCGCGTTGGCGATGCCGCGAAACGTTCGCAGTGTGAAGCTCGCGTCGAGCGGATCGGGACCGAGTGCGTGCTCGCGAATGTAGTCGTCGGGTAACGGCGTCAGATCGACGCCGCCGAAGAGCCGCATGTCTTCGTACGCGAGGTGCGCGCCGCCATCGAAGTCGAAGATGACGCGCGCGAAGCGCGGCTGCTTCACCGTCTCGCGGTAGTACGCGAGATCGCCGGTCATGCCGAAGTGGAGATGCAGCCAGGTTTCGCCCGCGCACGCGAAGAGATTCTTTCCGTGACGGCGAACGCTCGTGAACTCGCGGCCTTTCAGCCGCTGGGAGAACGTCGCGGCGCGGATGGTGCCGAGGATGCGCTCGTCGAGCACGCGTACGCGTGCGATCCGCTGATGAAGCGCATGGCGCGTGAAGTAGCGCGCGTACGTCTCGACTTCCGGAAGCTCGGGCATTTACGCGGAGACGTCGAGCACATCGCGCACCGCTTCGCCGACGGAGTCGAGCAGCGCCGGCGACACTTTCGCGAGCGGACCTTTGATCAGCGACCGGATATCGACCGGACGAAGCTGATCGATCATCGCGTCGGTCTCGCGTTTCAGTTTCCCGATCGCGGGAATGCGGACGCGCAGCGGTGCGGCGTCGGCGACCGTGTTCGTGCTGAGCGGAACGACGAGTGCCGTCGGATGCTCGGCGTCGAGCAGCGCCTGCGCCTGAATCACCAGCACCGCGCGTCCTTCCGGCACGCGCGGACCGGCGTCCATCATCCAGATCTGACCGCGTTCGAGCGTCATGATTCGAGCTCCTGCGTGAAGCGCGTGCTCTCGTCGCGCACGCGCAAACTGGCGCGATACATTCGCACACGCCGCGCGTCGCGATTCACTTCCGCATTCGCCTTCTCGAGCGCGCGGCGGACGTACGCGGCGCGGCTGAGGTGGAGCGTCCGCGCACAGGCGTCGCTTTCGCGAAGCAGATCGGCTCCCAGGACGAGGGAGATCGCCTCATTCGGTGTTTCGCCCATATTTTTCCTCGATATCAACCGAGGATATCATGGGAGTTACTTCAGCTTCGCCGCAATCCAGTCGTCAATGCGGCGTTCCAGCACGTTCATCGGCAGCGCGCCGGCGCCGAGGATCTGATCGTGGAACTCGCGGATGTCAAAGCGATCGCCGAGCTTCGTACGCGCGCGCTCGCGCAACTCCGTGATCTTCAGCTGGCCGATCTTGTAGCCGAGCGCCTGGCCGGGCCAGACGATGTAGCGATCGGTCTCGCTCTGCACTTCCACTTCATCAGTTGCGGAGTGATCGTGGAAGAACTGCACGACCTGATCGCGCGTCCACTTCTTCGCGTGCAAGCCCGTATCGACGACGAGGCGAATCGCGCGCAGCATCTCGTCGTTGAGGCGGCCGTAATCGTTGTACGGATTCTGATAGAAGCCAACTTCCTTGCCGAGCCGTTCCGAATAGAGCGCCCAACCTTCGACGTACGCGGTGTAACCGCCCTGGCGGCGGAACTGCGGCAGATCGGTCAGCTCCTGCGCGATCGAAAGCTGCATGTGATGGCCGGGCACGCCTTCGTGATACGCGGTCGACTCCATGAAGATCGTTTTGCGCGACTGCGGATCGGACGTGTTGACGTTGATCCGTCCGGGACGCGAGCCGTCGGCAGCGCCCGGCTGATAGTCGGCACCGGCCGCCGCTTTCTCGCGGAACGCTTCGATCGGCACGACCTCGAGCTTCGCTTTCGGCAGACGGCCGAAGAGTTTCGGCAGCTCGGCGTACATCTGGTTTTCGTATTTGCGATAGATGTCGAGAATCTCTTCGCGCGTCTTCGGATGAAGATCGGGATTTGCATCGATCGAGGCGTTGAACGCTTTGAGATCGTTGAAGCCGAGCTTCGCCGCGATCGTCCGCATCTCCGATTCGATCCGCGCCACTTCTTTCAAGCCGATCTGATGAATCTCTTCCGGTGTCAGGTTCGTGGTCGTCGAGCGGCGCGCGCGAACGGCGTAGCGATGAACGCCATCCGGCAGCGACCACATGCCGACGTCTTTGCGTCCCTTCGGCGCGTACTCATCGCGCACGAACGTGGCGAACTTCGCGTACGCGGGAAGCACTTCATTGCGGATGGCATCGAGATACGCGGTGCGGATGCGCGTCCGTTCCGCCTCCGGCATGTTCTCGGGAAAATGCTGGAGCGGTGCGGCAAACGGCGACTTCTCCGGCTCCTGCGCGGCGATGTCCTGCGCCTGGCCGGCGACTTTGCCGAGGAGGAATTGCGGTGGCATGAGGCGATCGCGCATGCCGGAGCGCATGATCGCGATCGTGTCGTTGAACTGCCGCGGCATCGCGTGCATGCGCGTCAGGTAATCGTCGTAATCCTTCGAGCCGGTGAATGACAGCAGCGACGGGAACTGCGCGCTGTCGAGATGGATGCCGCCCATCTGACTGACCGGCATCTCCCATTCCTTCATCTCCGCCGACTCGATGCCGTCGCGAAGGTTCTGCGCCATCAGCGCTTTGTTGATCTTCTCCTGATCGGAAAACGCGCTGTCGCTGATGGCGTTGACGCGCGCGAGGAAGCGGCGCTGCTCGTCGGTCTCGCGCGCCACTTCCGCGGCCGATACGTCGGACGATTGGGCGTTGTAACGCTTGTCGCCGAGGATCGAGGCGAACTCCGGATTCACCTTCAGCGTGTACTCCCAATGCTCGTGAAGGAGATCGGCGAGCGCCTTGCGGCGTTTGTCGAGATCGGCCGCGGTCGGCTCTGCGGCGAAGGACGATGCGGCGAGGAGAGCGAGAGTGGCGGCGATCGCGAGCTTGCGCATGGCGCAGAGTCTAAACGCGAATGCGCGAGGTTTCAGTTACAGCGCGCGATCGTCGACGCCGGAGAGCTCGATGGCATCGCCGGGGACGGTGATCTCGGCGCGAAAGACGAAACGAGTCATTCCCTTCACCTTGTTGTCGCGGACGCGAACGTAGCGGCAGCGCGAGATCACCTCGGCTTTGGCCTGCACGCACGCGAGTGCTCGGGAAACCGCCGCGGCATCGCGGCTCGGAATGCGATCGAGCACTCCGGCGGCGTGCCGCGCGACATCACTGAGACGCGTGGCCGCGAACGGCAGCGGCGCGAGCGGACAGCGAATCGGTGCGATCGTCTCCTCGGCGGCCGGCTCGGGCTCGACGTCGGCCGGCTCGGACGCCGGCGACGTCGCGACATTCGATGCGCGGAAAGTGCTCTGCGTCAGCGGTGCGTTGCTCTGCGCGTCGAGCAGCGACGCGAGGAGCGCGTTCGCGGCGGCCGACATCGCAGTGCGTCGCTGCCGTTCGGTGCAGGCGACCAGTACGAGCATCATCACGAGCAGCAATGCAATTCGCGCTGTTTTCATGATCGTTCAGAGGGTAAGACGCATCGAGGGTCGAAAGGTTAGCGGCGAGCGGGAATTAACGGCCGCGTAACACGAACGACGCAGCGCCGAAGCATTGCACGCGTCCTGCTACACTCTTCGACCGTGCCGAGTACCGACACCGCAGCGCCGACACAACGCTATCGAGCGCTGATCGTCGAAGACGATCCGGCGATCCGGCGGCTGGTCGAGCGGCTGCTCATACGGCAGGGAATCGACGTCGACACCGCCGCCGACGGCCGCATCGCCATCGACAAGCTGGCCAACGGCGACTACTCGGTGATCATCCTCGATCTGATGGTTCCCGAAGTGACCGGCTTCGACGTCATCGAGCATGTGAAGTCGCAGGGCATCACGACGCCGGTGGCCGTCGTCTCCGCTGTCTCTCAGCAATCGCTGACACGTCTCGATCTCGACGTCGTCAAACTCGTGATGATGAAGCCGTTCGACGTCGACGAGTTCACGAAAGCGATCCTTCAGCTCTGCGCCGAAGAGCGGCCAGAAACGGTCAGCTGAGTCAGGCATCAATTTGGCTTTTAGCTCATCCGTGGGGACTTCCCCGCGGGAGAAGCGACTCATGCCGATTGAGCCAAAAAAACGTGACATCGCCGCGACCGGAGTCAAAGGTCTCGACGATATTCTGAACGGCGGACTGACGCGAAACCGCGTCTACCTCGTGCAGGGTGATCCCGGCGTCGGGAAGACGACTCTCGGTCTGCAGTTCCTGCTCGAAGGAGCGCGCCGCGGCGAATCGTGTTTGTACCTGACGCTGTCGGAAACGCTCGACGAGCTCGAAGCGGTGGCCGAGTCGCACAACTGGTCGCTCGACGCGCTCAACGTCTTCGAATACTCCGCCGGCGAACGGCTGCAGAGCGAAGAAGAGAGCACGCTCTTTCATCCGTCCGAGGTCGAGCTCGGACAGGCGACGCGAACGCTGCTCGAGCAGGTTGAGAGGGTGAAGCCGACGCGCGTCGTCTTCGATTCACTCTCCGAGATCCGGCTGCTCGCGCAAAACCCGCTTCGCTACCGCCGCCAGATTCTCGGCCTGAAACAATACTTCGCCGGCCGGAACTGCACCGTCCTGCTGCTCGACGACAAGAACGCGACGTCGGGCGACATGCAGCTGATGACGCTCGCGCACGGCGTGATCATGCTCGAGCAACTCGCGCCGATGTACGGCGCGGAGCGGAGGCGGATGCGCGTCGCGAAACTGCGCGGACTGCGCTATCGCGGCGGCTTCCACGACTTCACCATCCGCACCGGCGGCATCGTCGTCTATCCGCGGCTGATCGCGTCCGAGCATCGCGAGATCTTCACGCCGCGGCGGATGGAGAGCGGCATCACCGCGATCGACTCACTGCTCGGCGGCGGCATCGATCGCGGCACGAGCACGCTGATCATGGGACCGGCCGGCGCCGGCAAGTCCGCGCTGTCGACGCAGTACGTCGTCGCGGCGGCGGAGCGCGGCGAGAACGTGGCGATCTTCGCCTTCGATGAGAGCCGCGGAACGCTCTTCGCCCGCTCCGCCGCCATCAACATGAATCTCATGAAGCACGTCGACAGCGGACGCGTCACCGTGCAGCAGATCGATCCCGCGGAAATCCCGCCGGGCGAGTTCGTGCACCTCGTGCGCGAGGCCGTCGAAGAGCGGAACATCAGCATGCTCGTCATCGACAGCCTGAACGGCTACATGAACGCGATGCCGGAAGAACACTTCCTGACGATCCAGATGCACGAGCTGCTGACGTACCTCGGGCAGAAAGGCGTTGCTACGATTCTCGTCGTCGCACAACACGGCGTCGTCGGGTCGACGATGATCTCTCCCGTCGACGTCAGCTACCTCGCCGACTCCGTGATTCTGCTGCGCTACTTCGAGCTGTCGGGTGAGATCCGCAAAGCGATCTCGGTAGTGAAGAAACGGAGCGGTCAGCACGAAAAGGCAATTCGACAATTGACGATGGGTCCGGACGGATTGACGGTCGGTCCGCCGCTGACGGAGTTCCGCGGAGTGTTGTCGGGAACGCCGCTCTTCAGCGCCCCAATGACTGTACTCGGCACCGGAGCTGATCGTGAGCCTCAATCCGCCGACCGCTGAACGGATCCTCGTCCTCGCGCCGACGGGACGAGATGCGGCGCTGGCGGTGACCGCGCTGCAACAGGCGGGGTTCACGTGCCAGTCGTGCCGCGACATGGACGAGCTCTGTCGCAGAATCGAAGAGGCGGCGGGCGCGGTGATGATCACCGAGGAAGCGCTCACGACGAATTCCATGCCCTGCCTCGCCGAGGTACTCGAGCGGCAGGCGCCGTGGTCCGATCTGCCGCTGCTCGTCTTCACATCGCAGCCGGCGCTCGATCTCGGGCCGCGCTCGTTCGAGAGGATCGGCAGCCGCGCAAACGTCACGCTCGTCGAGCGGCCGATCCGCGTGAAAACGCTGATCAGCGCCGTCGAGACCGCGCTGCGGGCGCGGCGGCGGCAATACGAAGTGCGCGAGCTGTTGCGCGAGCTGGAGCGGCGTATCGACGAGCGCGATACCTTTCTGGCGATGCTCAGTCACGAGTTGCGCAATCCGCTGGCCGCGATCACGCTGGCGGTCGACGAGCTCGAACGGCGCGGTCCTCCCGAACTGAAGAACGAGCGCGCCGTCGTCATCCGACAGACGCGGCAGCTGACGAAGCTCGTCGACGATCTCCTCGATATCGCCCGCGTCACGTCGGGAAAGATTCGTCTGCATCGTTCGGACATCGATCTGGGCGACATCGTCGAGCATTGCGCGACGACGGCCATTCACCGGGCGAAGGCGCGTGGCGTGACGCTGACGATGCATCCGGTCGCGGAGCCGGCCTTCGTACACGGCGATCCGGTGCGGATGGAGCAGATCGTCAGTAACGTCATCTCGAACGCCATCAAGTACACGCCGAGCGGCGGCGCGATCGACGTGTACATCGAGAAAGACGAGACGGACGCGATCTTCCGCGTGCGCGACACCGGCCGCGGCATCGCGCCCGAGATGCTGACGCGCATCTTCGACATCTTCATGCAGAGCGATGTGACGATCGATCGCGCCGACGGCGGAATGGGAATCGGACTGACGCTCGTGCAGAAGCTGGTCGAGCTGCACGGCGGAAACGTGCGGGCATACAGTGGCGGCAAAGGATGCGGCAGCGAGTTCGTGATCCGGTTGCCGCTGCTCGTCGAAGCGCCGGTGCTCGTGCCTGCAACGAAGCAACCGGAGCGCGATGCGAATGTCGCGGCGCGGCACATCGTGATCGTGGAAGACAACCCCGACATCCGCGAGCTGCTGCGCGCAAAGCTGCGGCATCTCGGACACCGCGTCGACGTGGCCGAGGATGGCGTGCATGGCGTGGAGACGATCGTCGCGGAACGTCCCGATCTCGCGCTGGTCGACATTGGGTTGCCGGGACTGGACGGCTATCAGGTCGCGCAGCGCGTGCGTGAAGAGATCGGAGACGACGTGCATCTCGTCGCGCTGACCGGCTACGGCCAGGCGGAGGATCGGAAGAAAGCGCTCGACGCCGGATTCAACGTCCACCTCACGAAGCCGGCGGACATCGCCGACGTGCAGAACGTCATCGGCGATCTGCCGATGCGGAAGGCGCCGCCGGCGTAAGGGCTCGACGCGGGACATCTGCCGGCCGCAGATACGGCCTGTAACTTTGCCGTTTTTCTGCCTGCTGCCGATGGCGGATGCGAATAAGTATGGCGGCGTGACGAAAAGTCGCCGATCCGAAAGCGAGCCGTCATCTTCTTCGGCACAGCCCCGATTGTCGCAAGTACGGAACTTCGCCGGGGTCACTTTACAAACATACGGTGATACCGTACATTATGCCGTATGTGCCGGTATCATTCCGGACGCACCGGAGGCCAAATGGCAAGCAGAACCGAGCGGTTCGAATTGCGGGTGGACGAAGAGACGCTGGAGCGAATTGACCGCTGGCGGCGCGTACAGGACGACGTTCCTTCACGCGCGGAGGCAACGCGGCGGCTCATCGAGCTGGGGCTCGCGAGTTCGGCCAGCACTGACGACGACAAAACTGTCCGGTTTTCCGATGGAGAGCGCCTGCTCATGCTGATGATGCGCGACCTCTACAAGAGGCTGAAGGTCGACGACGGCGAGATCAACCCCGACTTCATCGCTGAGGTGATCTGGGGCGGCCACTATTGGGCTCCGAAGTGGCAGCTCACTGGGGTGTTCCACGGCGAAGAGGATGATCCCCGTAATGTGAGCTTCGTCGTCGACGTGCTGAGCATGTGGAGCTTCCTCGAACGCGCCTACAACCGTATGGACGCGAAGGCGAAGGAGCGGATCGCGACGGACGCGGAGCCGTTCGGCACGGATATTCGTTTCGACGGCTTCGACGGCAACAACGAGGGAGAGCTCATGGGGATCGCGGACTTCCTCATCAACAAGATGAACAGGTTTGAGGAGTTCCGGAAGCGCGACCTCAACTCGCACTTCCCGACGGTCGACATGTACACGCGCATGCTCGCGGTCT
>JAOBAU010000210.1 GCA_025463165.1 Acidobacteriota bacterium | reverse complement strand
TTCGCTTTGTCGGCATTCGCGGCGAGGTCGACGGTTGCGCTGCCGCTCTTCCAGTCGAGCCGGACGTTGCTCACGCCCGGCACCGCGCCGAGCGCTTTCACGATCGGCGGCGCGCAGCCGGCGCAATCGATGCCGGCCACTTTGAACGTGAACGTTTCCGCCGCGGCGAGCGTGGCGACGAACAGCAGCGAGATGAGTACCGGGATCCGTTTCATGCTTCCGTGTTATCGCAAACGGGTGGCGAGCCATTCCACGATGCGCTTCGCCACATCGCGCTTGTGCTCGGGTTGCGTGAAGCGATGACCTTCGTCGGGATAGACGACGAGCTGCGTTTCGACGCCGAGCGTCCGCAGCGCGTGCCAGAACTCGAACGATTGCGGCGCGGGCACTTCGCCATCGCGCTCGCCGACGAGGACGAGCGTCGGCGTCTTCACGTTTTTGATGTAGTTGATCGGCGAGCTCTTCGCGTAGACGTCGGGATCGTCGTAGACCGACGCGCCGAAGAACGGGAGCATCCATTGATCGATTGAGTTCTGGCCGTAGTAGCTCTGCCAGTTCACGATGCCGGCGCCGGCGACGGCGGCGCGAAAACGATTCGTCTGCGTGACCGTCCACATCGTCATGAAGCCGCCGTAGCTCCAGCCGTAGATGCCGAGGCGTGCGTTGTCGACCGGGTAGATCTGCGCGACGGCGTCGATGCCGGACATGATGTCGCGCAGATCGCCGTGGCCGAAGTCTTTGACGTTCGCCTGCGTGAATGCTTCGCCGCGGCCGTAGCTGCCGCGCGGATTCGGGAAGAACGTCAGCCAGTCCTGCGACGCGATGAACGCGTTGCGCTCGCCCGGCCAGCTCGACATCGCGGAGCTCGACGGTCCGCCGTGCACGATTGTCACGAGCGGGTAATGGCGCGACAGCGAGTGGTTGCGCGGGAGGATCAGCCAGCCCTGCACTTCGCGTCCGTCGCTCGTCCACGTGATCGACTTCACCTCGCCCCATTGCGGCTCGATCGTGTTCGCGTGCGTCAGTTGCTGTTTCCAGATGCCGAGCGCGCCGGCGAAAACTTCAGGCGGCTTGCGCCACGAACTGCGAATGACCGCTGATGTTCGGCCGTCGCGCGCGATCGCGGCGCCGATCAAGTCTCCGCCGGTCAGGTACTCCTCGCCCCGCCACAACGTTTCGACCTGGCTGCTGGAAGCGTCGATGCGTGCGATTGCAGAGTCGCCGCTCATGTTCGCGCCGAACGTGATGCCGTCCGCCGACCAGGCGATGAGCGACGTCGCCGAGAACATCGCGCCGTCCATGAGATTGCGCGTGTCGGCGCCGCCGCCCACGCCGACAATTCTGATGTCGCCGCCGGTCGAGCCCTGATCGCTCATCAGTCCTTCGATGATCGCGACATGCGAGCCGTCGGGCGAAAAAACCGGACTGGCGATCTGCCACTTCGGCGTGTAGACGGCTCTCATCGTCGCCGCCGCAACGTCGACGATGTGCAGTTTCGCGGTCCAGTAGTTGTTCTCGCCGGAGCCGGATGTTGCCGTCGCGGCGATCCGTTTTCCGTCCGGCGACCAGGCGAATTCGTAGACGTACATGTCGGCCGGCGTGACGACGCGCAGCCTGCCGCTGGCGACGTCGATGACCGCGATGCGTGCTTCGTCGATCCGCTCTTCGATCACGCCGGTGGCGCGCGACATCGCCGCCAGTGCGCCGGCCACGCGACGCGCTTCTTCGATGTAGCGGATGGCGATCTGCGTTCCGTCCGGCGACCACTGCGGCGAATCGATGAAGCCGCGAACGTTCGTCAGTTTGCGCGGCGCGCCGCTGCCGCGAACGACGTACAGCTGACGCTGACCTTTCGCTTCCTGCAGATATGCGAGCGAGCGGCTGTCGGGCGAGAACCGCGGCTCGAGTTGCTCGCCGGCGCCGGCCAGCGCGTGCGGCGTGCCGCTCGGAAGTGCGGCCATCGTGATGCCGCCGCCGGTGCGCGCCCACGCCACGCGCGTGCCGTCGGGCGAGATGTCGACGGCGCTGAACTGATGCACCGCCATCAGCTTGTTGATGAGCTGATCGTCGGCCGAGGTTTTTTGCGCGAAGGAGGTGAGAGGGAGGAGGAGAAAGAGGAGGAGCGAGATCGCGAGCGAACGCATCCCTTCATCGTAACGTCTTGACGCTCCGACGCGGTGGAACACTCGTCTGACGTCGGTTCTCGGCAGGCCGAGAAACTGCGCGAACGCCGTGGCCCGTACGAGTTGCTCCTCGCGCGGAGCGCAACGAAGACTTAGGTGTCGTTGCACAGATCCGGAGTTGACGCCGAGTAATAGTTCCGCCTACGATGCGCGCCTTCAACGACAGCAGCACTGAGTAATTGATCGCTCGGCGTGCACGTCTGAGGTTCAAGTCTCGCGCCGGTTCTTTGCGTCGATGATGTGGGAGTGTCGGGTCGGGCGTATTTCTTGTCGGCGATTAGGCCGATGTTAACAACCATTTTGGGACCGCCATCCCGTCTTCTCACTGTCGATCGAGACAGATCAGGAGCTTTCGCCGTTGAAACGATCATCCGTTCCAGTACCACTCCTCATCGCGTTGATAGTGTCTCTGGGCAACCTAACCAGCAGTTTCGCGCAGTTGTGCGGCGAGCCGACCGCGTCAGCTGAGATTACTGACACGTCGTGCGGTAACCACGGAAACCTGGTGGTACATTGGAATTTTCCGGGCGCCGTCCCCGAATCGCTATTCGTCGACCGAACGCACGTGCATATCGAATTCTTCGATATTTTCGGCAATAAATTAGGCGAAACGGACACCGGTCCCAGCATCGGAGATACTCGATTGCCGGTAGGGCAGGTGGAGTTTCCGCCGTCTCATTGGATCGGCGGACCCGCCTTCTCCGTAAAGCTGACCGCATCACAGCGCTGCGGGTTGTCCGGCAGTCGCGTCGTGGTCACCGGGCCGACAACGACATTCGTCGTTCCCAACTACGATTCAGCCTGTCCGCCGCCGCCTCCGCCGCCTCCACCACCACCGCCGATGTTGAGACGGTTTCAGTTCGCGTTTAACTCAAATCAGTCCGATGAACGCGTGCTGTTACACAAATACGATGGCGGCGATACGTCGGGCCCCAATGGCAATGGTCTATTTTCGAGCTATCAAATCGCGAACCAGTTCATTCCTCCGACAGTGAGAATCGATGGCGCCGTTACGACGGACGGCAACAGCGATGTTCAAACTGTTTACTTCCGTGTCCTTGACCCGCCAGACACCGCACCGTACGCGCCAGTTGTTCCTGGCGACGATAACCTCGACACCACATTGCCGAAGGGAAAACTGTATTGCGTTGACGCGGCGGGGAAACGCGTTGACGCTGTTAACGGCATTCTTGAAGCGTTCTCCAACCACGACAACGTCGCCGGGCGTATCAAATTGTTTCTCGAAACGTCTTCGAATGTCTCGGGCGAAAACTACCAGGTCGAGGCAAGCTTTGAGCCGACGTTCTCGTGCGCCACAGCAGGGCCGGGAGGAACCAACACCTGCCCTCGTAGCGTGCGCTTCGTTACATGGAAACGCGTCTACGTCGAGATCGACCGCATGTTTCGTCACGGCAGCTACATCAGTCGCCCCGCCGCTCCCGGCACCGTTGACGTTTTCGTTGACGATATCTCCAAATTTGGCGCGGTGGGCAGCATGGTCACCGTACGCTTCGTTCATGCTCCGCCGTCCGAGCCCACCAGTGTGCCTGACACCTTCCACTCCGAAGATCACCCGGTTCAACTCGTCGCCCGTCAGGTCGCCGCGGATGGCACGGTCACTGATGCGCATCTTCATATCGTCGATCCCGGTGGGCTGCAATCCGTGTACGACACTGACCCCATGTCAACGGCGTCGAAGACCGTCGCACCGTTCCTTCGGGATGGCGCCGGTGTTATCACGGGGCTTGATACCGCAGATTTCTTTGTGCCGGGTTACGGCCCGACGGGATCGAACGGAAAGACTGCGGTTGAAGAAGTTTTCGCGGCCGCTTATGTCGAACTACGCGTAGCGGCACAGGACGTCCGGGAGATTCCGTTTGCACCGAGGTGGCCCCGTGACTACGAGAACCTGCCTCGCGTTCTCGCCGACAAGTGGCTGCAGAACGCCGTCAGCGTCTCCGGCGACCCACTCCGCCTGTCACTTCCCAACAGGATGCATCTTCTCGCCGGTAATATGGAGTACCTGCAGGAAAACCATGGATTGACTACATCGACTGCGGGCGGAAATTTCAGTTGGGTGTATGTCGGAAGAATCGAGCAAAACACGTCCGCATTCAATGGATTGCTTAGGGGTCTCGATCCTGTGAAGGTCACGTACGAGAACGTAGCCCACGAGCTGATTCATCAATGGCGTGTCAACCTCAGTAATGCCGGCCACTGCACAGAAAACGCCTATACAGCAGATGGAACCTATTGCCGGATGCACGAAGCGTGGAACGCGGCCGATCCTCGACTGGCGTCCCATAACGCTGAAAGAGGCGACGGCAAGATCGACCTCCACTACAAAACCACCAGTGCAGGCGTAGACAGCGAGTACGTTACCATCCGCCGCCAGACCGAGCCCGTCCCGACCAACTGAGAGGCCACACACAATGAAACCAATCGCGTATCTCTTGCTCCTCGCGGCGTCTGTTCTGCCTTCCGGAGCCGTTCACGCAGCGACGTCCGACGTGACGACAAAGATCGAGTTTCTTACACCTGACATCCTTCCAGGGGTGCCGGCGGCATACGTCATTCGGATTGTAAACAACGGATCGCGAGACGCGCACATATCGTCAGGCGATTACTTCGTCCGCGACGCACAGGGCATCCCGCAAATCCTGAAGCGGAGCGGGATAATTGAGTCCTCAAACCCCCACGGTATCGACTTTCAGGACGACGACGGCAATCCGACCGCGTTACAAGCGGGCAAGAGCCTTGACCTGTACCACCTCGAAGGTGACCAGGCGACGTGGATTAACAATCCGTTCATTCCTCGTCCGGGAACGACGACGATCTCAATCAAAATTGTCGTGGACGGCGAGGAGGTCTTGTCCGATCCTGCGCAGCTCCAGGTCAGGCAGCCTGCGGGGGACGATCTGGAAGTCTGGCAGTTGATGGAACAGCATGCCGGTGCTGGTGGTTGGCGTGCCGAATCCTGGGAGACCGAATCGCGCAAGATCGCTCCCATCATTTTTCGAGACCATCCACGATCGCGCTACACCGCGTACTTCGCGGGCAGAATGCCGGGCGTGCCGTGTCCGTATGGCAGCAGCGGATGCTTCGACGTAGGACCTTCGGAATTAGCACTGACGCTAAATCCTCCGTCGCCGATCCGTGATGCTCTTCTCCTCGATGTCGGTGACGCTCACGTCAGGCGCGGGGAGGGATTTTTTTCCATCCGAGACATCGATGGGGCAGCCACCGAGATGAGTCTTGCGAAACCCTATCTTGAGGAACTCCTTCGTACGACTTCGATCCCGCAATACCGCGTGATTGCCGAGAAGGCGGCTGCTCGTCTTGGCTCCAGGTCGGAGCTCGGCGCGCGCTTGAAGGCCGAGTTACCGACATATCCCGCCCCGCTCCGTGTAAAGCCGTTCGTTGATTGCATCGACGTAGCAGGTGACACGATCATCGCGCGCTTCGGATATACAAATCCCAACGTCGGCGGTAAAGAAATTCAGCCGGGATCCGGCAATAGATTCGATCCTGCGCCCGTCGATCGCGGTCAGCCCCGTTGGTTCGTGTCGGGCACGAAGCATGAAGTAGGCGGTGCATCGGCACCCGCGAAAAAAGGAGTGACGTGGCAGCTCGATGGCCAGAGCGCAAGCGCTACGCCCGACTTTCCGACGCGGTGCAGTGGGACGCAGCGGCCCACGTTGCCGCTTCGTGTATTCGTCGACTGCGCGAAAGCTGATGGCCCCAACATGATCGCCCGGTTCGGCTACGAAAACCCCAATCCTTTCCCTGTGCAAGTCTCGTTCGGACCAACGAATCAGGTTTCGACGGGAGCGGAAAAGGACCAGCCGACTATCTTCGAACACGGTTCATTTCACGATGTCCTGACAGTGAAGGCCAAGAATGCCTCATCTGTCACATGGACTCTGGATCAGACGACGGCTGTGGCGTATGCCACGAAGTCAGCGCAGTGTCCGAGTAATCTGAAATAACCTGACTCAGTCGAAGCAACGGGCTGTACTGTCGCGCTCCCTCGGATTTGGTGGCAACGCCGTGCAGTACGTCAGGTATGGAACGTCACGACGAGGAGTGCCCCATGACATTGTCGCGAACGCTGGCGTTGTCGTGGGCGCGGTGGCGGGTGCCAACCGGCGTGCCGCGGCTTCGGGCGCACGCGAAGCACAGTGGTCGTGCGATTGGGTGTGCTGTCAGACTGGCGCTTGATCCGCGCGAGCGAACGCATCCGAGTATCGTAACGTCTTGACGCTCCTGCCGAGCGCCCGTAGATTGGCGGCGTTCATGACAGTTTCGCCGGAGTCGCTCGGCACTGCGCAATACCGCGAGGTCTTCGACCGCGTGCAGGACATCATCTATGTCCGCGACCTCGACGGTGTGCTGCTCGACATCAACGAGGCCGGCGCTCGCTTCTTCGGCCGCGCGAAAGAGAACCTGATCGGACGGACGCTGCATCACACGAGCGACGATCAGGCGGCGCGCAGCCTGCGCACCACGAACGAGTTGTTGTTGCAGCAGGGAGTCGATCGCTCGACGGTCGAGTTGCGCAACGCCGCCGGCGAGCTGCGCATCGTCGAAGCGACGACGTCGATCATGCGCGACGAGCGCGGAGTGGCGCGCGGCGCGTACGGCGTGATGCGCGACGTCACCGAGTCGGTCGAGCTGCAGCGCTCGCTCGCCGCCGCGAACGAACGCCAGACGCGCGAGCTCGAGGAAGCGCGGCTCGTGCAGCTGGCGCTGCTGCCCGCGCACGTTCCGCAACTCGAGCATCTCGACATCGCGGTGCGGATGCGCAACGCGACGGAAGTCGGTGGCGACTACTACGACTTCGCGGTCGCTGACGACGGCGCGCTGACGATCGCGATGGGCGACGTCATCGGCCACGGTTTCCGCGCCGGGATTTACGGTGCGACGGCGAAGAGCTACTTCCAGACGTTGTCGAGCGCACCACCTCGCGAAATCCTCGAGACGATGTCGTCCGCCTTTCGCAACTTCGGCATCGCGTCGCTCTACATGTGTCTGATGCTCGTACGCATTCGCGATGGCGAGGCGTCGATCTTCGGCGCCGGCATGCCGGCGTTCTTCGTTCGCCGCGGCGCGGGGTCTGTCGATCGGATCGAAGTGGCCGGCACGCCGCTCGGCGCGCAGCGCAAGCCGGCGTTCGAAGGACGAGTGATCGCGTTCGAGCCCGGCACGACGATGCTGCTCTTCAGCGATGGACTGATCGAGTTGTGCGATGAAGAAGATCCGGAGAGCGGAGAAGCGGCGATCCTCAGTTGTCTCGCAGGCGCGCCGGAGGAATCGGCGGAACAGACTCTGAATCGCGTTCTCGCGTTCGCCGATGCGCGAAGCGATGGCCGTCCGCCCGCCGACGACGTCACGGTGATGGTCGTTCGCGCGATTTAGCGACCGTCCGGCCGGTAACACAATAACTCGCGGCGCCGAGGGTCAATCGTTCCTCGCTCGCCCGGTTCAATATCTTTCAGCGATGGTACGCAATTGACCCATGACGCGACTCGCAGTTCGTGTGTTTTCAATGAGTTAGCGCGCCTGACGATGTGGCAGCGGCGTTGCCTTAGAGCGGCCAAACGCTACAACCGAATAACAACTGAACTGGAGAGAGCTCAATGAACCGTAAGTTTTCGACGATTACCCTCGCAGCCCTGATCGCGCTCGGCACCACGCCGGTGTTCGCGCAGGCTATTGATGCAGATCGCCACGCGCCGAAAGAAGCCGCGGAGGGTTTCGCAGGCATCGACATGGACAACATGCAGTACTGCGGCACTCACGAAGTGAGCGTGCAGGAAGCGCAGATGATCGAGGATTACACCAACTCGCTGCGCGGCAACCGTTACACGGCGAGCTCGTATGAAGCGATGCGCGCACCCGGCTCGGTGACGTTCAACGTTTACGTGCATGTGATCCGCACGTCGGCCGGCGCAGGTGCACCGTCGACCACGCAGATCAACAACCAGATCAAAGTTCTCAACGATGCGTACAGCGGCCTGACGGGCGGCGTGAACACGCCGTTCCGCTTCACACTCGCCAGCACCGATTTCTCGAACAATGACGCGTGGTACACCTGCCAGCCGGGCACGTCTGCCGAGACGGCGATGAAGACCGCGCTGCACAAGGGCACCGCCAAAGATCTGAACATCTACTTCAACAACATGGGCGGCGGACTCCTCGGATGGGCGACGTTCCCGTCGAGCTACGGCAGCAAGCCGCTGATGGACGGCGTCGTCATCCTCTCCGCGTCGCTTCCGGGCGGCTCGGCCTCGCCGTACAACCTCGGCGACACCGCGACGCACGAAGTCGGCCACTGGGTCGGCCTTTACCACACGTTCCAGGGCGGCTGTAACGGTCAGGGCGACTACGTCGCTGACACGCCGGCCGAGCGGAGCTCGACGTTCGGTTGCCCGATTCAGGACAGCTGCCCGAAGAGCGCCGGCAACGATCCGATCGAGAACTTCATGGATTACACCGACGACTCGTGCATGTACAAGTTCACGGCCGGCCAGTCGGCGCGCGCAGATTCGCAGTGCGCCACGTACCGCGCTAACTAATCAACGATTCGCAAATTGATGAGGCGCCGGTGATGAGCCGGCGCCTCTTTTTATTGATCTATGATCCAGCCCATGTCTCTCTTCCTCGCGTTCTTCTTCCTCACGGCGTCGGTGCCGCAGGCGACGCCAAAGCCGCCGAACCCGCGCGATGCCGTTCTGCGCGTGTCACTCGACGACGCGCGCCGCGCACTCGAGCGCAACGACGTCTTCTTCGTCGATGTTCGCGGCGACGTGCCGTACAGCCTCGAGCACATCCGTGGCGCGGTCTCGATTCCGCTCGGACTGATCGCCGAACGCGCCTCGGAGCTTCCGTCCGACAAACTGATCGTCACCTACTGCTCGTGTAAGAACGAAACCTCCAGCGTCGAGGGGGCGATGATCCTCGCCAATCACGGAGTCCTGCGCGTTGGCGCGCTGGTCGGCGGAACGAAGGCGTGGCGAGATGCCGGTCTCCCGATCGACGTCGCGCCGCCCGATCCCGAGCTCGCTCCGGCGCAACCTGCGGCGTCGGCCGCGGCACGCTCCGGCGGCCGCATCGCGCCGCCGTCAGCGATTCCCTGCGACCGCAACTACGTCACCGTCTATAACGGAAAGGTCACCGCCTTCCGCCGGACGAAGAAGTCGACCTCCATCACCATCGCCACCGATTTCGCGACCGTCGAGAGCGTCACGGCGCGGTCGCCAATCTGGCTGGTCAACGGCGAGCCGATGAAAACGGCGGACTGGAAGCGGCCCGGAATCGGGAAAGGCGGCCGCGCAAACGTCTGGTTTTGCAGCACGGTCCGGCAGCGGCCGGTGATCGACTGGCGCCCCGACGAGAACGGTCCGACCGGCGACTGATTCCTCGCAACTCATTGAGATTGCGTCTGCTATAATCCGCGCGCATTTGTAAAATTTTCCGATGGACGGAAAACACGACTCGACAATGGTCGAGATCTTTGGTCAAACCTACAACGTTCGTGGGGAAGGAGACCCGGACTATTTAACGGAGCTTGCGCGGTTTGTCGACGGCAGGATGCGCGAAGTCGCAGCGCAGGTCGCAACGGTCGACCCGGTGAAAATCGCCATTCTGGCAGCGTTGAACATAGCCGATGAGTTTTCCCGATACAGACAGCAGCGTGAAAGCGCCGCGGGAATCTGGCTCGAGAAGACAGAGGAAATTTCGGACCGGCTCAACAAGGTAATCAGTTGAGCCAATTGCACTGAAAGCAATCAGCGTTTTTCGGAGAATCCCTGCAGAGTTCGTGATGAATGATCTAACTCTTGAACCGATGCTTTTTCTTACTTCGGGTGCTCGCGTCTTTGGGCCGCGTGCAAGCCTTCTCCTCAATCGGGGAATCAGAAGGTAGCTAAACAGCCCAGGTAGAGCGCCCACCTGTCCTGGCAGGTTCAAGTAAGAATCCCTCACACGGCTCAGGCGGGGGTCTCCGAATTTTTCCTTAACAGCGCAAGCCTCCCACGGGAGGAAACGCGTGACGATCTTTACGATAGCCAGTGCCATCGTGATCGGCGCCATCGCAGGCGTCGTCGCAGCCGCCATTTCATGGCGGTCCATCTACACCAAACGGGGTGAGGCGCATGTCGCCGAGTCCCGACGCAATGCCGACCGCATCGTTGAAGATGCGCGCAAATCGGCCGAGTCGAAGGTCAAGGAAGCCGACCTCGAAGCGAAAGAAAAACTGCTCTCCATGCGATCGGATTTCGATCGCAAGGCGCAGGAACGCCGTGAAGAACTGAAGACGTCCGAGCGGCGGCTTCAGCAGAAAGAAGAAGCACTCGACAAGAAGACGACGCAGCTCGACACGCGCATGGCGGAAGTCGAGCAGCGCGACCGCTCTCTTTCCGGTCGCGAGAAACGCGTCGTCGAACGCGAAGGCGAGCTCGACGCGCTCATCGAGGAGCAGCGTCACCGCATCGAGCAGGTTGCCGGTCTCACCGCCGAGGAAGCGAAACGCGACCTCATCAAGGGGATCGAGAACGACGCCAAGCTCGAAGCGGCGCACATCATGAAGCGCATCGAGACCGAGGCCACCGAGTTCGGCCATCTCAAAGCGCAGAAGATTCTCGGCATGGCCATTCAGCGGATGGCGTCGGACTACGTCGCGGAGAACACTGTCTCCGTCGTCGACCTGCCGTCTGAAGACATGAAGGGACGCATCATCGGCCGCGAAGGCCGCAACATTCGCGCGCTCGAACTGGCCACCGGCGTAGACCTCATCGTCGACGACACGCCGGAAGCGGTCATCCTCTCCGGCTTCGATCCCATCCGCCGCGAGATCGCGCGCATCTCACTCGAGCGACTGATGCAGGACGGCCGCATCCATCCGGCCCGCATCGAGGAGCTCGTCGAGAAGGTCCGACAGGAGCTCGATCAGAAGCTGTTCGAGGAAGGGGAGGCCGCGGCGTTCTCGCTCGGCATCACCGACATCCATCCGGAGATTCTCAAGCTCCTCGGCCGTCTCCGTTACCGCACGTCATACGGACAGAACGTCCTCGTCCATTCGCTCGAAGTCGCGCAGCTGGCGGCGCTCATGGCGGTGGAGCTCGGCGTCAACGACACGATCGCCAAGCGCGGCGGTCTGTTGCACGACATCGGCAAGGCGATCGATCGCGAGATGGAAGGAACGCATCTCGAGCTCGGACGCCAGGTGCTCGACAAGTACGGCGAGAAGCGCGACATCATTCACGCGATGGAGTGTCATCACGGCGATTACGATCCGACCACGGTCGAGGCGGTGCTCGTCAACGCTGCTGACGCCTTATCGGCCGCGCGTCCCGGCGCGCGCCGCGAGATCCTCGAGAACTACGTGCATCGTCTCGAGCGTCTTGAAGGAATCGCCAACGCGATGGAAGGGGTCTCGAAGAGCTTCGCCATTCAGGCGGGACGCGAGCTGCGCATCATCGTCAACTCCGAGAAGATCAGCGACGAACAGTCGATCTGGCTTTCGAAAGACGTGGCGCGCAAGATCGAGTCGGAGCTTCAGTATCCCGGCCAGATCAAAGTCACGGTCATCCGCGAGATGCGCGCGGTGGATTACGCTAAGTAGCAATGGTCAGACTTCTGTACATCGGTGACGTCGTTGGCCAGCCGGGCCGCCGTGCTTTGCACGAGCGGCTGGAGAAGGTCATCGACCGCGAAAAGATCGACTTCGCCGTCGTCAACATCGAAAACGCGGCGGGCGGCTTCGGCGTCACCGAAGCGATCATGGCGGAGCTCGGGGAGCTCCCCATCAACGCCTTCACGTCCGGAAATCACATCTGGGACAAGAAGGATTTCGTCGACAACTACGAGCACTATCCGCAGGTGGTCCGGCCGGCGAACTATCCGGCCGGCAATCCCGGCAAAGGGCACGTGATCCGGCAGACGGCCGGCGGCGTGAACGTCGCCGTGATGCAGTTGATGGGCAACGTCTTCATGCCGCCGATCGACAATCCGTTTCATTGCGCCGACCGCGAGCTGAAAGAGCTCGACGGCGTGAAGGTGATCCTCGTCGACATTCACGGCGAGGCGACGTCGGAGAAGCAGGCCATGGGCCGTTATCTCGACGGCCGCGTTTCCGCGGTGCTCGGCACGCACACGCACGTTCCGACGGCCGACGAACGCATCCTGCCGCTCGGCACCGCGTTCCAGACGGACGTCGGGATGACCGGCGCGTACGATTCCGTGATCGGCTTCCGTCCCGAGGAAGCGCTGCATCGTTTTCTGATGAACACGCCGAAGAAGCTGGAGGTCGCGAAGCGCGACATCCGCATGTGCGGCGCGATGATCGAGATCGATGAGACGACGGGACGCGCGTCGCGCATTCTTCGCATTCACGAAAAGCTCGAAGACTGAGCGTGCAGCTCTCCATCGTCACCCTCGGCCACGTTCACGCGGAAGATCTCGCGCCGCTGACGCATCGTTTCGATCGCCTCGAACAGCTCGTTCTCGACATCAATCCGCGCGCGGCGATCAACGATCATCGCGCCGAGCTGAATCGCGCCGTTGATGCCGCGACCGGCGACTGGATCCTCGTCATTCGCGAGCGCGAGACGGTGAACGAAGCGCTGGCGAACGAGATCGCGGAGCTCGTCTCCGACAATCCGCGCGCGTGGGGCTTTCGCGTTCGCACCACGCCGCTTTACGCCGGCGCTGCGCTGCGGCTCGGCGACGAAACCGGCGAGCTGCGGCTCTTCCATCGGCGCCATTTGCTGCGGCGCGGCGACGTCCTCGTGCAGGGAACGGTCATCCGCGCACAGCACGCGTTTGAAGCGGTGACGTTCGCGAGCGCCGAAGAGCATCGCGAATATCTGGCGAAGAAGACGGCGCCGCATTCGGCGCTCCGTCACGTACTGCTGTTCGCAAGCTACGCCGCGGCGGCGCGCACGCTCGATCGAAACACCCTTCGCTACCTCTGGATCGAGGCGGCGTTCGACCACGCGATCGGCGAGTGACGCTACGCGAGTTGCTGCAGCGGCGGCGGCATCGCCCGCCGGCTGGCATTGCGTAAATCTCCGTTACTGCGGAACTGCCGCGGAGACATTCCGAAACGTTGCCGGAACTGCTGCCGGAAGTAGTTTTCGGAATCGAAGCCGCAGCGCCGCGCGACCTGAGACACGCGCAGATTGCCCGACTTGAGGAGCTTCGCCGCTTTCTCCAGCCGCTTCTCTTTCAGGAACTGGCTGAGGAGGCGACCGGTGATCCGATGGAATCGGCCTGAGATGTACTGGCGCGTGTAGCCGAGCTCTTTGGTCACGGCTTCCACCGTCACTTCTTCGTCGGCGCGCAGACGGCGTCGTACGGTTTTGATCAGCGAACGAAGCAAGCCGTCCATAACGGGTCTCCTGTTCCGCCTCTACCGTTGTACGACTCCCCACCCGCTGATACTCTCAGCGGGTAGCGGGTTCGTGGGATGTAAGGATGGCAATAGTCTAGCGCAAGCCACCCGGGAGAGCCAACCGTGCTGGAAGACCTCGATTTCCTCAGGA
>JAOBAU010000204.1 GCA_025463165.1 Acidobacteriota bacterium | reverse complement strand
GGACCGCGCGAGCAGTGTTGTAGTGCTCGTCGCCGAGAATGCGGGGATCGAGAATCTTCGAGGTTGAAGCAAGCGGATCGACGGCAGGATAGATGCCGAGCTCCGCGATCTGACGCGACAGAACGGTCGTTGCGTCGAGGTGAGCGAACGCGGTTGCCGGCGCAGGATCGGTGAGATCGTCGGCCGGAACATAGATCGCCTGCACGGAAGTAATCGAGCCCTTCTTGGTCGAGGTGATGCGCTCCTGCAGCTCGCCCATTTCCGTGGCGAGGTTCGGCTGGTAACCGACGGCGCTCGGCATACGGCCGAGAAGCGCGGAGACCTCGGAGCCGGCCTGCGTGAAGCGGAAGATGTTGTCGATGAAGAGCAGCACGTCCTGCCCTTCCTGATCGCGGAAGTATTCGGCAACCGTCAGTCCGGTCAGACCGACACGGAGGCGCGCACCGGGCGGCTCGGTCATCTGGCCGTAAATCAGCGCGGCTTTTGACTTCGACGGATCGCCCGGAACAATGACGCCGGTCTCTTCGAATTCGAGATAGAGATCGTTACCTTCGCGCGTACGTTCGCCGACTCCGGCGAAGACCGAGAAGCCGCCGTGCTGCTTCGCGACGTTGGTGATGAGCTCGAGGATGAGAACGGTCTTGCCGACGCCGGCGCCGCCGAACAGGCCGGTCTTGCCGCCCTTCGTGTACGGCTCGAGGAGGTCGATGACTTTGATGCCGGTCTCGAACATCTCGACGCCGGTCGACTGCTGATCGAATGGCGGAGCTTCGCGATGGATCGACCAGTGCTCTTTCGAGTTGACCGGACCGCGGTTGTCGACCGGCTCGCCGAGGACGTTGAGGATGCGGCCGAGCGTCTCGCGTCCAACCGGAACGGTGATTGCGGCGCCGGTGTCGATCGCCTTCATGCCGCGAACCATTCCGTCGGTCGGCTTCATGGCGATGCAGCGCACCTGGTTCTCGCCGATGTGGTTCGCGACTTCGACCACGACGTCGATGGGAACCTTTCCGAGCTCGCCGTTGTCGACGATGCGGACGGCGTTGTAGATCGCCGGCAGATGCCCTTCGTCGAACTCGACGTCGACGGCGGGGCCGATGATCTGGATGACTTTTCCGGTCTTGTGGTCTGCCATTTGTTCTCCGTTCGGAATTGCTATTTCGCCGCGGCCGCGCCCGACACGATCTCGATGATCTCTTTCGTGATCGACGCCTGACGGATGCGGTTGTAGGTGAGCGTCAGGTGATCGATCATCTCCGACGCGTTCTTCGTCGCCGCCTCCATCGCGGTCATGCGCGCTCCCTGTTCGGCAGCGGCGGACTCGAGGAGGATGCGGTAAAGCTGAAACTCGATGTGCTTCGGCAGGAGCTCCGCCAGGATCGCTTCCGGGCCGGGCTCGTAAATGTAATCGATGGTGCTCTGCTGCTCATCCCACGCGCGCTCGATCGGCAGCAGGCGCTCGGTGCGGACGATCTGCGAGATGACGGAGCGAAACTCGTTGTAGACAACGTAGACCGCGTCGACTTTCCCTTCGACGAAATCGGTGGAGATCGCTTCCGCGATCTCGCGCGCCGTCTCCATCGACAGCGCCTGAATCGTGTGCGCCTGCTTGCGCAGCGGAATGGTGCGGCGGCGGAAGAAGTCATTCGCTTTGCGTCCGATCGGAATCAGCTGCACCGATTCGAAGGCGTGATCGCGAATGAAGTTCTGCGCCGCTTTGATGGCGTTCGTATTGAACGCGCCGCAGAGACCTTTGTCGGCGGTGACGATGAGGAGCAACACGTTCTTCTCTTCGCGCTCCGCGAGAAGCGGATGCGTGGCGTTCTCGACGCGCGCCGCGACGGACGAGAGCACCTGGCGCAGACCGGCCGCGTACGGACGAGCCGCGAAGATGCGGTCCTGCGCGCGGCGCAGTTTCGCCGCGGCGACCATCTTCATCGCCTTGGTGATCTGCTGCGTGTTCTTGACGCTGCGTATGCGGCGCCGGATGTCGATCGTGCTTGGCATCGGTCGTTACGCTGCGAGCACGCCCGCGTTGTCTTTCACGTAGAGATTTTTGAATTCGGTGATGGCGGCATGCACCTCGCCGGAGAGCGCGTCATCGAACTTCGACGCTTTCTCGACGCGGTCGACGAGATCGGCTTTGTCATCGATCAGCCACTGATGCAGCGCCGCTTCGAACGGACGAACCGCTTCGACGGCGAGGTTGTCGAGGAAGCCTTTCGTGCCGGCGAAGATCGACGCGGTCTGCAGACCGATGCGCATCGGCGAGTACTGTCCCTGCTTCAGGATCTCGACGAGACGCCGTCCGCGGTTGAGCTGCGCCTGCGTGACCTTGTCGAGGTCGGAGCCGAACTGCGCAAACGCGGCGAGCTCGCGGTACTGCGCGAGGTCGAGTCGAAGCGTGCCTGAGACGGCGCGCATCGCGCGAATCTGTGCCGAGCCACCGACTCGCGAAACCGAGATGCCGACGTTGATCGCAGGACGGACACCGGAGTGGAAGAGGTCCGTCTCGAGGAAGATCTGGCCGTCGGTGATCGAGATGACGTTCGTTGGGATGTACGCGGAGACGTCGCCGGCCTGCGTCTCGATGATCGGCAGCGCGGTGAGTGAACCGCCGCCTTGCGCATCGGACAACTTCGCGGCGCGCTCCAGGAGGCGCGAGTGGAGATAGAAGACGTCGCCGGGATATGCCTCGCGGCCGGGCGGGCGGCGGAGCAGTAGCGAGATCTCGCGATACGACTGCGCGTGCTTCGAGAGATCGTCGTAGATCACGAGCGCGTGCTTGCCGTTGTAGAGGAAGTACTCGCCCATCGCGCAACCGCCGTACGGCGCGAGGTACTGCAGCGGCGCGGGATCGGAGGCGGAAGCGTTGACGACGATGGTGTAGTCCATCGCGCCGTACTCTTCGAGGGTCTTCACGATCTGCGCGACCGTCGATTTTTTCTGACCGATGGCGACGTAGACGCAGACGACGTCTTTGCCTTTCTGGTTGATGATCGCGTCGACGGCGACGGCGGTCTTGCCGGTCTGGCGATCGCCGATGATCAGCTCGCGCTGGCCGCGGCCGATCGGAATCATCGCATCGATGGCTTTCAGTCCGGTCTGCAGCGGCATCTTGACCGGCATGCGGTCGATGACGCCGGGCGCGAGGCGCTCGATCGGGTAGTACTCGGCGGCGTTGATCGGACCTTTGCCGTCGATCGGAACACCGAGCGGATTGACGACGCGGCCGATCATGCCGGGGCCGACGGGCACGGACATGATGCGTCCGGTGCGCTTGACCTGATCGCCTTCACGGATCATCGATGCTTCACCGAGCAGCACGCAGCCGACGTTGTCTTCCTCGAGATTGAGGGCGAGACCGGCAATGCCGTGAGGAAATTCGACGAGCTCGCCAGCCATGACGCGATCGAGCCCGTAGACGCGCGCGATGCCGTCGCCGACCGACGTAACGGTGCCGACTTCGGCAACATCGACGCCGCGGCCGATGCCGCTTAACTGCTGTCGAATAATCTCTGTGATTTCTTCTGCTTTCAAATCAACAGCCATAAAGTCTCCCGATAAGCGGCGACAAATTCACTAAGCTAATGATTGACGAAATTTCTCGATCTTGCCGACGACCGATGCGTCGAAGATCCGGCTCTCGATCCGCGCCACGAAGCCGCCGAGGAGCGTCGGATCGACGGTCAGGTGCATCTCGACGCGACGGCCGGCCTGCTTCTCGAGCGTGGTGCGCAACTGGGCGATCTCAGGCTCGCTGAGCTTGTGCGCGGTGGCGACGTCGGCGACGGCGATGTCGAGCTCTTTGTTCACGTACGCCGTGAGCGCGTCGAGAATCCCGTCGATGTCATTGATGCGATGGTTGCGGATCAGAACGTCGAGCACTTTCACCGCGAGATCGGAGAGGCCGAGCTTCTTCGCGATCTGTTCCGTGATGCTGATCTTTACCGGCAGATCGATGCCGGGGTTCGCGTAGAGCAGGCGGAGATCGCTCGCGCCGCGCAAAGCGTCGGCGAAGCGCTGCAGTTCGTTGCGTAGCTCCGCTGCTTTCTGCGGAGTGCCGGTGATGTCCATGATGGCCCGCGCGTACGGGCGTGCGAAGCGACGAATCACGCGTTCACCTCACCGACTTCGCGCACGCTCTCGCTGAACAGCTTCTGCTGATCGGCCGGCGTGATCTTCTCGCGCAGGATCTCTTCCGCGCGTTTCGCGGCAAGCTGTCCCGCGTACTCCGTCAACTCGTGACGCGCGTGCTTGAGCCGGTTGTCGACTTCGTTCCGTGCGTTCGCGAGGATCTTCGCGGCCTCGGCTTCGGCGGCGGCGATCAGCTCGCGCTTCTGCCGCTCCCCTTCCGTCTGCGCACGTTCATGAATGGAACGCACTTCGGTTTCGATCTGCGTCAGGCGCGCCTGAATATCGGCCGCCAGCTGATCGGCTTTCGTTCGTCGCTCGCGTGCTTCCTGCATGTCGCGGCGAATCTGCTCGCCACGCGCGGCGAACGCTTTCTTCGCGGGGCCGGCGATCAGATACGCGAGCACGCCGATGAAGAGGAGCATGTTCGCGAGCTTCAGGATCCAGCCCGGGATGCCGAAGTACGTTTTCGGAGCGGCATGTTCCTCGCCGTGGTTTTCGGTCGGATGCACCTTCTCATGCGCATCTTTTTCGGCGCCGTGCGCGATGTCGTTCGGCGCATCGCTGGCCGGATGCTCCTGCGCCATCGCGAACGACGGCAGCAGCACGAGCGCGATGATGAAAATCAGGCGGCGCATCAGACGGCCCTCCCGAGAATTCGCTCGGCGGCGAGGTGCGCGAGCGCTTCCGATTCGGTCACGATGCGCGTGCGCGCCGCGACGACATCGGCAGAGAGTTTCGTGTCCGCTTCGGCAACGATCGCTTTCGCTTCGGTGGAAGTCTTCTCGACGACTCCGCTGCGAAACGAAGCGGCTTCGCCGCGGAAACGTTCACGCACGTGGGCGGCTTCGCGCTTGGCGACGTGGAGCTGCTCTTCCATCTTCGCGGCTTCTTCGTTGAAACGCGCCAGCGACTGCTCGTAGAGCTCTTCCGCGGTGCGCGTTTCATCCTCACGAGCGTCGAGAACTTCGGCGATCGGCTTGATGAAAAAACGGCGCACGACGAAGTAGTTGACGACGAAAATCGCCATCACGATGAGCAGAGAGATATCGGGCTGAAGTTTGATCTGCATACGTTTCAGTGGAAAGCGCTGCCACGGAACGACGCGAAAGAGGGCCGGGCGGCGTCCAGAAAGCCGCCGCTGTATACCACAAGGGAAAGAACGTTGTCACCCGTTCGGTTCTCTCGCGCAATGGCCGACGATCGCTACAAAAACGTCCTCGGAAGAGCCGACGCGTTCTTCAGTTCCGTCGCAGGTTCACAGGGACAGAATCTCCAGTGCGGACGCGGCTGCTCGCTCTGCTGCCACGGGCTCTTCGAGATCGGCTCCGGCGACGTACCGGTGATCGCGGAAGGGCTCGCGAAACTGCACCCGTCGCGAAGGAAGATGATCATCCGCCGCGCGGTCGGCATCATCGCCTCGAGCCGCCACCCGAACCTGCGCGAATGCTCGCCGCTCGAGAAGGACGCGTTCTTCGATCGCACGGCGACGACGCCGTGTCCGAATCTCGACGATTCCGGCGCCTGCATGATGTATGAGAGCAGGCCGCTGGTCTGCCGCACGTTCGGGCTGCCGCTGCGCGATGCCGGGCGCTACATCGGCGACGTCTGCGATCTCAACTTCACCGCCGCGAGCGACGACGAAAAGCAGGCCGCCGCGTGGGACCTGCAGTGGGAGGATGAGCTCGGACCGGAAGACGTGTATACGATTCCGGAAGCGATCGTGCTCGCCGCGCGGATGAACGGCTGGGCGTAACTCCTACGCTTTCGCGGCGATGTTCGTCACGTTGGCGGCTTTCTTGTCGCCCATCACGCAGTTGCCCTGGAAGATCGCCCCTTCTTCGATGATCAGCGCCGGCGTGTCGATGTCGCTGTAGACCTTGCCGTTGCGATGAATCTCGACGCGCTGCGCGGCGACGATGCGGCCGACGACGGTGCCGCTGATGGCAATGCGGCCGACGTGCACGTCGCCTTCGATGTGCGCGCTCTCGCCGACGATCAGCTCGTTCTTCGAACTGATCTTCCCGTTGAACTTGCCGTCGATGCGCATCGTGTCTTCGAACTCGAGTTCGCCCTTGAATGACGATCCGCGATCGAGAAACCCGTTCAGCTCTCCGCTTTTGCCTTTCATCGCCTTCTCCCCATCAGTTCATCCACGATGCGAATCATCTCTTCTTCGCTCGACACGCGGATGTGAATCACGCCTCCGCGGCGCTTTCGATCGATCTCTACTTTTGCACGCAAAGTTCTTGTCAGCTTGTCTTCCGCGTCGCGCGTGAAGACGTCTTTGTCTTTCTCTTTGGCGTCGCCCGCCTTTGGTGAGCTTTCGGCCGCGAGCATTTCTGTCTGGCGGACGTTGAGGTTCTTCTTCACGACGCGTTCTGCGAGCTGCTCCTGTTTGCGCGGAGCTTCGACCGCGAGCAGCGCTCGCGCATGTCCCATCGACAGCTGGCCGGCAGCGAGCAGTTTCTTCACGCCATCCGGGAGCTTGAGCAGCCGCAGAAAGTTGGCGACGGTCGAGCGTTCCTTGCCGACGCGTTTGGAGATCTCCTCCTGCGTCAGGCCGAACTCTTCGTGCAGCTGGTGATAGGCCAGCGCTTCTTCGATCGGGTTCAGATCTTCGCGCTGGATGTTCTCGATGAGCGCGATCTCGAGCGCGTGTCCTTCGCTCATGTCGTCTTTGACGACGACAGGAACGTGAGTCAGTCCCGCCTTCATCGCCGCGCGGAAGCGGCGCTCGCCGGCGATCAGCTTGTAGCGATCTTCAGTCAGCCGCGTGACGACGAGCGGCTGAACGATGCCGTGTTCTTTGACGCTGCGCGCCAACTCTTCGATCGACGCTTCGTTGAACGTCTTTCGCGGCTGGTACGGGTTCGGCGAGATGTGATTGATCGGGACGAGCAGCAGTCCCGTTTGCGGGGCGGCCGGTGCAACCGGCGCAGCCGCTTCAGCCGGTCGTTGCGGAATGAGGGCGCCGAGGCCGCGGCCGAGGACCTTTTTCTGGCTCATCCGATGACGTTCTCCGCGCGCTGAATGAATTCTTTCGCGAGGCTGACGTAGGCTTCGCTGCCGCGCGACCGAATATCGTAAAGAATGATGGGCTTCCCGAACGATGGCGCCTCGCCGAGACGGACGTTGCGCGGGATGACCGACTTGTAGACCTTGTCGCCAAAGTGCTGGCGGACCTCTTCGGCGACCTGTTTGGCGAGGTTCATCCGTTCGTCGTACATCGTCAGGGCGATCCCTTCGATGTCGAGGCCGGGATTGAGGAGGTCGCGCACGCGCTCGACGGTGTTGATCAGTTGAGCGATACCTTCGATTGCGAAGTACTCGCACTGCATCGGAACGAGCACGGAGTGCGCGGCCGTCAGGCCGTTGATGGTCAGAAGACCAAGTGACGGCGGAGAATCAATAAGGATGTAATCATACTCATTGATGACTTCCTGGAGCGAGCGGCGCAGGTGGAACTCGCGGCCGATGGCGTCGGAGAGCTCAAGCTCGGCGGCGACGAGGTCAACGGACGAGGCAGCAATGTGAAACGTCGGGAGTTCGGTTTGGCGGATGGCTTTGCGGATGCTAAGTCCTTCCACCAGAACGGGATACATCGAATCGGCGTCGTTCTTGGGCAGGCCGACGCCGGAGGTCGCGTTCGCCTGCGGATCGAGGTCGATGAGCAGGACTTTGCGCTCGCACGCCGCGAGGGAGGCGCTGAGGTTGATGGCGGTCGTCGTTTTACCGACTCCACCCTTTTGATTTGCGAGCGATACGATCCTGGCGGCCATTACTGTTTCACGTGGAACATCAGCATTACGAGATAGTTGGAGACGCCGCGAGGAAGACGGAAGACCTCGGTTTTTTCAAATCCTGCGATCGGCGGAACATCGGGTGTGCTCTGGAAAAGAGCCACCCTCCCGCCCGGCTCCATCCACGCTGCCAGCGACGGCACCCACTCTTCCGGACTTCCAACCGCACGTGAAGTGACGAGGGAAAATCGAAGCGAAGGGGGGAACCGCGCCAGAGCGCGCGACAATCTATCACCGTATACCACCGCGTTCAACCCGCACTCCCGCACCACGTGCTTGAGAAACGCCCACTTCTTCTGATCGGCCTCGACTAACGAGAATCGCGACTCCGGCGCCATGATCGCCATCGGAATCGCCGGCAACCCGCCGCCACTCCCGAAGTCGAGACACTCCCCCTCCGGCTTCACCAGCTCCGCCGCCATCACCGCCTCGGCGATGTGGTCGTCGATGTTTGCCTTTGCTTCCGGTCCGATCAGATTGACCTTTTCGGTCCACTGCAGCAGGAGTCGCTTGTAGAGCTCGAGCTTCTCCGTCACGAGGCCGCCCGAACGCCACGCCGTATGTGCATCCGCAGAATTGCGATCGCCGCAGGCGTCACACCGGGGATCCGGCTCGCCTGGCCGAGCGAGACCGGACGAACGAAGCTGAGCTTCTCGACCATTTCCCGCGAGAGTCCCGGCAGCGCGTAGGAGATGCCGGCCGGAATCGCCACCGCCTCGTCCTGCGACAGCTTGGCCGCTTCGCGCTCCTGCCGTTCGATGTAGCCGGAGTAGCGAAGCCGGCTGACGACCGCCTCCGTCTCTTCTTCGTTCAACGCTTCGAATGCGGCCCTGAGCCCGGGCAGCGAAACGGTGTCGAGGAAGCGCGTCAGGTTGAAGTCGGGCCGCTGAAGCAGTTTTGCGACGCTCGATTTCTCCGAGATGGAGAGCTCCATCCCGTCGAGCAGCACAACGGTTTCCCGATCGGGCGTCAGGAAAGTATTCAAAGAGAGATCGCGAGCGCGGGTAACTCGCTCCTGCCGCCCGTCGACGCGGCGCTTCCGCTCCCCATCGAGGACGCCGAGCCGGGCCGCGATCGGCGAAAGCCGCTCGTAGACGGAGTCGCAGCCGAGAAGCAGGCGATGCTCTGCGCGCGAGGTGAACATTCGATAAGGCTCAGTGGTACCAAGCGTGACGAGATCGTCGATCATCACTCCGGCGTAGGCTTCGTCGCGGCGAAGGATGACCGGCTCGCGGTCGCGCACGAGTTGCAGCGCGTTCAGCCCGGCGAGAAGTCCCTGTGCGGCCGCTTCCTCGTAACCGGAAGTGCCGTTGATCTGACCGGCAAGATAGAGTCCGTCGACGTCGCGAACGGCGAGCGTCGGCTCAAGCTGCTCCGGATTCACGAAGTCGTACTCAACCGCATAGCCGTAACGAGCGATCACGGCGTGCTCGAAACCGGCCAGCGAACGAACGACGCCGTCTTGGACGTCGGGCGGCAGCGAGGTCGAAATCCCGTTCAGGTAGAGCCACGGATGCTGGAGGCCCTCCGGTTCAACGAATACCTGATGGCGCTCTTTGTCGGCGAAACGGACGACTTTGTCTTCGATCGACGGGCAGTAACGCGGCCCGGCGGCCGCGATCTGACCGGAGTACATCGGTGCGCGGTGAAGATTCGCGCGAATCAGTTCGTGGGCTTCCGTGCCGGTGTAGGTCAGATGACAGAGCACCTGCGGCAGCGGGATGCGATCGGTGATGATCGAGAACGGTCGCGGAACGGCGTCGCCCGGCGCTTCCTCCATCTTCGAGAAGTCGACGGAGTCGCGGAGGATGCGGGGCGGCGTGCCGGTTTTCAGCCGGCCGAGCTGCAGCCCGAGAGCGCGCAGAGAGTCGGAAAGCGTCTCCGCGGACGGTTCGCCGAAGCGTCCGCCGGCCGTTTTCACCTCTCCCGAATGCATGAGCGCGCGGAGAAACGTGCCTGTCGTAACGATCACGGCGCGGGCATTCAGGCGTGTTTCATCCTGTAGCAACGCGCCGCGAACGGCCTTCCCATCATGGAGCAGCGACGTGACGGCACTTTCCACGATGGTGAGATTCGGCTCCTGTTCGAGCAGCTCGAGCACGGTCGCCGCGTAGATATCGCGATCGCACTGCGCGCGCGGTCCCTGAACGGCGGGACCTTTGGAGCGGTTCAGCACCTTGAACTGGATGCCGGCGCGATCGGTTGCCTCCCCCATCAGTCCGCCGAGGGCGTCGATCTCTTTGACGAGGTTCCCTTTGGCGAGTCCACCGATGGCGGGATTGCACGACATTCGGCCGATCGCTTCGCGAAGCATCGTCACGAGCGCGACCTTCGCGCCGCCGCGCGCAGCAACGCGCGCGGCCTCCGCGCCGGCGTGGCCTCCTCCGATCACTACGATGTCGAAGCGTTGTTCCATACGTTCCACGTGGAACATTGCCGCACGGCGGCTATTTCCCGATACAGAACTTCGAGAAGATCTCCGTCAGGATGTCGTCGTTGGTGATGGCGCCGGTCAGAACACCGAGCGCATTCGACGCCCGGTAGAGATCGACAACGACGATCGGTTCCTCGTAGCCGGCGTCGAGCGACTGCAACGCAACCTCCAGCGACTGTTCGCAGGCGGTGATCGCCTGGCGCTGACGCTCGTTCACGATTGTCGCCGAGCTCTCCGGCACCGCGAACTGATCACGGACGAGCGCATCAAGTCGAGCGAGCAGTTCGCTGACTCCGGCGTCGGTCTTCGCGCTGATCGCCAGACCGGGAGCCGGCGCGAGATCGTTCTTCGTCCAGACGAGCAACGGCTCGTCGAGCGTCGCCAGTTCCCGTTCATCCTCCGCAGTCCGCCCGGAGGTCGCATCGATCAGATAAAGAACGATGTCCGCGCCAGCCGCCGCTTCACGCGCCCGCTCGATCCCGATCCCTTCCACGACGTCGCTGCTTTCCCGCAGCCCCGCCGTATCAGCAATCGTCACCGGCAGCCCGCCGATCTCGATCGTCTCCCTGACGATGTCGCGCGTCGTGCCCGGAATCGGCGTCACGATCGCGCGCTCGCTCCCGACCAGCCGGTTGAGCAGCGTCGACTTCCCGGCATTCGGCCGCCCGAGAATCACGAGACTCAGCCCGGCCGTCGTCGCGCGACCGCGTCGCCAGGTGTCGGATATCGACCGGCAGGCCGCGATTGCTTCCTCGATCTTTGCCCGAGCTTCGGCGCGAGAGATGAAGTCGTAGCCTTCCTCGGAAAAGTCGAGAGCCGCCTCGAGCCGCGAGATTACGAACAGCAGCGACTCGCGAATCCCTTGCGCCTTCGTGCTCAGTGCGCCGCGCAGGTTCGTCAGCGACAACTTCGCCTGGAGCGTCGTCCGGGCGGCGATCAGATCGGCGATCGACTCCGCCTGCACGAGGTCGAGCTTTCCGTTCAGCACCGCGCGCTCCGTGAATTCGCCCGGCTCTGCGATCCGCGCCCCGAGCTCCACCGCGGCCGCGATCACCCGCTCGACCAGCAGCGGGTTCCCGTGGAGGGTCAGTTCAGCGAGATCGTTCCCGGTGAAGGAGTGCGGCGCGACGTAGCGGACGACGACGCAATCGTCCAGCAGCTCACCGTTGTGATTCAGGTACCGATGTACTGCAATCCGTTGATCCGAAGGTCCACCGGTCAGCGTGTCGATGATCGCGGAAGTCCGCGGCCCGTCGATGCGCACGACCGCCAGTGCGCTGCGGCCGACCGGAGTGGCCGGCGCGACGATGGTGTCGAACGCCGCGGAGCTCACGACTCCGTCGGAGCGCTCGCCGGCCGCGGAATCACCGCCACCCGCTTGAAGAATCCTTCGCCGCGCGATTCCGTCGCAACCTCGGCGTCATCCTGCAACGCCAGGTGAATGATGCGGCGTTCGACAGGACTCATCGCCGGCAACAGTTGTTCGCGGCCATCGCGGCGAACGCGATCGGCCAACTCGCGCGCCTGCGCGGTGAGCGTCTCCGCGCGACGCTCTTTGAACGCCTCGCAATCGAGCTCGATCTCTTTCTCGACTTTCCGTCCGGTCAGCGCTTTGTTCGCGAGAACCTGCACGGCATCGAGCAACTCGCCATGACGATCGATCATCCGTCCGGCATCACGGCCGTAAAGACGAACGTGAATCTGCGTCTCGTTTTCTTCGGTGCGAACGGCGACGTCGATACGCACGAGATCGAGCACCTCTTCCACCCAGTCGCGAACGACTTTCGCCATATCCGACTGCGGACCTTGTTCAGGCGTCTCGGTCGGGGCGAAGCGCTCGAAGTCGCCGCTCTGAAATGACGGACCTTCATCGCGCGACGAACGTCCGCGCCCTCTCCCCCGCCCGCCGCCACCACCGCCTCCCTCGCGACGCGAACCTCCGCGCGCTCCGCCACGACCG